>CBDUBC010000004.1:0-74729 GCA_965365285.1 uncultured bacterium
AGGAGGTCTAGATATTCTTGAAATACCCCTTATTTATACTCAAGTAAAAAACTTAAAAGGAGTGAAAGGGGCAAGCGGGAAGGTCATCTATAAGAAAGAAAAACATATTGTTGTTCCGTATCGTTCGGACTGGAAGGAATATCTTTCATCTTATTGTGAGAGCTAGTAAGGAAATGTTAAGCTGTATTTAAACCTTTTTTAAAGATTAAGTTATGAAAATTATTGCTTTTTTTATGATTCTTTTTTCTCTTTCGCTATCTGCGAGTGAGATCAATCTTCTTCGAAACTTTGATAATAAACTCTATAATCCAACTGCCAAGGGGATCAAGGAAATGAGTTTTAAGGTGAGAGTTTCTAATCTTCTAGAGATGCTCAACCAAAGATTTAACTGGGAGCCAAGAAAGGATCTTTATTTTCTTGTGCATTGGAAGCCAACTAGAAATTTTAAAATTGAAGTTCATGGGCTTCCTGATGGATTCATTGAGTTAAAGAATGAGCTTATTTCTCTTATTTCCAATCGAATCGATTTTGTCATTCCTATGCCTCTCATCGATAAATTTAAAGGTTACACGGTTTCTTATTATTCTCAAAAAGGAGATACGGTGATCAAGGCACTTGACCCTACTTATAAGCAGATTGCCTCTGAAATGTATCTTACTTTTGATAAAAGTGGAGTTCTTCAAAAGATTAAGGCACAAAGTCCAGTAGGTACTCTTAACTCTGATTTTGATTTTATAAAGACGGATTGGAGTGGGGGCAAATACGTTCTAGACGAGTACACAGTGAGCGCTATTAAAGGAATTCAAAGTTCAAAAACAATTCATACTCTTACTTATCAAAAAGTTAAAAACCATTATTTCTTAGATCAATTACAGATTAAAACAATTTATGAAGTGATTATGCCACAAGATAAGGATAAGAAAGAGGCACCTAAGCAAGAGGTGATTTCTCTTGTTACTTTTTCAGATTATGAAGTTAAGTAGGAGCTTATCCCTTGAGAGAGATCAAACTAAAAAAAGATTCCTTTAAAAAACTAGAAAAAGGGCAACTGGAGTTTTACTCTAGAGATCTTGATCAGACGATTTCTCAGTTCATTCCAGGAGAATGGGCCTTTATTCCTCACTTTTCTAAGGACTATAGTTATCTTGTTTGTGTTAATCCTTTCGTAGATAAGTCTCCGTGCCTTCGAGTCGCAGGGAAGTATAAACAAAGGGATCTTTCTCAGGAAAATGAACCGGAGTTTATAAAGGCTCAAATTCAAAATTCTCTTCAAACTGCAATTCAAAAGAGAATGGTTTTTAAAAATCAAAGACAGGGATCTCGTCTAGTCTATGGAAATTTTGACCAACTTCCAGGTCTTATCGTTGACATGTATAAGGATGTCATTCTCATTCAAATTTCATCAGCTGGAATGGACCGGTTTCGAGAAGAGATTCGAATGATTATTCAAAATTCTTATAAAGATCATAAGATTGTCTTTTTTGATAATGCTAAAAAAAGGATTGTTGAAGGACTTCCTGCTTTTGAAAACAAAGATTTTGAAGCACTAGATTCCATTAAAATAGTAGACTCTGGAATTGAATATGATCTCTCAAGAGAGATTATACAAAAAAATGGCTATTACTATGATCATTCCCCAAATCGTCTCAAATTAGAACGAGCGATTAAGCAATTAGATCTATCTTTTAAAACCGGAGTGGATCTTTTTAGCTATTGTGGTAGCTGGGGACTTCACCTTTTTCGAGCCGGCCTAGAAAAGGTCTACTTTGTTGATCAAAGCTCAATTGTAGGAACAATTCCAAAATCTATTGAACTCAATCAATTTAAAGGTGAAAGCGAGTGCATTCAATCTGATGTTTTTGCTTATTTAGATCAATGTAGATCTGAAGGTAAAAAATTTGATGTCATTGTCTCAGACCCTCCGGCTTTTTCTAAAGGAAAAGATACCAAAGTTAATGCTTTGCGTGGATATGATAAAATTCATCAAAAATGTGTTGGTCTTCTCAATGGCCCTGGCTTGTTCGCAGTGGGGTCTTGTACGAAAAATATCGACTTCAATGACCTAGACCAAAGTGTAAAGAAAGCTTTCTCTCAGCATTCGAGAAAGGCACAAATGATTGATTTAGGAATTCAGGGTCCTGATCATCCCTTTGCGGACTTTCTAGATAAAGGCTTTTATATTAAATTTATTCTATATCTCGTAGACTAAGGAGAGTTTAAATGAGTGATTTACTCAGAGAAAAAATGAATACCGCACTCGATAGCGCTAAGAAGGTAATTTTTGGTCAAGACGAGCTTCTTGATTCCATATTGGCAGCTCTGGTTTGTGAGGGGCATCTTTTGATCGAAGGTATGCCTGGTCTTGGAAAAACACTTAGTGTTTCGGCCATGAGTAAATTGTGTGATCTTACCTTTAGAAGAATTCAGTTTACTCCAGACCTTCTTCCTTCTGATCTTATTGGGACAATGATTTATAGTCAAAAAAACGAAGAGTTTAATACCAAGTTTGGACCAATTTTTACTCAGCTTCTTCTTGCAGATGAAATCAATCGATCACCTGCCAAGGTTCAAGCGGCACTTCTGGAATCTATGCAAGAAAAGCAAGTAACTATTGGTGAAGAAAGTCATAAGCTCGCTTCTCCATTTGTTGTTCTTGCTACCCAAAACCCCATTGAGCAAGAGGGGACTTATCCTTTGCCTGAGGCCCAAATGGATCGTTTTATGATGAAAATCTTTGTAGATTATCCTCATTTTGATGCCGAAAAAAGTATTCTCGACCTAAAGAAAAATCCAATCAAAGATCTTACGCCTCTTTTAAGTTCTGATGATCTTCTGGAGGTTCAAGAACTTACGGACAATATATACGTAGATGAAAAAATCAAAGATCTTATAATTCGAATTATTCAAGCGACAAGACCGTCTTCTAAGAGTTTTCTCCCAGAGTTTGATGGAGCTATTTTAGCCGGAGCCTCTCCAAGGGCCGCTATTTGGCTATATCGAATTAGTAAATATATGGCATTCATGGCAGGAAGAGACTTTGTTTCTCCTGATGATCTAATGAAAATTATTCCTTCAGTTATGGGTCATAGAATTATCCTAAGCTATGAGGCAACGATTGATAAAGTAAATGGAAGAGATGTAGCACTTAGAATTGCTCAATCGGTAATGTAATGAATTTTGAAGAGGTTCGAAAAGTTGTTGGCTCGATCAAGGCCAATATCTTTAAAAATTCAAACTCCTATTCGATTGGAATGTTAAAGTCACATTTCAGAGGAAGTGGTTTGCAATTTAAAGAGCATCAAGTTTACACTCACGGTGATGATATCCGTCATATTGATTGGAAATTACTTGCTAAGAAAAATGATCCCTATATCAAAACCTATGAGGAAGAGCGAAATGTTGAAATCGTTGTTGTGATTGATACTTCTGCAACGATGCTCACGGGGTATAAGGGTGTCTCTAAACTACAAGCCTCCATTGAGATTTGTTGTCTTATCAATTTACTTGCTCAAGAAACTGGGGACTATGTCCATCCTATACTTATAACAGATAAAATAATCCACCTTCCTATGTGCTCTGGAGAACGAGGGATTTTTATGCTTGTTAAGGCTCTTGAAAAGGAAAACCTTCTTAATAAAGATGGAAAAATAAATATTGGATTTAAGAGAACGAGCCAGGTACCAAGTGAAAAAATCCTAGTAGGTTTATTACCGGAACTAAGAAGAAAAAAGGAAATTGTTATCTTGTCTGACTTTAATGATTTTTTAAATGAGCATGATTTAAGTAAAATTCTTTATCGAAGTAATATTCATTGCTTTCAGCTTCTTTCTCCTCTTGATCTTGGAGAAAGGATTCCATTTTCTCTTTTCTCTATGACAGATTACTACTCAGGTAAAGGGAAGCTTCATATTGTCCAATCAACTGAAAATAAGGATATTTCACTTCCCCGTAAAGAAAAACTTAAGCGAATTAAAATACATGAAAGGTATCTTGAAGCCTTTGTGAAGGAAATGCTTTGAAATGTTAAAGTTTATTTTCATTATCAATATTTTACTGTTTTCTTTTCATGCTAATGCTCAAACACGCGCGAAGATTGGAATGAAGGATGGAACTAACAGAACTCTTCAATATGGTGAAGTTTTTGAAGGAGAGATTTCCATTCACCCGACAAATACAAGTTATTATAATGATCTTTTACGACTAGAGGGTAAAATTATCCTCGAGGGTATTTTTATCTCTGAAATTACAGATATTAAACTTTCTCCCTACAATTCAGAAGTTATTTTGGCGCATTGGCGAGGTGTAGTTTTTAAACCTATTGCTCCTCAAAAGTTAAAGCTTGGACAACAAGAAATAGAAATTTCTCAAATGAACCTCATTCTCGAAGACGGTGAACCTCAAGTTCCAAAAGGTTTTAGTCTTCTTGAACAAAAAGAAGTCCCAAAGGAGTTTGAGTGGAAGCTATGGATGACGATTCTTGTTCTTTTATTCATTGTCATCTCTCTAGTACTATATAAATTGTGGAAAACTCGAAAAGTTAAAAGAGAAAAAGAGGAAAAGAAAAAAGAGAGAATAGAATCTTGGTTGCGACTTTTTAATAGAGCTTCAGAATTTGAAGACCTCGTTAAAATTTACCAACAAAGAGAAGAGTGGTTAATGACTATAGAATATGACCCTAAGCTATACAGCGAGTTTAGACACCGAATTAATCAGGTTCAATTTAAAAAAGATCAACTAGAAGAGGATATTCAATTTGTTACAGAGAGCTATATGAAGCTCAAAAAGGATATTGAACAAAGAAATGGAATATAACGGATTATTATACAGTCTTGTCGGTATTTTAGGTCTGATCCTATGGTCAGCTCATTTCTTTTATTTTAGGAAAAAGCCTGAATTAGTTTTACCTAAAGATATTAATTCAAAATCAAAAAGTCTTTTAAGAGTACTACTATTTGCTGCGGGTCTATTTGCTTGGATTATGATTAGTATATCTCTAAGTTTACCCAGAAAACCGTTGGGGTTTTCAAAATCATCGATAGAAGTAAATGATATATTTTTTGTGGTGGATGTCTCTCGATCTATGCTGGCAAATGACTTTGAGCCTAATCGGCTAGAAGCCGCTAAAAGAAAAATAGAAGAATTTGTAATGTTGAGACCTAAAGATAGGATTGGTATAATCATCTTTTCAGAAAAAGCCTTCACTCTCTTACCATTATCAACAGATCTCAATCTTATTAAACAAATTATTAAAGAGATTAAAGTAGGGTTTCTAGGCAGTGGAACCAATATTGGAGATGCCCTAGGGTTGGCGGTAGGGAGAGGCTCCCAGACTCTTGCCAAAAATAAAGTTGTCATCCTTCTAACAGACGGTGTGAGTAATGTAGGAACCATGACACCGCTTCAAGCAGCTGAAATGGCCAAAGAGGCAAAAATGAAAGTCTACACTATTGGGGTGGGTGGAAGTGATGATGCTCAAATACCAGCTGGAGCAGGAGGTCGTTTCTATCAAAATATTCCAGGGGGGAGTATTGATTTCAAGACCCTCAAAGAGATTTCAGACATTACAGGGGCCAAGGCCTATCTTGCTCAAAGTGAAGAATCTCTTAAAGATGTGCTTCTTGAAATTGAAAAGCTTGAAAGAACAGAAATAGAACAAAGTGGAAAAGTTATTTATGAAGAGCTGTACTTTAAATATCTTTTAGTGGGAGTCATTCTCCTACTAATAGTAGAAGCACTTCGTCTTAGTCTATTAAGGGAGGTCGTATGAAACTAATGAATGCGGCCATTATTCCTGCTTTAATAATTGTATTTGTCGCTTTCTTTGTATGGAAAAATAAAAATGAACGATCCTTTATCAATTGGGTTAAAGATCACTGGTTTTATTTACCAAGTCTTGAAAATAAATTAGGCCGATTTCTTTACTATTTAGGATTAGGCCTTCTTCTTTTTTCTCTAACCGACTTAAGAGGTCCTGAAGAGAAAGTAGAGACTACAATTCCAGATCAAAGGACAATTATCATTATTGACTCCTCGGCAAGTATGCTCGTTGAGGATATTCGACCAAATCGTTATGAAAAATCTCTACTACTCGCTAGGCATTTTATTAAAAATGCTTTTGGTCATCAAATCGCTGTTGTTCTCTTTTCTGATACACAAAAAAGAATAGTTCCTTTTACAGACGATCTAGACCTTCTTGATAGTCGGGTTGCGGGGCTTTCGGGACTCGATGTCCTAAACGGTGGCTCTAATATCAGCCAAGCCGTGCTGGAGTCTGTTCAGTACTTTAAACAAAATAAAGGAAACATAGAGAAAGTTGGAGGAAATATTCTGGTCTTTACCGACGCGGAAGAACATGAGGGGTTACCCATTCAACGAATCGATGGAGACATAAATTTAGTAATGGTTGGAGTAGGTTCACTCAATGGAGGGCCAATTCCAATAAGAAGAAGAAATAATTCCTTTGGAGGTTACAAAACATTTAATGGTCAAAAGGTTGTATCTAAACTGGATGAAAACTATCTTAAAAAATTTGGAGAGATGGTAGAGAATTATAAGTACTGGGTTGTTTCTTCTTATTCGATACCAACGGAAGAGATCTTAGACTTTTTTAGAAATAATTTTGAGGCAAAATTAGCTAAGGGGAAAATTACCTCACGACCAGTTTATGGTCATTGGATTGTTCTAGTGGCAGTTCTGATTCTTTGTTTAAGTTATATTTTAAAATTAAGAAAAAGCTTTATAATCCCCTTATTGGTTTTGATTATTTTTAATCCTCAGATTAGGGCAAATGAAGAAGCTCCAGAACTCGACCCTGAGCTAGTTAAAGAATTGGAAAATTTAAAAATTGGGAAGGTTAAAAGAGAAGAAACGCTTAATCTTGCTCTTAAATTAATGAAAGCAGGTGATTTAAAGACAGCAAGTATCCTCTATAAGGAAAATATTCGAAATACAGATGAAGTCCCTTATAAGCTTAATTTTGGAACTAGCCAAATCGGTGCTCGAAACTTTAAAGAGGGGTTAAAAAATCTAGAAAATCTTTATAAAGAAAACCTCAATAATACTCAAGTTCAAAAAATTATTCGAGAAAATATTCTATTTGCTCTGAAACAAGAACAATCTCAAAGACAAAAAGAGCAACAGCAGCAAGATCAGGAAAATCAACAGCAAAACCAAGATCAACAGCAAAACGAAGATCAACAGCAGAATGATCAAAATCAAAATAACGATCAGCAAAAAGACGGGGAACAAAAAGAGAATAAAGAAAAGGATCAACAAGGTAAAGATAAGCAAAAGAAAGATCCAAAAAAGCAAAAGCCTCAGGACTTTGAAGAAAAAGAAAAGCAAGTCGAAAAAAAGAGAAAGATGGTTAAGGTTCCAGCAATGATCAAACAGCTCATGGGTGAAGACCGTAAGCTACAAGAAAAATATATTGATACTTCTACACAGGACAGAAGACAAAATAATTCAAATAGGGATTGGTAATTATGCGTAAATTGATTTCACTCTTTATTTTCATGCTTATTCCTTATTTCAGCTTTGCTGCAGAAGTAAGTGTAGAGGTGAACCCTCCTAATCCTCTTAAAGATGAAAATTTCCAATTAATCTTTAAAGTGAAATCTCCGTCGAATTCTACGGCCTATATTTCTTTTGATCCTGGATTTGCTCAAGTACTTGGAAAGAGAAGCTCTGGTGTATCCATCAGTACGACTATTGTAAATGGAAGAGTGAGCACTGTTCGTGAATCTAGTTATATTTTTGAAATGATTGCTCCTAAAAATGGTCGTTTGACGATCAAGGATATTTCTGTAGATATCGATGGAAAAAAGACAAACATACCAAACAAATATATTAATATTGCCTCAACGAGAAAGACTCCTCGTAATTATTTTTTAGTAGCTGAACTCAGTAATTCGAGCCCTTTCATTGGAGAGGGGTTCAATGTGGATTATTATCTTTATTATCGTTATTCAATGAGTATTATTGGTCATGAAATTCTAAAGTTTCCTACACTCAATAACTTTATTAAACGATTTTACATGCCAACCTCTAAAGTAGAGACAGTTGAAAAAGATGGCTTTATGTATTCTCGTAAGCTGATTTATTCAGCAAGGCTCTACCCGGAAAAAGAAGGAAAGCTTAGAATTGATCCCGTAAAAATAAGAATTCAGTATCCTAAAAATACCAGGTCAGGTGTTGGATTTTTTGGCTTCGGAATGACTCGTTATGAAACTCGAGACATTTCGAGTAAACAAGAAGAGATAGAGGTTAGAGGATTTGAAGGACTTGAAGTTCCTAAAAATTATTCAGGACTTATTGGAGAAAATAATTTTAGATTAGAACTTAATCGCAACAAATTTATGGTTAATGAAGCCATCGAGTTAAAACTCATTGCAGAAGGAGAGGGCGCTCTTGAAAAAATGGAGGCGCCTAAATTATTAAATAAAAGTGAATTAGAGGAATTTGATACCAAGAGTAATTTTGAGGAGATTAACCTCACTCGAGCGAGAAAAACTTTTGAATATACTTATCTTCCAAGAAGTGCTTTTTCAGATCCATCTAGGATATATAAAATCTCTATCTTTGATCCAATCTCCAAAACCTTTATAGAAAAAGAAATCCCCATTCCAAGTATTGCAGTCAGTGGACAGGCCTTTAATGGTTATACTAATCAAACGGAAAAAAAGTCATCAAGCTCTACAAATACAAGTACAGACCCGGCGACCGGAGCTCAGCTAAAAGGAATCCTAGCCCCAGTTACTGATTACAATACGATTTCTCTTAATTGGATACGAAGTCTAATTTATTTGATTATCTTGATTCTTCTTGGTTTTCTAATAGAGTTTTCTTATGGAATGTATAAAAGCTATCAGCTACCAGAAGAGGTTCGTAATTTAAACTATGAAATTAAGCAGAGTGGGATAGATTATCCAAAACTATACCGGCTTCTCTATTTCCTTAAAAACCCAAAGAAAAGAGAAGCAGAGGATATTGAAGATATCATTTTAGAAAGCGAGTTATCCGATCCAGCCAAAGACTACTTTTCTAAGGCCTTAAAAGTAGGTGAGATGACCTCCTTTTCAGATAAAAGCAGTGCCGAAAATGACTTTCATTATGAGGATAAATATTTTAAAGAACTCTTAGGGAAGATTGAAAAAACACTGCATAATGAAAGTATACAATAGTACCACGGAACTTAAAAAAGAACTCAAAGATCAAAAGGTTGGTTTGACCATTGGAAATTTTGATGGAGTCCATAAAGGTCATCAAAGTCTTATTCAATCTGCATTGGAGTTCTGTAACAAGGAAGGACTCACTCTAGTTGTTCTTAGTTTTCATCCCCATCCAAAAGAACTTTTTCTTGAGCCATTTAAAAATTTTTATTTAACAGATTCTCTACAAAAAAGAGAAAAGCTCGCTGAACTTGGAGTTGAATACTTTTGTGAATTGAAGTTTGATCAAAGCCTAGCAAAGAAAACGTCTCTTGAATTTTTAGAAAAGGACCTCCTCAATCATCTCGATTTGAATCATTTGGTTCTAGGCTATGACTTTAAATTTGGTTCGGATAAAAATGAAAGTATAGAAAATTGTGTAAGTTTTTGTAAGAACCACAATATCAAGCTCGATATTGTTGATGCCTATAAATTGGATGAAAATATAGTCTCAAGTAGCTTGATTAGAGATTTAATTTCCCAAGGTGAAATCAAAAAGGCTAATGAATTATTAGGAAATAGTTTTACTCTTCAAGGAAAAGTAGTTTCGGGCAAAGCTAGAGGGAAATCCCTTGGATTTCCAACTGCAAATCTTGAAATCAATCCGAAGAGGATCGCTCCTTGCTCAGGAGTATATCAGACCTGTGTCAGTGTTGATGGTAAAAGCTATAACGCAATCACAAACGTTGGAAATAATCCAACCTTTGAAGATATTCACGAAAAAGTAATTGAAACTCATATCTTTGATTTCGATCAGGATATTTATAATCAAGGTATCAGCCTTAGCTTTATGAGAAAAATTAGAAATGAGAAGAAGTTTAGTAATCCTGATGAGCTCATTCTGCAAATTCAAAAAGATATTGAAGAAGTGAAGAGGACCCCCTTATGTTAAGGCTAGGCCTTCTTGGAAAAGAGATCTCACACTCTAAAAGCCAAAAAGTTTATGAAGATCTTTTGAATGATAAGATCGATTATACACTCTTTGATTATGCGAGTATTCAGGACATACCACCTCTTGATTGGTTCTTTCAAAAGGTTCAAGGACTTAGCATCACAAGTCCTTATAAAAAACATTTTTTAAATCAAATTCAAAATATTAGTGAAATGGAATCCATTAACTGTATTAAGTATGAAAATGGAAACTATTTGGGAACCAATACGGATTATGAGGCGATTAAAGAAATATTTCCGAAGCTAATTAAGTTAAAAGAGTTTAGTGAAATCATTCTGCTAGGAAATGGATCTATGGCAGAGATGAGTATTCATTTTTTCAAGAATCATAATATCATCTATAAGCAATATACGCGATCGGCTGATGGTCCACTAGAAAAGCTCACTTTTGAGAGAGAACCCTTAGTGATTAATACCTGCTCAAGAGATTTTGTTTTTTCTGGTGAAATCCCTACTAAAGCAGTCTTTTATGATTTTAATTATGACTTTGATGCCCATAAAAATTATTTAGAACCAAAGGTGTTTCAATATATTGATGGTTTTGAGCTACTTAAGCTACAAGGCTTTTACGCCCTTAAGTTTTGGAAACTATCTCCCTAAATTTTCTTTTCTTATCTCCGATAAATATCTGTAAATTCAAAATTTAAGGGTAGTTATGTTTAGGAAAGAATTTGCAGATGTAATCAGCTCAACGGGTATGATACCTCTAAAAGATTTGCGACCTTATCTTCAAAATGAAGAAGAAAATGAAATCACTGAATTAGAGTTGTTAAAACTCGACTTTTTTGATGTTAAAAAGTTCGCCCAAACAGTTGCAACCAAAGCAAAGCTTACTTATCTCGATTTAAGTAATGCCAAAATTAAAGACGAACATCTAGAGCTAATTAAAAGAGCAGATATAATTAAATATAGGGCCATACCTGTAAATAAAACGGGTAAAGTTGTCACTGTGGCAATATTTGATCCAACTATTATTGAGTTTGAAGCTGATCTTCATAAACTATTTAATCAAGCAATTGAATTCTTTCTTATCGACCTAGAGACTTGGAATAAAATTTATGGACGAGTTCAACAGTCTATTGATGAACTAGTAACCACGATTAAAGAGATCAAGGCCGATGCTAAACCACAAGAAGAAGTTTCTGAAGCCGATATCGGCCAAGATGTTATTACATATGTTAATAGAATTCTTGCAGAAGCCTTTGTTAAGAAGGCATCGGATATTCATATTGAACCCTATGAGAAAAGTTTTCGTGTACGGTTTAGAATAGATGGGACTTTGGTTGAGTCTGCTAAACCACCTAAAAATATGATGCTTCCTATGATCTCAAGATTAAAGATTATGGCAAGTATGGATATCTCGGAAAAAAGAAAACCTCAAGATGGAAGGATTAAGCTCTCCATTGGTGGTCTTCCCATTGATTACAGGGTCAGTTCCCTTCCCACACTTTTCGGTGAAAAAGTCGTTTTAAGACTTTTAGATAGTTCAAATCTTCAGCTTGATATGACTAAGCTTGGTTTCGAAGAAAAACAAATGAACGTCTTTAAAGAAGGTATCCACAGACCATTTGGTATGTGTCTTGTTACTGGGCCAACAGGTTCTGGTAAAACTACAACTCTTTACTCCGCATTGGCGGATCTCAATAAGCCGACAAAAAATATATCTACCGCAGAAGATCCTGTCGAATTTAATCTTGATGGGATTAACCAGGTCAATATTAGAAAAGAGGCTGGACTTACATTTGCCTCGGCACTAAAGGCCTTTCTAAGACAAGATCCGGATATCATTATGGTGGGGGAGATTCGAGACCTTGAGGTCGCTGAAATTGCAGTTGAAGCCGCTCTTACAGGTCACATGGTTCTCAGTACACTTCATACTAACGATGCTTGTGCAACCGTAACTAGACTTCTCAATATGGGAATTGAACCCTTTCTTGTGACTGGTGCACTTACATGTGTCGTTGCTCAAAGACTTTGTCGAAGAATTTGTGTGGATTGTAAAACAGACGATCCAGATATAACAGTGGATGCCATGGTTTCTTGTGGAATCGCTGCGAGTAGCGCTGAAAAGATTAAAGCGAAGAAAGGTAAAGGATGCGCTACCTGTAATAATACTGGTTATAAAGGACGAGTTGCTATTTATGAAGTTCTGTCCATGACTCCAAAAGTAAAAGAAGCTGTTTTAAAAGGTAGCTCCAGTGATGAAATTAAACTTCAAGCGATTAAAGATGGAATGAAAACTCTTCGTATGTCTGCTCTTACGAAGTTTGCCCAAGGCCTAACCACTTTAGCTGAAGTTGTTTCTAATTCAAGTGCTGATAAGTTTTAAGGGGATTATATGAGCGAAGGTAAAGCAGAAGGTGCTGGCGAATTAAAGGTTCAACAACTTTTTAAATTAATGATTGAAAATGGGGCATCAGACTTACACCTCACGACAGGATCTCCTCCGGCAATTCGAATTAATGGAAATGTCGTTAAGGTAAAGTTACCAGCTCTAACACCTGCAGATACTAAAAGACTTGTCTATGCTTTGTTATCAGAAGAACAAAGAAATGAATTTGAAAAAAATTTGGAGCTTGACTGTAGTTTTGGAATTAAAGGACTAGCTCGTTTCCGATGTAACGTTTTTTATTCCAAAGGTGGTGTCGCCGCTGTTTTCAGAACGATTCCCAGTGTAATTCCTGATTTCGAACAACTTAACCTACCATCAGTACTTTTAAGTATGACTGATGTAAGTAACGGTCTCATTCTCGTGACAGGTCCTACAGGGTCTGGTAAATCGACCACGCTTGCAGCTCTTTTGGATCGATTAAACCAATCCGAGCCTGGTCATATCATTACACTTGAAGACCCAATCGAATTTGTGCATCCCCATAAAAAATGTATTGTAAATCAAAGAGAAATTGGTGCGGATAGTTTAAGTTTTGCCAACGCACTTAAAGGGCTTCTCAGACAAGATCCCGATATCGTCCTCGTTGGGGAGCTTAGAGATATGGAAACAATCGAGATGGCGTTAACAGTTGCTGAAACTGGTCACCTTGTTTTTGGAACTCTTCACACTAACTCAGCGGTTCAAACAATTAATCGTATGATTAACGTTTTTCCATCAGATCAACAGGAACAGATTCGAACTCTACTGAGTTTCGTTCTTCAAGGAGTTGTTGCTCAACAACTTTTACCCCTCAATGGTGGGGGACGAGCTGCTTGTCAGGAAATCCTTATTCCCAATCCGGCGATTAGAAACCTTATTCGAGAGGATAAAATTCATCAGGTATATTCCCAAATGCAAATTGGACAAGATCAGACTGGTATGATGACTATGAATCAATCGCTGAAAAATCTCGTAGATAAGGGTAAAATAGATCCAGAGACTGCTATGAGCTATAGTCCGGTTCCAGAAGAATTGGCAAAGCAGTTGGGAATTAAAACAGGGAAAAAATAATAAATGCCGCAGTTTAGTTACGAAGGTGTTGACGGCGCTGGAAAAAAGATTGGTGGAAAAATTGAGGCTTCCAACTTAGCGGAAGCCCGAAGACTTCTTCGAGGTCAAGGTATTCGAGCGAGACGAGTAACACCTCCCTCACTTTTAGAGTTCGATCTGACAGAGTGGATGGTCGATAATGGTCTAGCGGCACCTTTTGGAGCAAAGGAACTTACTCTTTTTACCAAACAATTAAGTATCATGATTAATGCCGGTGTTCCAATTATACAGGCACTAGAAATTCTCTATAAGTCAGAAAAACATCCTGTACTTAAAAAAACGATTAAAAAAATAGCGGATGATGTCGGTGCAGGGAAGACGATCGCGGAAGCTCTTGCTGCTGGTAAAGGTTTTACTAAACTTTATGTGAATCTTGTAAAGGCCGGTGAAGCTGGAGGGATCTTAGATACGATCCTTGAAAAACTTGTTACTCATATGGATAAGCAAGAAAAAACCAAAAAACAAATTAAGTCTGCCATGACTTATCCTGTGATTGTCTGTGTCGTAGGCGCCGCCGTTATTTGGGGTATGATGGTTTTCGTTGTTCCCCAGTTTGTTGATATGCTTGCTTCTACAGGTCAGGAACCACCTTGGATTACGGCAATGGTTATGAAAGTGTCTGAATTTATTGGATCAAATGGACTCATTATTTTTGGAAGTATTGGAGGTTCTCTTGCTGCCTTTAAAGGCGCCGTGAGCACAGAAAATGGAAAAGAAATTTTCGACAAAGTCATGATGAAAATGCCGATTTTTGGAGTCGTTATTATAAAAGGTAGCCTTGCTTCATTTTCCAGAACACTTTCAACAATGCTTGGTTCTGGTGTTCCTTTAATTGATGCTCTTGAAATTTGTATTGATACTATAGACCAATCAGTCATGGTTAGAGATTTAAAAGTGGTTCGAGAAGCTGTTGTAACTGGGAAATCATTATCCGAACCTTTAAGTAAGGTTAATTATTTTCCTGAAATGGTCGTCTCCATGCTTAGAGTTGGAGAGCAGACAGGTAATATTGATGAGATGCTAGAGAAAATCTCTGACGTTTTTGAAGAAGAGGTCGATGAAGCCGTCTCAAATATGACTAAAATGATCGAGCCAATAATTATTGTTGTTCTTGGTAGTATTGTCGCCACTATTCTCGTTGCCATGTATTTGCCAATATTTATGTCTGCGGGTGGCGCATGATAAAAAAAGACGTGATATAATAACGAAATATAAGGATTTGGAGGAGTTATGAAAATGAAACAAATTTATAAGGATGAAAGTGGTTTTACCCTGGTTGAGCTTATGGTTGTTGTTGCCATTATTGGTATTCTTTCAGCTGTAGCTATTCCTAACTTTAAAAGTTATCAAGCAAAGGCAAAGACATCAGAGGCTAAGCTTCAACTTGCTTCTGTTTATCAAGCTGAAACCTCGCTTCAAGCAGATTATGATGCTTATGCGGTATGCTTAGATTTTGCAGGTTATTCTGGACCAACGGAAGCGAACTATTATGCTGTAGGACTTACAGGAAATGGTGGGGCCCAAGTTGTAAGAGATAATGGTGGTGATGGTTGTAACGATGGTGGAGAAGGAGTTTCTTGGTGGAAAGGAAATAAAAGTGTTGGTGGTAAAAAAGCCGATACAGACGCTCCTCTTAAGGCCGTTGTAGTACCTGGTAGATATAATAATCCAGATGGACTTTCAGCTTCAACAGTAGAAAACAATGGTAACTCATTTATCGCAGCGGCTGCAGGGCCAATTGCTTCTGATAAAGCAAAAGAGGGTGAGTTTAGCGAATGGATTATCAACGAAAATAAAAACCTAACCGAAGTTAAGAAAGGTTATTAATAAGGAAGGGCCTAACGGCCCTTTTTTTTTGCTCTGTCACTGAGTTCAAATTTTTTCCATTTTCTTTCAGCTTTAAATTGACCATTTTGCCTTATGTAAGGATTCCCAAAAAAATCGAAGCGATCACAATTGATAGCCTTAATATTGAGACACCTTAAATCTTTTTCTGCTTTGAGAGAGTAAAGGGCTTCTTTGTAACGCTCTTTTAATACGGGAACTTGTTCCTTTTGATAGGCAGTTTGTATGAGTTTATAAATATCCTCTAAACCAAGTCCGTCCTCTCGTTTAAGCTTGGCGAGAAGTGATGGCATAATCGGAAAATGCTTAACTCTTTCTGGTAATATATTGGCCCTTTCGTAAAGTTTAATAGCCTTTTTGATTTCTCCTAGCTCGAAGTATTTATTAAATCCAGAATTAATCAAAAGCCAAAAATCATGCTTATAAACCCGAAGACCTTTTGTATACAGATGATCAGCTCCCAAAACATCATCCTTAATAATAGATAGGTATTTACCACCAATGAAATAATTCTCGTAAAAAAAAGGCTCCATTTGCGCCATAGTCATAAATCGGTAGTAAATCCATGAGTTTTCATCAGCTTGATAATGCTTTTGAAGGTCACTTTCAAGTAAAGTATTGATCCAAATGAGTGAGCTTAATAGGCTTTTAGGAAAAGGTATTAGATTTAAATATGGACCTTGTTTTAAAAGGTAAGCACTGTCTTGCTTTGAAATGTGAATAACTGGCTTTTTTATTTTTTCATTTAGAATATTGAAGAAAATGAAGATCGAAATAAGAATAAAAATTATTAAGATACTTTTTGCTTTAGGCATTTTATAATTTTTTCATAGGGACTGGCTTATGCAAAGTATTATTGAAGTGAATGACATACAAAAATCTTTCCAAGTCGATTTTTGGAAAAAACCGATCAAGGTACTACGAGGACTCTCTTTCGATATTCAGGAAAATCAGATTGTAGGATTAATAGGCGCAAATGGTAGTGGAAAGACAACATTTCTAAAAATACTTATGGGTCTTATTAAGGCCGATGCAGGACAAATCCTTTATGGTCCTTACGGAAGTGCTCTTGGATTTAAAAGGGTAACAGGTTTTTTACCTGAAAGACCATATTTCTATCCTTATTTGAAAGGAATTGAATTTGTCACCTATCAAAGTAAGCTGCATGGATTATCCGGAACGCAGATTAAAGAAAGAGTAAAGCAATGGGCGAGTCGACTAAAAATTGACTATGCCTTAGAAAGAAAAATTAACACTTATTCAAAAGGAATGCTTCAAAGACTTGGCTTTTTAACCTTGCTTGTAAATGACCCAGAGATACTTATCATGGATGAGCCCTTATCGGGACTCGATCCAATCGGAAGAAAAGAGTTTAAAGATATCATCAGAGAAGTTCATTCGCTTGGTAAGACTATTTTCTTTAGCAGCCATGTTCTTGCAGATATAGAAGAAGTTAGTCATAAGGTAATAGTTTTAAACGAGGGTAAAGTTCAGTTTCAAGGTCCCCTAGAAGATATATATCAAAAGAATCCACCTTCTCAGTATGAAGTCCGTACACTTAAGTACTGTGAACCGCTAGAGAGGATTTCAAGCACCGAAAAAATTGGAAACGCGTATTGCTATATCTTAAATCACTCAGATTATGCAAAAGCTCTAGAGATTTTGAGTTCCTCTCAAATGGCCATAAAGTATTTTGGACCTCATAATTATAATTTAGAATCGATTGTCTATAATTTAAGGGAATAAGAAATTGAGAGAGTGTTTTGTTATTGCTAGATATTCTTTTATTCAATTAGTTCGATCAAAAGTTTTGCTTAATACTCTTTTGATCGGACTAATTTTAGCTTTAGTAAGTTATGTAAGTTATCAAATTTCCTATGGAGCTCGCTCAAAAGTATCTCTCGATATTGGTCTAGGTCTTAATTACCTCTCAATTATTGGTATCTCTCTTTTTTTAGGAGTAGGTCTTCTTGGAGAAGAAATCGAAAATAGAACTCTTTATATGACTCTTGTTAGTCCTGTTAGGAGATGGCAGTTTCTATTAGGTAAAATATGGGGTCTTTCTCTTGTCCTTCTTTTAAATAGTATGATCTTAATTTCCATGATTCTTTTTAGTTATATCTTGATGGGGGGAAACATCACTCCTAGTATTTTTACGGCGGTTATATTTGACCTTTTAAGTGCCTTAATTATTTTAAGCTTAGTAGTTTTATTCAGCCTGTTTTCTAATAAGGTTTTATCTGTTCTTTTAACTGTTACTGTAGTCATAACAGGTAGCGTTCTCCATGAGCTTGCAGTTATGAACTTTGTCATTCGTAATGAAATACTCAGTATTTTTGTAGAGGGACTTAAATGGATTATGCCTAATTTTAATATTTTGGATATTAAGGACCTTATAATCTACAATCACTCGATTCCAAGTTCCTATACTTTCAGCACTATTTTGTATTCAACTTTATATATGCTATTTATTAATATGATCTCATGCGTTGTGTTCCAAAGAAGGGAACTAAATTAGGAGCTTATTTGGATCTTATATTTATTTTCATTCTGGGGGCAATGATTGGGAGTTTTCTTAATGTGATTATTTATCGCCTTCCACGAAATATAGATTTCGTATTCATGAGATCTCATTGTACGGTTTGTAAAAAAACAATTCCTTTTTATTTTAATATTCCAGTCCTAGGTTATTTGATACTTCGCGGAAAATGCTCCAACTGTGGAGAACGCTATTCGTACAAGTACCCACTAGTTGAGCTTTTCACTGCAATGGCGTTTGTGTTCATCTATCAAAGATTTTCCCTCTTTATTCAACCAATTGAGTTTATTATTTACTCGTCTATTTTTGCAGTTCTGGTATGTATTTTTTTTATAGATCTTGAGTTTTATATTATTCCCAATTCTCTTAACCTCTACCTTTTATCTATCTTCCTTTTAAAATCTTTTCTTTATGAGCCGCTGGAGTTCTGGCTATTAGGAGGATTCATTGGATTCTTTTTTCCTTTCATGGTGACGTGGCTCTACTCATTGCTGCGAGGTCAAATTGGATTGGGAATGGGGGATGTGAAACTCTATGGGGTTTTAGGAATTTTTTTAGGGCCTCTTGGAATTACACAAAATATTTTCTTAAGTTGTTTTCTTGGTGCGTTAATTGGTGGAACCCTTATCGTGATAAAAAAAATGGATAGGAATACACCAATTCCATTCGGACCCTTCATTGTGTTAGTGGCAATGTTTCAAATCTATTTTCCTCAATTGTTTAAAAAGTATCTTGTCCTCTTTTAACTACACTTCTTAAGTGGCGCATTAATTACTTGTTATTACTCCGGTCTTCTCGCTATAATACTAAATAAGGGGTTGTATGCAGTTTATTGACCAAATAAAGGATCGTATCGAAGTCGTGAAAGACTTTTTAAAGATAGGTCCTCGCCATTTTGTCGGTATTGATATTGGACAGAGTTCTGTTCGTCTTGCCGAAGTGAAGCATACTAAAAAAGGAATGGAGATTGTGAATTTCCATCTAGAGGCTTTTCCTGAAGCCGCCATTCATGACGATGAGATTCTGAAAAAAGAAGAAATCGTTGAATGCATCAAAAAAGCGATAGAGGATTCAGGCATTAACGCCAACCTTGGTATTATAGGTTTATTTGGTCCAAATGTTGTAAGCAAAAGACTTCAACTAGCCGGTGGAACTAAAGAAGAAATTGATGATCAAATTAACTGGGAAGGGGATCAGTACTTTCCTTTTAGTATGGATCAATGCATGTACAGTTTCCATATTTTTGGTGAAAACTCAGCGGGAGGGGTAGATGTTTTTGTCGGTGCCTCTCGTTCGGACATTCTAACAAACTATAAAGAACTTGTAGAGGAAGCTGGGCTTAAAGTAAAAATAATTGATCTAAATAATGTGGCCCTAAGTAATGTTTTTGAAAAAGTTTACGAGGAAGAACTAGAATCCTCAACAGATACCTACCTTCTTTTAGATCTTGGTGCTCAGAAAACCGGATTTACCATTTATAAAAACAAAGGAATCTCCTTCTCTAAAGAAATTCCAATTGGTGGAGTTATCATTACCGAAGAAATTCAAAGGAGAATGGGAGTCAGCTATTTTGAAGCCGAAGATCTCAAGATGAATGGCGATGAGAACGGGAATCTGCCTGAGGAAGTTCTTGATATTATGGATGAGATTATTGATTCTTTTTTTAAAGAGATTAAAAAAACAGTAGATTTTTATATCTCCTCAACAGGTGAAGAGGATCTCAATAAGTGTATTATTACTGGTGGAAATGCTCTGATTCCAAATCTTGGTGAAAGCTTATCTGAACTTATTGATATGGATGTCCGGCTACTCGACCCACTTGAGTATTTTGATTATGGCGATAATATCAATGAAGAGATGCTAGATTATATTAAATACCGAGGAGCCGTTGCCCTTGGACTGGCCATGAGGGCCCCTGAATAATGATAGAGATTAACCTTCTCGAACAGAAAGAGCCGTTTAGACTCCCCGTAATTGCGGGGATGGATCTTAATGAAATCTCAATTAAGGGATGTTTAGCTGTTTATATACTATATAAAGTTGGCATCTTTGGTATCGACTCTTACTACTCTCAAAAGATTGCCACAGATAAAGCAACCGTAGAAAAGCTACAAAAGCAAAGTGCAAAATTGAGAAGAGAGCTTAAAGGTAACACTCAAATTAAAGCAAAGCTTGAAAGTTATAATAAACAGATTGAGAAACTTAAACAAAGATCCGGTCAGGTACAGCAGATTTTGGACTTTAGGAAAAATCCTTATAAATTATTAGAAAGACTTGCTCGTATTATTCCTGAAGAGTCTTGGATTAATAAGCTATCCATAACGGAAAAAGATACTATTCGCTTTGAGGGTGAATCAACAAATTATCGATCAATTGGTGAATACATTACAAAAGCAAATGAAGCCGCTTTTTTTGGTAGCTCTCTTAATCTTCAGGACTCAAAAACAGAAGATAAAACATATGACTCCCAACAAGTCAGAGTGGAGAGCTTTAAGGTCGAGGGCACAATTAAAAGCTACGGTAGATTTTAATGGATAAGATTACTAAAAAATTACATTTAATTCTTCTCATCTATTTTCTATACGAATCTTGGGCGCTTTATGACAAATTTGCCAAGGAAGAAGAAAGCATAAATACTCAGATTCCAACTCTTGAAGCGCAAATTAAAACGAATACCAAAAAGAAAAATGAGCTCAAAAAGTATTTTGAAGATATTGAAGGTACCAAAAAGAGAATTGAAAAAGTAGCTCAAGAAGTTGAAGCACTTCAGAAGAAATTTCCTGATAAGATTTCGGATACTGAAAACCTCGGTCTTCTAAGGGATATCGCAGAATCTATCAATATAAAAAACGTTTTTCTTTCACCGGGAGATGAGACTTTAAAGGGGTTTTACTTTTCAAAGGCCTATAACTTCAAGGCTTCTGGAACCTTTCTTCAGTTTCTAATTTTTCTTGAAAAGGTTTCAAAATCAGAAAGGATTCTTAATATTAGAAATATTGATTTGGTAAAGAGTAATGAGAAGCAAAAAGGTCGATTTCAGCTAATTAATGCTGAAATTGTAATTGAAGCATACCGATATAATCCTAATTATAAAGAAAATAGGGGCTATGATGAAATTGAAAAACAATTTCAACAAAAAAGCCGTAAAACTAGAACAAAGAAGAAAAAGAAAACCTAGATGAAGAAACTATTGATTCTTATTTACATTCTTTTGAGTTCACAAGGACATGCGAAAGTTTATAACTTTTTTAAAGACACCACCACAGGTATCAAAGACCCCTTTGAAATGCGAGATCCCTTCAAAAGAAAAATTTTTAAAAGACAGGCCAAAAAGGCATCGACGGCAAAGGTTCTTAAAGATGGAGCTTATTCTAATCTTCCAGAAATTGGAAAAACACCTCTAAATAAAATTAGAATTGTCGGAATCCTTCTTGGTAAGGAGAGACGGGCCATGGCCAAGATTGATGGTGGTAGTGGTGGTGCCTCCAAAGATATTTATATCATTAAAGAGGGAATGAAGATAGGAATCGATGACGCAGAGGTCAAAGCGATTCTTCCTGGTGGTATTGTCGTTGTTGAAAAGATCACTAATGTCTACGATCAAAATGAGTATATTGAAACAATCATACCCGTATCTGCCGAATAGTCTATGTTGATAAAGATAGTCTGACTTAATCGAATTACAGAAAAAAATGAAACTGTGCTAAAATTAAAGTGGGATAAACTTTATGGATGAGGTTTTATGAAAAAAGGATTTTTTCTCACACTTCTGACTTTCTTCTTTATTGGTCAATCTTTTGCAGCTCAGCTGCAATCCATTGGATTTGAACAAAAAGGAGAAGTTTCAAAACTCGTATTTTCTCTTGATCGAGCAGATGTTCAGTCAAATCGTTATCACATCTCAGAAGACAAGCAGATTATTATCGATTTCAAAAACACAGAAGCAACGCAAAGAGTTTTACGCGCCTTCGATACTTCGGAATTTTCAGGTTCAGTTGTTTTTGTTACAGGATATAAAAAACCAAATAGTGATAATGATCTAAGAGTTGCGATTCAATTGAGAGATAACGTCCGATCTTATGTTGAGAAAAAAGATAATCAAATCATTTTAAATATTGAAAATAGGTTTGGTGTTTTTACAAAAGCCGAAATGAGCCTTAATACAACACGAGAAGATCTTCAGCAAGAAACACTATCCACAGATATTAATGTTCCAAAGTCTACAGGACTTGAGGATATTCTAGAAAACCTTACACTCTCTGGTAGAAAAAAATATGTCGGGAAAAGAATTTCTTTTAATGTTAAATCAGTAGAAGTTGCTGATATTTTAAAGATGATTGCTGATGCTTCAGGCTTCAATATTATACTTCATAAAGATATCAATGATCTTCCTCCTCTTACTCTTAACCTTACAAATATACCTTGGGATCAAGCACTTGATACCATTATGGATTTAAATAAACTCGTAGCCGCAAAGAATGGAATTATTCTTACGATTAATACTCTTAAAAATGCGACTGAAGATGCTCAAAAAGCAGAGGAATCAAGAAGAGCCGCTTTAAGACAAGAGAGACTTGTTACTAAAGTTTTTCCACTCAGTTACTCAACGACAAAAGATATGCAAAAAATCCTTGCAGATTATATTACCAAAGATCGAGGTAAGATTTCTGAAGATGAGAGAACCAACTCTCTCATCGTTAAAGATACTCCTGAAGTCATTGAGAGAGCAAAAAGAATTATTGAGGCCTTGGATACTCAAACTCCACAAGTTCTTATTCAATCAAAAATTGTTGAAGTTACAGAAGTCTATGCTAAGGAAATCGGTCTTCAACAAGGAATTAGTTTTGGTTATGATCCGATTGGTGGGCTGGGTGGAGAACCTTCCCAAGGAATTGGTACTCCAAATGAGCCAGGAACAGGAAAAACCAGTGATGGTGGGCCAGGTTTCTCTTTTTCTACTGCTCCATCGATTGGGGAAAGTGCGAGATCTCTTTTCGGTCTCAGTATTTCACGATTTAGTCGACTCTTTGATTTGAATTTCACACTTCAACTTATGGAGAGTGAATCAAAAGGAAAGATTATTTCGAGTCCTAAAGTCATCACTCAAAATAAAAAAGCTGCTGTTATCAGTACAAAAGATACCAAAAGCTTTCAGGTTACTAATGGTACCGGAGATCAGGCTCAAACTTCTTTTCAAGAAGTTGAGGCCAACCTAAAGCTAGAAGTTACACCCCAGGTAACCAATGAAGGTTCGATTAATATGGATATAAAATTATCCAAAGAACAATTTGGGTCTAGACCATCACCAACAGCTCCACCAGAAAAGCAATCAAGAGAAATCAATACAAAGGTTCTTGTCGATAACGGCTCAACTATTGTTATTGGTGGTATCTATGCTTTTACAAAATTAGAAAGTCACTCAGGGGTACCATTTCTCAAAGATCTTCCTTTGATAGGTTGGCTATTTAGAACACCCCACAATCCTTCTACTTCTAAAAATGAAATGATTATCTTTTTGACACCTAGGATTATCAATCAAGAAGAAGCTGGACTAACAGATAATGTGTAGAATAAGGTTTTGAGTAGCCTATGCAAAAGCAATCAAGTTCATCGCCCATATTAATTAAGTATCTCAAAGCTTATGAGCAAAATCCTCAATCGAGGGTTTTTGCACCTCTTGCTGAGACTTATCGCAAGATGGGGATGAGCGATAAGGCCATGAACATATTAAGAAATGGGATTAAGGCCAATCCAGACTATGTGCTTGGTTATCTTGGATTAAGCTTTTGCTATTTTGATCAAGGTCAATTTCAATTGGCGTATAGCACACTAAGACCTTTTGTAACAAAAAACCGAGATAATCTTAGATTGCAAAAGCTCTTTGCACAGGTCTGCTATAAGATTGGTCATCATGAAGAAGCCTTAGAAACTTATAAGTATATTCTTTTCATCAACCCACGAGATGAAGAGGCAAAAGAAAAAGTTCACGAGCTGGAAGATACTTATGTCAAAATGGCCGTTCTTGATAGCCCTGTGAAAGACTTTGATGATGAAGAAAGTGATTTCTTTGAAATCAAAGATCTCGCTCCTCGTCCAATGGGAGTTGAGGAAGTTAAATGGATTCAAAAAGATCTTTCCATCGAGCATGATGAAGAAGATATCGAAGAAATCGCAGTTCCTGAGGAATCTGAGGAGTCTGAAAGTTCACCCATGATTACCCACACTTTAGTGGATCTTTATTGTGCGCAAAGTCATTTCTCCAAGGCTCTGGAGCTTCTCGAGAAACTCCTTCACCTCAACCCAAATGATCAAAGAACCTTAAAGAAAATAAAAGAGGTTAAATCTCTGCAAACTAATAAAAAAGAGGATGAAGGACACTCTGATCTCATGGCAGCCTTTGATAAGAGCGTAGGTCATGAAAAACTCGACAAGCTTCAAGATAAATTTGGCCGATTCCTCTCTGAAGTAAAAACTCGCGCCCACAGGAACCTCTAGTTTACATCTGTCTTTAAAATTGCTATTTTGCGTCGATCATGAGCGCAAAGAATTTTCTTATTCTAAATGGACCAAATTTAAATCTCTTAGGTATTCGAGAGCCTGAAATCTATGGATCTATGACGCTTACTCAAATTCAAGAGAGAACAGAACTTAAAGTAAAAGAAATGTACCCTGATGTGAGCTTGGAATGGTTTCAATCTAATATTGAGGGAGAATTGATCAACAAAATTCATCAAGCTGCAGCAAAAAACTATAATGCGTTAATTATTAATCCTGCTGCTTATTCGCACACAAGTGTTGCCCTTTTGGATGCATTAAAGATATTAGAAATCCCTATTATTGAAGTGCACTTATCGAACACCCATAAGAGGGAAGAATTTAGACAGGTAAAATTGACTGCCAAAGCAGCAAATATAATAATGGAGGGACTTGGTCCGGATGCTTATTTTGTGGCCATATGCTCTCAAATGAATAGGATTTAGAGATGTTTCAAACGACTGAGCTTAAAAAAGGTACAAAAATTGAATTAGAAGGTAAGGTTTATCTTATCGTTAAAGCGGATTTTACTAATCCGGGTAAAGGCTCTGCATTTGTTAAATGTAGACTAAGAAACCTTGAGAACGGTGCAGTGATTGAAAGAACTTTCAAGTCTGGTGTATCTACTGGTGCAACCTCTCCTAACCTTACTGAAAAGAAAATGGAATATCTTTATAATGACGGTCCAAATTGGTTTTTTATGGATCAAGAAAATTATGAAACTATTGAAATCCACGAAGACTATGTCGACGATGCTAAATACTATCTTGTAGAAGGAATCCATGTAGGTGTTATGTTCTATAATGGTAAGCCTATTTCGATTGAATTCCCTAACTTTGTTAACCTCACTGTTAAAGAAACGGATCCAGGTCTCAAAGGAGACTCTGCAGCGGGTGGACTTAAAAAGGCCATCATGGATACTGGACTTCAAGTAAACGTTCCTCTTTTCATTAAGGAAGGAGAGAAACTTAAGATTGACTCTAGAACCGGAGAATACGTAGAAAGAGTCAAAGAATAAGGAAATACTTATGAATTTTGAAGATGTTGAGAAATTTATAAAATTGGCCAAGGACGAAGGCGTATCAGAACTCAAGTATGATGATGGAAAGAAAAAAATCCATGTAGTTCTTGGTGGTTCAAGACAAGAAGTGATGATGGCGCCACCTATGGCAAGGCCAGAGCCACATAATACTGTAACTAAAAAACCAGCTGCCACCAAAGAAGAAGGAATCGTTGAAATTACTTCCCCTTTTGTTGGTACATTCTATGCTCAACCAAATCCAGATACTCCTCCTTACGTCAATGTGGGAGATAAAGTTTCTAAGGGTAAGGTTCTTTGTATTGTAGAGGCCATGAAAATCATGAACGAGATTGAATCGGAAGTTGCCGGTGAGATCGTTGAAGTTTGTGTAGAAAATGAAAACTACGTTGAATACGGACAAGTCCTATTCAAAATTAGAGTCTAGTTTATGGGTTTTAAAAAAATTCTGATCGCTAACCGTGGTGAAATTGCTGTTAGGATTCTCAGAACATGTAAAGAATTAGGAATAGAAACAGTTTGCGTTCACTCTTCCGCCGATGAAAGCTCTTTGCACGTTAAGCTTGCTGACGAATCCGTTTGTATCGGTCCTGCAAAATCACCGCTCAGTTATCTAAACATTCCTGCAATTCTCTCAGCCGCCGAAATTACGGGTGCGGAAGCAATCCATCCAGGCTTTGGTTTTCTATCTGAGAATAAAGAATTTGCTCAAATGTGCGAAAAGTGGGGACTTACTTTTATAGGTCCAAACACCGATTGCATTGATCGAATGGGAAGTAAGATTATCTCAAAAGAAATCGCGATCGAAGCGGGTTGTCCAGTTCTTCAACCAATTAAAATTAATGATTCCACCGATGAAGAAATTCTTGGTCACGTAAGAGAAATGGGTTTTCCTGTTCTCATTAAAGCCTCTGCAGGCGGTGGTGGTCGAGGAATGCAGAGAATTGATAAAGAAGATAATCTTTTTCCTGCGATTAAAAGACTGAAGCAAGAAGCTAAAATTGGTTTTGGGGATGACACTCTTTTTATTGAAAAGTTTATTGAAAATCCAAGACACGTTGAAGTCCAAATTATTGCCGATAAACATGGAAACGTAGTTCATCTTGGAGAAAGAGATTGTACTATTCAAAGGCGATATCAAAAAGTAATTGAAGAAAGTCCATGCCCAGTTCTTGATGAACAGGGCAGGGAAGAAATATGCCAAGCGGCCGTCAACCTAGCAAAATTTGTAGGGTATGACTCTGCTGGAACAGTTGAATTCCTCTATGATCAAAACCAAAAAAAGTTTTATTTCATGGAGATGAATACAAGAATTCAAGTTGAACATCCAGTAACTGAGCAAAGGACTGGAATTGATTTAATTGCTCAAATGATTCGAGTTGCAGAAGGTGAGCGTCTTCCCTTTACTCAGGAAGAGGTAAAGTTTTCCGGTCATTCCATTGAGTGTCGGCTAAATGCCGAAGATCCAGTTACTTTTTTACCTTCACCCGGCAAAATTATCCATTATCACAGACCTGGTGGTATCGGGATTAGAGTCGATGACTTCATTTACTCTGGTTATACGGTTTCTCCATTTTATGATTCTATGATTGCGAAAGTAATCGTTTCAGCGAACACAAGAACCGAGGCAATTTCGCGAATGAATAGGGCCCTAAAAGAAGCGGTTATAGAGGGAATTAAGACCAATCGAGAGCTTCATTTACGGATAATTAATCACCCTGATTTCATAGGAAATAATTACGCCACCGACTTTTTAACGACTAAATTATCGTAAAATTAAGATAGGGGAAACCCTTTTAATTTTAAAGGCTTATTTAGTCTCAAAGGGTCGTTTATGGATGAACTAGAGATGCACCAACTGAAGGATTTATTGATTGATCCTGAAGTTGAAGTTGGTTTCAAAAAAAGACAAACTCTCAATTTTTTAAAACGCATTTACACTTCAATGGAAAAGCAAAAAGATATTCTTCTGCTTAAAAATTTTTGTGAAGATCTTATGGATTCAGAAAAAAGAGAGGCCGTTGAACTTATTTTAAGGAATTTAAATTATTCATTCATTGAAGGTCACTGGTTAAGTTTTAAAAAAATTGAATTTAAATTATTAAAACTTAAGGGTGATATAGAAAAACAAAATAAGCTTTTTATTAGCCTGTTAGAATACTGCGCTTTAAGAAAACTTTACTCCAAAGGGCTCGAGCTTCTTGAGGTTCATGGTCATAGTCTTTTTCCTGAGCAGTATTTTGTTTTTCAACTTCTATTTATGACCCAAAAAGGTGATGGTGATACCCTTGATAAAAAAGAAGAATTTCATTTTATTTTAGATCGCTATATCTCTGGCGTTACCTTAGGCTTTGATAAGCTTGATCAGCTCCTCGAATCTCAGCTTCTGTCTCAAAATATTAATTTACTCGATGCGACTACGCCAAAGATTCTTTACTGTTTAAAGGTCAAATATATCATTAATAAAATAGAGCTTAAATCTAAGCTTGGTCATAAAACTCTAAACGAGCGTGAACAGATACTAAATTCTCTTTATCAGAGAATAGTGCTCTCACCTAATGAGATAGTTTATTATTTACTAATCACCCAGCTTGGACTTGTGCTGAAAAGAAAAAAACTACTCTTAAGTATTAAAGCAGCAGCACTTTCAAACTCAGAAATGAAAGGAAGTAAGCCCTACCTTGAAAATGCACTAGAACACCTGTTTAAAAAGATTATTACCACTAAAGATGAACCCATAGATGAGGCGGAGTTGGATAAAGAACTCCTCAGTCTTATAGGATTAGAACAAAATGAAGAGGTACAGAAACCTATCAAAGCAAAGAAAGGAAACCCTTTTGTTTTTCATAATATTTCTTTTGAAGAAAGAAAACTGCAGCATCTTTTAAAGAGTTGTGAATTTTTGCATAAAAATGATGTAGAGAAATATTTTAAAGATATTTTAGCCTCCTTTATTTATCTAAGTGGATATCAATTAGCATTAGATTTTATCGATCAATACAGTGAGTTATGGGTGAAAGATGTTGCTCAGGAAATTGAACGAGATTATCTCAAAGCAGAAATTTTATTACTACAAGAGAAATATCCTGATGCTGAGGCACTGGCAAGAGAATGTATAGATCGTCATCCCTTGAAAGAGGAAGAGAAAATTAACTTTTTTTATGTCTTAGGTTGTGCCAAAAGTGGGCAGGGACATAAATCGGAAGCTTTGGGTATTTTTTCGACGATAAAATCCCAGCGACCAAATTACCGATCTGTAAAATGGAGATTAAAAGAGATTGAAAGCACTCAATAAGTATTCACTCATTTTTGCGATGCTTGTTATCATTCTGTTCTTTTCTGTTTGGAAAATAATGGAGAGTACTTATTTTTCAGATTTTATTTCAGAAAGATTTTTAGATACAGTCGTTGAAAAGCTGGATATGGAAATTAGTTTTGAGCAAATCAAAATTAAGATCGTCCCTCTTTCCGTTGAGCTTAAAAATATTTCATTTCAAAAAACAAAAGATCAGGATTTTTATGAAGGCCGTTTCGATAGTTTTTCGATCGAATTTGGATTTTTAGATCTTATCACTAGAAATAAAATTAATATCGAAAGTATAAGACTTGAAAAAGGACTCGCCTCTTTTTCCTCTTCCAACTCTGCTGACCAAAAAGAATATATTTTTTCTGATGAATTAAAAAATATTCTAAGCTTTCAAGATGCTTTCCCTAATTTTGTTTATGGTAAAAATGTCATTTCCATCTTTGGATTAAGCTTTAATGATGTAGATATTAAGTTTAATGATAATTACGCATACCTTAAAAAAGCAGATTTGTGGAGAAGTCGAAAAGGGTGGCATCTCAATTTTAATATAAACTCTATTCAATCGGATGCTATACGATATGATTTTAACCAAATAGATCGTTTATCTGCTAATTTATCGCTCGTGGATGATGGAATCAAAATTAGTAACTTGGTTCTTGATAAAAAACTAGATCGACTGGAGCTTTCTGGAAATTTAAAATTACTTGATAAGAATTTATTTGTGGAATTAAATACTAAGTTTAAGGGTGACCTTCTTGAGGGATTAAGAGAACAATTCCCTAAAGTAGACTTGCTGAAACGAATGGATGCTTATTCAGACATAGAAAGCAAGATTATTCTTAAAGAAGATAAATGGAGTGCTGAAGGGAAAGCACGGTTTGAAGAATTTGAGACTCCCTATGCTAACGGAAATCGTCTTGAGGTTGGCTTTAACTATAGTAACGAAAAGGTAGTTATTAAAGAGGCGCATTATGAAAATAATCAAGGTAGTGCCAAGGTCAATTCGTCTTTTGAACTTTATGATGTAAAAAACAATAAGTTTCTAGTTAATGTTATTAATGTAAATACAGAAAAACTAGACTTACTCGACGCTCTCTACTCCGTTCCAACTCTGAGGCCTCTACGAGGGAGGCTAAGCGGTAATATTGATGTTATTATTTCAAATGAAAAGGTTGTTTTTTATGGTCAGGATGGTCTGCGGCTAGAAGCCTTTGAACTCGATTTTGAAAAGAAATATCCATTATTAAAAATAAATGCTCTTTCTCTAAAAAAGTGTGAAATATCTCTTCTTCTCCCGAACAACGATATTCTTTTAGACCTTGGTATTCTTTTTCCTAATTCTGTTGTCCTAGCAAAAGGTAGCATCACTCAGTCCGGTTTTAATATTCAAACCGATGAATCTTTTATTGATTTAGATTCCCTAGGACCTATTTCTGGAACTCAGTTAGGGGGAAGCGGATTTATTGATTTAAAAGTGACTGGAAAAGAGAAGGTCATTCTCGATTTTAAGTTTAAACCTGTAGACTTTACATTACTAGGTTTTCACTTCGGTGAAGTAGACTCTAGTTTTAGTATAGATCCAAGTGAGGGTTTCCTTGATATCTCAAGATTTAATTCACAGTACGGAGTGAGTAAGATTAGTGGAACTGGAAATGTAGATTTTTCGGATGACATCAATCTTAATTTAGATATGAGACTTGATGGGGCCACAACCAATGATTCAAAAAATATCTTTAAACTCTTCTTCTCCGAAAAAGATTGGTTACCTAAAGATTTCTATATGATGTACGACGCTCGTTTTAAAGTCATGGGTAGAGTAGCACGAGATGAGCTTTTTATTGAAGGGAATCTTAGTAGCAATAATTTAAGCTATCTAAAAGAAGAGTTTGATACAACGAATTTAAAATTTACTTATACTTCTAACGTTCTCAATTTAACGGATTTAAATTTAAATAAGAATAAAGGGGTTCTTAAGGGGGAATACCAACATAATTTTAACACGGAAAATATTAAATTAAACTTAAATTTTAATAATTGGGAACTTGCCGAGTCGAAATATTACGCTGCACTTAATTTAGGTCTTAATGGACAAATTAATGGAGGATTCAAAGCGGAAGGAAAAGTTAATGAGCTTAACGGCGATGCTTTTTTTGAAATTAAGGACACCACGGTAGCGGACCTCAACTTGCCCAATTCTACTCTTAATTTAAGTCTACGTGATCAAAAACTATCGGGAAATTTTAGATTATTAGGAACCGTAGGAATAGGACAAATTCTTTTAAATTTTAATAAGAACATTAAAGATCGCTCAGAGTTTAATTTTGAAATCAACTCAAGAGATCTTGGCATACTTGCCGGTATACTGTCTGAACATAATCTTACAGAAAAGGATGTTAATGGTCAGATGAATATTAAAATGACAGGAGATATGAATCTATTTGACTTGAGAGATATTAATCTTGAACTTCTTATTGATAGATTTAATTTTTCAAAGAGCGATTTAATATATTCTGTTGTCCCTCAAAAAAATAAAATTTTTATTCAAGATGGCTCTGTGTCTGATTGGAATATTGAGGTCACAGGTAGAGATCAATATTTCTCAGGTCAGGGATTTGGTGGACTTCGTGAGGGAATTCGTATTGAAAATAGTTTTATGTTTGATGGTTCCTTATTCGAATTAATAGGATCTTCATTTAAAAAGGTTCGAGGATTAATATCAGGAAAGGCAAATTTCTATGGAGATTATAAGAAAATTAACCCAGAGATTATTATTCAAGGAGAGCAAATTAATGTGAACTCCGCTTACGTACCAGGAGTATTTGAGGGAATAAATTTTAAATCTTCTCTTAACTCAAATGAGGTCATTATTCATGATGTTAATGGAAAGTATAATGGAGGTGATTTTAGTGCTGATGGAATTATCCTTCTGAGAATTCCATTTCCTGCAATTAAGATCAATTATATTCTTAATAATACAAAAATAGCCGTCATGAAGAGATCCAACTTCGTTTTATCAGGTAGTGGAAAATTTGAGGGAACTCAAGCGCCGTATGAGCTTTATGGAGATCTCTATATTCCGTTTGGAAATATTAATGATACTCTAAATGAGATTTTAAAGAAAAGAGTAGTTTCAGATGATTTTACTGTTTTCCTTCCTGGAAGAAAAAACCTTGATAAAATTGAACTTATTAAACTCAATATAAATCTTGATATCACTAAGCCAATCGTTATTAGGAATAATATCTCAGAATTAAGTTTTAGAGGGAAACTCAATATCTTTGGTTATCCGGCCAACCCTCTTGTAAAAGGGCAGCTTAATTTTTCACCACAAGCATCTAAATTTATTTTTAAGGGTAATGAATTTATTTTGAATGAAGGGCGAATTAATTTTCTTGAAAATGAAGCAAAAATTGATCCTGAATTTAGCTTTTTAGGTGTTTCCAAAATTAATGAGTATGAGATTCGGATTGCTGCGAAAGGAAGAGGCCGGGATCTTGACTTTAAGTTGAGTTCAGAACCAAGTTTGAGTCAGGAAGATATTTTATCTCTACTAACTTTAGGTGTTACTAGTCAAGCTTCGAAAAGTCTTCAAGCAAAAGATCGGGAATCGCTTACATCAATCGGTATTGGTAGTCTTATTATGGACCAGTTCCAAATTAATGAAGGACTCAACTCAACTCTTGGTCTTCGATTAAGTGTAACTCCAGAATTTGCGGACGAAACAGAAATTGATCCATTGTCAGGACGAACATCCGGTGCAGGAGGAACGACTTCTCGTGTAAGATCAGCTACTCGAATTAAGGTCAAAAAGAAAATAACAAATAAGCTCGATATGTCTCTATCTAGTACGGTGGGTGGGTCTATTGAGCAAAAACAAGAAATGAACCTTGATTACAATATTAATAAGAATATTTTGCTCCAAGGGATTTACGAGATTAAATCCAGTAATGAGCAAGAGTCCTCTGAGGACCCAACATCCATAGGGGCAGATTTAAAGTTTAGGTGGTTTTTTAAATGATTAAGGCATTTGTCCTTACATTTATTTTTCTTATTTCCACAAACCTGTGGGGTAAGGATATCTATTATTTTAATTCTATTGAAGTGAACTGTTTTCAAAATCAAGGGTGTGAACGCTACCAAGATCGTTATGACAGTCTAAAAGATGTGGAAATTGAAATTGAGGACTTAAAAGAGCTTTTTCGCCTCTCATTAACAGATGATGGGATTAGAGAGTTTAATTACTCTATTGCAAAACAGGATGATAGTTCAATTCTTAAGATATTTATTAAACAAAATCCAATCATAGAAAACATTCAATTTAAGGCTAATGTAGAGCTCCAAAATCAAGAGTTAGAAAAATATGTTACCTTTAAAGTAGGGAGTTACTACAATAAGGGACAGTATGAAACCTCTGTGGAAAACTTAAAAAAATATTTAACAGATAGAGGGTTTCAGGGAATTGAAATTAAGATGAACACTAAGGAAAAAGACGATGGTGTTGTTTTAGATTTTGATATTTTTATAGATAAAATTTTAAAAGTAAAAAGAGTTGAGGTTGTTGATGAACAAGGTCAGTATCTTTTTGATATTGAAAAAAGATTTTTTGGTCTTTATGACGAAGTGGTGGATGAGCTCAAATTCAGTCTATTAGTCGACCAACTTTCCAATGAATTTTTTCAAGAGGGATATTTTAACAGTAAAGTCGAGGTCCAGCCTAAGACTCTGGTTGGAGATCGAGTAGTTTTTAAAATCAAAATCACTAAAGGGAATCGATTTCTTTTCAGTTTTTATGGCAAATCTATTTTTTCTCGATACGATCTAAGTGGCTTTGTGCGAAATGAGATAAAAAAGAATGTCGTTGTGCTTTCGAGTTCTGAACTCATCGATATATTAAAGGCTCGTTTTAATGAGCGAGGTATTTATGGAACTAAAATCACTTTTAGGGAAGCATCCGGGAAAACCAAGTTTAAAGAAAACTTTAAAACGACCTATTTTTACATAAAGCAAGGCAAGAAGGCCAAGATCACAAAAATAGATTTTAAAGGAAACTCAATCTTTAGTGATGAAGAGCTTTTAGATTTTTACTATGAAAAATCTTCAGTCCTAGCGGGTAGAGATATTTTAGATAATGCCTTTTTAGATGATTTTAAAAGACACCTACGTATTAAATATCTTGAAAAAGGATATATTTTTGTTGAAGTGACCTCGCCTCGAATTATCATGGATGAAGAAACCTTTGAGTCTACAGTCAGCTATAGAATACGTGAAAATGATCCTGCTTTTGTTGATAAAGTGCTTTTAAATAATATCTCATCAACCCTTGCCCAATCGATTCGAGAAAAAATAACGAATAAACCCGAAACACCTCTTAACGTCATCGCCTTGGAGAATGATATTAATTTAATTGAAAGAGAGGTAAGAGAAGCGGGATACTATTTTGCTAAAATTGTGAATAATAATAAACGAGAGATGGTGCAGTATAGTAAAAACTATGAAAAAGCATCTCTCAACATTAGTTTCTTTACTGGAAAAAAGGCTATTTTTCAAAACCTGATCATTACAGGAAATATTAAAACACGAAATATTGTTATTGCTAGAGAAGTCTTACTTAATAGAGGAGATATTATAACTCCTAAAACACTATCCGATATTAGAGATCGACTTTCAGGTCTAAATCTTTTTTCATCGATTAATATTACTCCTCTTATTACCAATGAAGACTCCAATGATGATCATTACCACATCAATCTTGTAATCAATGTAAGAGAAAAGGACTCTATTTCTCTTGTTCTCGCACCAGGATTTCGAACGGACCTTGGTGTTAAACTCTCTACAGAACTAAGCTTTAATAATTTTACAGGTATGGATCGAGAACTTTCAATTACGGCCAATGCAAACCAAAGACTTAACTTCAGTAATCTTGATGATAGAAGGCGAAGAGAAGAAAAGAGAATGATTGAATACTCTCTGAAAACTAGCTTTCTTGAGCCGTACCTCTTTGGAAAAAAAATTGAATTTGAAACATCTCTCACTGGCTCCAGAAAAAGATTTAGAGGATTTGATGCCGATATTATTGGTTATTCCGCGTCTTTGAGTAAGACATTCTGGGATTTCTTCACGACCAGTTTAGAGTATCAATTAGAAATCATCTCGCAATTTGATGCAACCGAAGAAAAAGATAGAGGAAGTTTTAGGATTGGTAGTATTACACCATCAATTGCTCTTGATTTTAGAAACAATAAGGTTAATCCTACGAGTGGACTCTTTATGGCGCTCTCCTGGGAATTTGCAAACCCTTACTTTTATTCTCAAAAGAACGAAGAACTTACAATTAACTTTAATAGATTAGTTTCAAGGAATAAGTTTTATCTCCCTGTTACAGACAATTTCTCCTTTGCGTTTTCTATTGCAGCAGGAGTTGAAAAAAACTTTTCCTCGGAACTCAAAAATGATGGGTCAGGTGAGACAAAAGGATTTATTCCATCCATCAAAGTTTTTAGGCTAGACGGGATTGATACTGTTAGAGGTTATCGTGATGTAGAAATCAATCGAGTAGAGTCTGGAGAGGATATTTCTGATTTTCGAATTGATAATATGGCCTATTTTGGGGTCTTTAAGTTCGAGCCAAGATACCTCCTTGACGACACCATGATGTTGGCGCTCTTCTTTGATGCTGGGCGCGTATATGTGAATCACTTTAAGCCTTTAGATATGAGAACCTCAGCAGGACTGAGTTTCAAGCTACTTACACCGGTCGGATCCCTCGATTTCGATTATGGGGCGAAGCTGAAACGAAATTATGACAATTTTGGAGGACGAGAAACTTTTGGTAGATTCCATCTTTCAATAGGCTTTTTCTAGTAAAATCGGTACGTTATATTATTGGGCCGATCAGCATTTTTAGTTGACTCTATCCTCAAATTTTTCTATAAGAGCTAGACTTTATTAGTGTTTCTTTAGGTATCTTTCAGAAGAAGAGACACGACTATTTAGGAAGGTTGTAAATGTACACTGAAAAAAGCTTTGTTTTGAAACCAAAAGAAGCCACTAAGAATTGGTTTGTAGTTGATGCTACAGATGTTGTTGTTGGTAGACTTGCTACTCAAGTTGCTGACGTTCTTAGAGGAAAGAATAATCCTCAATACACCCCAAACACTGATTCTGGTGATTTCGTTGTTGTTATCAATGCAGAAAAAGTTAAGTTTACTGGAAATAAACTTTTAAATAAAAAGTATTATAGAGTTTCTGGTTATATGGGTGGTCTTAAGACAACTTCTGCTCAAGAAATGCTTAAAAATGCTCCTGAAAGAGTCATCATGGAAGCTGTTAAGGGAATGCTTCCAAAGAATTCCCTAGGTAGAAAACAACTTACTAAGCTTAAAGTGTATGCTGGTGAAAACCACGATCACGAAGCTCAAAAACCACAAAAGATGGAAGTTTAATCATAAGGATATTTTAATATGGCCGCAAAAGACGTTCAAAAAGCACAAAAATACATTGCTCACGAAGTTGGTAGAAGAAAATCATCTGTTGCTAGAGTTTACGTAAAAGAAGGAACAGGAAAAATCACTATCAATAAAAGAGATGTTAGAGATTATTTTCCAAAGGCCACAAACAGATATGTTGTAAATCAACCTCTATCTCTTCTTAAGAAAAATGATCAATTCGATATCAATATCAACGTTGGTGGAGGCGGGACTACTGGTCAAGCAGGAGCTATCAGACTTGGTATTTCTAGAGCTCTTGTAAGTCTAGACCCAGAAGCTAGACCAGACCTTAAAAAGGCTGGATTCCTTACGAGAGACCCAAGAAAAGTCGAAAGACAAAAATCTGGTATGAGAGGCGCTCGAGCCAAGTACCAATTCTCGAAAAGATAATTTCTCTTTTGAGTTGGCCCAACTATGGGAGATTCTAATCTTATAAAGATTAGGGGTGCAAAAACCCACAACTTAAAAAATATTGATCTTGATATTCAAATCAATAAGATAACTTGCTTTGCCGGACCTTCGGGTTCCGGCAAAACTTCTTTAGCTTTCCACACTCTTTACTTAGAATCCAAAAGAAGACTTATTAATTCCTTCCCTAATCAAGTTAAGTTTTTTTGGGACATACCTCAAACTGTTGAAGTCGATCATATTTCGCCCGTTTTACCTGTTTGGGGAATAAAGCAATCGAACCCTATCCTTGGTTCTAGGCTTAATTTTTCCGACCTCATTAACATCACAGAAGATCTTCAAAAGCTTTTTTACTTTGAAGGAGAGCCTTATTGTCCGGAACATAAGATTCCCTTGGTTAAAGAGGAACTTAATTCCAAAATCATTAATCTTATCCATGAGTATGAAGAGGGAACGATTCTCTCACTTCTTTGTCTCAAAGTGGATTATTTGAAACGGAACTCAGGTGTCCTTCCCTCAAGATCATTTAATGAAGTCCTTGCTCCATTTAACCCAGAGGATCCTTGGTGGGAGATCAAAAGAGTTAAATCCAACTATACTAAAGAGAAGCTAGAAAAGATTTTAGAAGAAGTCCTTGATGGAGAGTTTCACCGCGTGGCGATTACTGATGGAGAGAAGATCTATGAAATCGAGTCGTCGCAGAGGAAGAGCTGCAGGAAGTGTGATTATTTTTTAGAAGATATCTGGAATGATCTTTCTGCCTTCTCGCCATTTAACCCTATGGGGGCGTGTGGGCATTGTAAGGGGCATGGAAATGTTCTTCGTTATGACTTTTCTAAAATGGTTCGAAATGAAGCCTCTTGTCTGCTTGATCATGAAATTCATTTGATTAATTATTCAAAGTTTCTTCATTATTGGCCTGATCTCATAAAAGAGGCAAAAAAAAAGAAGATTAATCTTGAAAAGCCTATCCAGGACTTTAATCAAAAAGAAAAAGATTTTTTAGTTGAAGGCTCTGGAAATTATCCTGGATTTAATAGACTCCTATATTATTTAGAATCTAAAAAGTATAAGAAAAATGTACGAATTTACTGTCGAGGACTTCAAAACGAGTACCTGTGTACTAAGTGTGAGGGAAGTCGTCTCGATCCGGCTATTCAAAGTATTCATATTAAATATGGAAATAAGTTGATTAGCTATCAAGATGTCTTTCTTTTTAATGTTGAAGAGCTGGAAGAGAAATGTAACGAGCTAAAAAGTGCAAAAGGGCTTCAAAAAGAGTCCTACAAAGTCTTAAAGACGGTTGCAAATAAACTTAAGTTTTCTCGCTCTCTTGGTCTTGATCGAATCCAATTCTCTAGAAAGGCAAAAACATTAACCTCTGGTGAATATCAAAAATCTATTCTTGTAAAAGTTTTAAGTTATGAAGGGAGTGGGTCATTATTTGTTCTCGATGAGCCAAGTCTTGGAATGGATGTCAGTAGTCAGAAAAAATTTATGAAGCTTGTCCAAAGACTTAATGATCAAGGTAATACAATCATTATTATTGATCACAGTCCTATAATCCAAAGCTTTTGTGATGAACTTATTCTTCTGGGCCCGGAGGCAGGAGATCGTGGTGGGAAGATAACCTATCAAGGTCCTTATGTTGAATATGGAGATAAGGCAACGAGCACTCTTAAAAAGGAAAAGCTTTCTATTGATGAGGATATGATCTTTGAGGGAATTGAATGTCTCGGTATCAAAAAGAAAAAAGTAGTTTTGAAAAAAGAGTGCTTAAATCTTATTCATGGGCCATCAGGTACAGGAAAATCAAGTATCATTCTTAAGGCCATTGCCAATGAACTTCACACTCAATTTTTTGAGGAAAAATATAGTGAAGATGAATATTCAATAAAAAAAATTAAAGGACTTGAAGATCTCGACTCTTATAGCTCAGTCAATATTTTTGAATTTAAGCCAGCCAAGGGAAATGCAAGGTCTACCATTGGTACAAAATTAGGAGTGTCTTCCTTTTTGAGGGATCACTTTGCGGCCCTTGATGTGTCGAAAACTCTCGGACTTAAGGCAGGTCATTTCTCTCCTAATTCACCTCTTGGAAAATGTCCTCACTGCGAGGGAAGCGGTGAGGTAGAAGTGGATATGAATTTTATTGAAAATCTCTCCTTCACTTGCCCGGAATGTAATGGAGGAAAGCTTAAACCATCCATTTCTAGAATTAGTAATGGACGCTATCTTGTTTCGGAAGTCTTTTCTTTTTCTCTTAAAAAGATATTTGACGAATTTAAACTTCCTCCAAAGATTAATCGTCTTTCTCAATATGTTCAGCTTTTAAAGCTCGATTATCTTCAAATTGATCGGAAGTTGAGCTCTCTTTCGGGAGGAGAGCAACAGAGATTTAACTTTCTTTCTCATCTCAATAAATCAAAAGGAAAGTCGATTCTCTTTTTCGAAAATCTATCCTTTGGATTAGGACCCAGAGAGCTTACGGATATCCTTAAATTACTCCAGAAATTAGTGGCACAAGGGCATATGATCGTGGCCATTGACCAGAATCCGCTCTTTCAAAAAGTTGCTCAAAATATCATTAATTTCAAATAGTTAGCCTATTTAAGGGTCCTTTTCCCTCTCTAACCTTTATATACCTGATAATATTGATCAAGAATGTTGAATTTTCACCGATAAGTTAGGGTCATCTTCAGAAGAAGAGGTGCTTAGAAATATGGTTAAAATTATTGGGTTTTTATTCACTTTATTAATTGCTATGGGGACCAATGCAACGACATTTTATCCATTACCGTTTACTAAGCAACTAGTGGACTCCTACGGAGTCATTAGGGCAGTTTATAATGGCTCTGTTGTTAAAAGGCTTCCCTCAGGAAGAATTATGACAGAAGGAAGTTTTAGAATTTTACAATCTTCAGGATTGGCCCCCACTGATATTATTAACCCTGATGATTTTAAAGTTCTCTATCCAGGTGGAGTTTATCAAGGGCTTGTCTATCAAAGCTTTGGAAGTCCTAAGTTTAGCAAGCGAGAAGAAGTTGTTCTCATTTTATCAAAATCTCAGGGTGCCTTCCATGTTCATAACCTCGCGCTAGGAAAATACAAAGTCATCAAAGGTCGAAAAGAAACTTATTTAACTTCTGAAGTTTTTCCAGCTAACCCTAAAATAGGAAAAATAAAACTTCAAAAATTTAATAGATTAGTTAATCAGCGCTTTGGAACTATTCTTAACGATGAGGCGAGAGATCCAGATAGACTTGTCATTAGTAGGGCGGAAAGAGCCCTGGCCTCGGTGGAAGAGGTCGAGGAGCAGAGTTCTCATTTTGAAACCTTCTGGCTTGTTCTTTTAATGATCGGTCTATCGGCCATATCCATTTTGGTACTGAATAAGGAATAGACATGAGAGTAATGGGGCTTCTTATTCTTTGTCTTTTTTCTCTTCCAATAAAGGCATATGTTTTTACTAAGACATCAACAGGCGATACTATAAGGTGGCAAAGTGGAGTTACAAACATTCCGCTTCGTTATTATGCTAATAGCACTAATTCCTTTTTAAATTCTAACTTTCTAACTATTTTCAACTTTTCAATTTCAGAATGGAATCAAAGCTCCCCCTTAAGGGTGATTAATTCAGGGCAAGCAACTCCAAGTTATTCAAATGGAAGTAATGATGTCTATTTTGACAATAATAGCCAAATTTTTTCAGGTACGGGAGTAGCGGCAATCACTGAGGTTGTGTACGAACAAAGCTCTGGTAAGATTATTGAAGCCGATATTATCATTAATGATAAAATCTCTATTAGCTCTACCGCGAGCTCACAACAATACCTAGGTAATATTTTGACTCATGAAATAGGACATCTCCTCGGTCTAGGACATTCTCAAGTCCACCGCGCATCGATGTTCTATAAACTTTTTAAAGGGCAATACAGTCCTGAGGAAGATGATTTTAAAGGGATCCATAATCTATACTCCTCTTCAAAAATAGGAACGATTAAAGGAAGAGCGATAGGTTCCCTCAAACTTATTGGGCTTTTTGGCGTTCACGTTAATCTCATTAGTGCTAAAACCGGCAAAGTTGTCAGCGGAGTCTATACAGATGAATCAGGAAATTTTGAAGTCTCAGGACTCGATCTCGATGATCAGTATTATCTTTATTTAGAGCCTACTAAAAATATACCCGTAATGCCTCCTCACCTTAAAAGTGTTCGGGCCGATTTTTGTAATAGTCGAGCAAGATTTAGAGGAAATTTTTATAATAGTTGTTTCTCAAGTGAAGAGGGGTATCCAGTAGGGATTGCCCTAGACTCTACACAACACACAAGAGATGTAGGCGATATTAGTATTAGCTGTGATCTAAAAGTGAGTAGTGATTACTTTCTTAGGAAAGGTGGAGATGAACTCGAAGTGGAATTGGTGGGTTCAAAAGGAGATATTGGTAATGCTCTTGTTGGATTTTTTTCTAAAGCAGAGCTTAATCAAACGGAAGACATGGATTCTTTGAGTGATCACTTTCGACTTGATCTCAGTTCAGAAAATATGAGCACTCCTAATAGTTTTCTTGAAATTAAGATTCTGTCTCAATCACTCTATTCTGATGTAAAAGTGGATCTTAATATCGAATATTCGGATGGAGAAGTCGAAACCGTTACTAGTGGCAGTAATGAATCTAATTTCTTAAAAACAGAGGATGGTACTCCCTCTCTGGAAATTATTCACAGGATTCCACTTATTCAGGGAATGGATCTTCGAAATAATTTTAAAGTGAGCGTAAGACCTTCCTTAATTAATTACAATGACTGGATGGGATATTCTCAAGAAGACTTTTTTCCTGATTGGGATAATTACGGAGATGATCTCAATTTTTATTTTATGATGATAAATGTCGTAAAAAAAGTAGGGGACGATTATGAAGTCATATCTCAAAAGGATTATGGTATTCTAACAGATAATAAATCATGTCCTGATGCACCACTTAGTTATTCTGTTCCTTCAAATATTAGTCGATCTCTTTCAAATATTAGCGCACGAATTAAGCAAGAGGATCAGGGACCACTTCCTGTTGCCTGTGGAAGTATTGGTGGACCTCCTTCTTCAAAAGGACCACTTACCTCACTACTCGTTGGACTTTTCCTATCGGTTATTCTTTTCGGTAAACTGCCAAGTTTAAGAATACACAGGTAAAAAAAGCTATGATAACCTTTTTGGAGGTAGGGATTTCATATGAAATGGTTGAATTTTATTTTCATTTTTTTGCTTTGTTTCAATGCTTCCGCTCAAGACCTATTGCAAGAAAGGATACGAAAAATTACGGGAAAGAAGGTTTCTGTCTACAGAAAGTCGGGAATCTTCCATAACGGTTCCAATAGCGTAAAGACCTCTCTTAAAGCAATTCGTCATCACTATGATACTAAGAAGGGATTTGAGCGAATCGTTTTTGATTTTACAGGAAATGAGGTCCCAAGAATCTATGGTCATCTCGATTCTTCTAAGAAAAAGATTTTTATCGATTTTTTCAATACTACTATGGATCCTAAAATGGCATCTTATGGTGCAAGCCGATTTGTGGAAAACTTTGATTTTTTTCCGATCAGTAAAGAATCTCTTACGATAGAGGTTTCTCTAAAAAGCGCTTTTGCGGCCGATATTTTCTTTCTCGAAAAACCGGGCCGATTTGTTATCGACGTACAAAATTAATAATTCCACTGCTGGAGATCATGATGAACGATGTTGAAGAATATCAAATTCAAATAAAAGATAGTCGCAATGAAAAATCACTTCCTTCTCAGGTCGTGATTATTCCAATTATGAATAGCCCTATTTTTCCAGGGATGATTGCTCCTATTATTTTAAGTCAGGAAAAATTTCTTCCTGAGATCGATGAACAAATTCTAAAAACAGGTTATGTTGCTCTAAATCTTATTAAAGGTGAATTTCCTGAAGAGGAAGACGATGAAGAAAGAGAATATGAATACGATACAGATGAGATCGGTTCCCAAGATATATACAAAGTGGGCGTTCTTTGTAAGGTTGTTAAGAAATTAAAGCTACCTGATGGTAGTGTTAACGTTCTTGTCCACGGAATTAAACGATACCGGGCCTTCGAATTTACGTCAGAGGCTCCTATTTTAAAGGCTAAGGTTGAAGTTTTTGATGATATTATCGAACCGGACGAAGAACTAGATGCCTACACCAGATCGGTCATCAATCAGGTGAAAAAGCTAAGTGAGATCAATCCTTATTTTAATGAGGAAATGAAACTTGCGATGATGAATTCACCCTCTCCAGGTGCGCTGGCGGATCTTGTGGCCTTCGCAATCTCACTTGATCTCCCTGAAGCACAGGACTTTCTAGAAACTCTCGTAGTTAAGAAAAGATTTGCAAAGCTTCTTGTTTATCTTAAGCGAGAAAAAGACGTTGCTGATATTCAGAAAAAAATCAGTGATGAAGTTAATGATAAAGTTAATAAATATCAAAGAGAGTATTTTCTTAGAGAGCAGCTAAAAGTCATCCGAAGTGAACTTGGAATGGATGAGGATGACAAAGGGCGAGAGCTTAAAAGGATGCGGGAGAGTATCGATTCTCTAGGTCTTCCTGAAGAGGTTTACAAAGACGTTAAAGAAGAGATGAATCGTCTCGAATCTATTCCAGATAGCAGTCCTGAATATAACGTTTCAAGAACCTATCTTAACTGGATCTTTGAACTTCCATGGAATAAAGAGACTGGAGTTGAAATTGAAATCGATAAGGCGGCTAAAGTTTTAGATAAAGATCACTATGGGCTTGAGCGTGCCAAAGAAAGAATTCTCGAGTTTCTTGCTGTTAGAAAATTAAAGCCTAATTATGATGGAACTATTCTATGTCTTGCTGGTCCTCCAGGAGTGGGTAAAACCTCTATTGGAAAAAGTATTGCGAGAGCTCTAGGAAGAAAATTTTATCGCTTTAGTCTCGGTGGGATGAGAGATGAGGCAGAAATTAAAGGGCACCGAAGAACTTATGTTGGCGCCATGCCAGGTAAAATTATTCAGGCCATTAAAAGAGTAGGAGTTAAAAATCCTATTATTATGCTTGATGAGCTTGATAAACTTGGAAGTTCTTATCAAGGGGATCCTGGTTCAGCACTTTTGGAAGTTCTTGATCCTGAACAAAACTCTACTTTTATTGATAATTATCTCGACGTACCTTTTGATCTTTCAAAAGTCCTTTTTATTGCAACAGCAAACTATGTAGATGCTATCCCTGATCCTCTTCTTGATAGAATGGAAGTCATTGAGCTTCCAGGATATACCCTTGAAGAAAAAATCAGTATTGCTACTAAATGGGTAATTCCAAAGCTTTTAGAAAAGCATGGACTTACAAAAGCGGAATTTTCACTATCCACCGCTGTTCTTAAAAGGCTTATTGCTGACTATGCAAGAGAGCCTGGGGTTCGGGTTATGGAGCAAAATATTGCTAGGCTTTGTAGAAAAGCAGCTCTTTTAAAAGTGACGTATCCGAAAAAGCGTAAGAAATTTAATCCTAAAGAAACAGAACTTGAGACTCTTCTTGGATCACCAAGGTTTGCTTCGGATAAAGCTGAAAAGAACATGAAGCCAGGAATTGTAACTGGTCTCGCTTGGACAAGTTTTGGTGGAGAAATCCTCTTCATTGAAACCATGCCACTTCGAGGGAAAGGAGAGTTTAAGCTCACTGGTCAACTCGGAGAAGTCATGCATGAATCGGCTAATATTGCTTATAGTTATGTGAAGAAAATACTTCAAGATGAGATTGAAAATACACATAAACGTGCAAACTCTGATGAAACTCCAGAAGACTTTTTAGCTTCTCATGAAATTCACCTCCACCTTCCGGCCGGTGCCACTCCAAAAGATGGCCCTAGTGCGGGGATTACCATGGCCCTCGCTCTCTATTCTCTTGCTATCAACAAGAAGGTGAAGTCAGGCATTGCGATGACTGGAGAGCTTAGCCTTACAGGTAAGGTTCTTCCCGTAGGTGGAATTAAAGAGAAGGTTCTTGGGGCGAAACGCGCAGGTATTAAGCACGTGATTTTGCCGAAGAAAAACGAAAAAGATCTTCATGAAGTCCCAGAAAGACATCGCAAAGGAATCAGGTTCTACCCAGTAGAACATTTCAATGAAGTGATTGACATCGCTTTTGGAAAAAGAAAGTAATTAAAACTCGTCGCTATCGTACTCACTAACTGGCGCGTGCATAACTTTACCAGCGGCGATTTCTCTAAGAGCAGTTACGATGGCCTTATTTTTACTCTTTACGAGAGGTTGAGATCCTTCTTTCATTTGCTTAACTCTTTTAACGGTTAAGTGAACGAGTTCATATCTGTTTTCAACCTTGTCTAAACAGTCTTCAATCGTAATTCTGGCCATAAGTTTACCTCTTGATTTAAAGGGGTTTTATAAGTCATACGGGGTCAAAAAGTCAAGTAACGCTATGCTCCGTAAATCTTCTTACCACTTTTTATAGTTTTCTTATACAATAGAGAAAGAAGAAGTAGAATACTTTGAGGCATTTCAAGGAGCATAGAATGGCCGACGAACAATATATCAAGGAAGAAAGGACTTTTCTGCACGATGTAAGTAACCATCTGGTAGTCGCTCAGGGAATGGCCAATTACACACTTGGTAAAATAAAGGCTGAAAAGCCAGAGGACGCCAAAGAAGTCGTCAGGCTGACCAAAGCAGTAAAGGCCATTGAAGAGATTATTAATCTCGTCAAGGCCCGAAGAGAGAAGATTAAGTCTGAGGGTGCCTAATTATCGAACTTGAACTTCCACCTTATCTCCAATCATGAATTTTCGAATTTCAAATTGAATCCCAGATTCATTTAAAGAGTAAGACTTCAGTTTTGTAATTGCTGTTTGATCCTCAGTGTGGACTACCTCGATTTCACCGATTTTGACCTTGTGATTATACATTCTTTTAGAAGTGTAAGGATCGAGCCTTGAAACATTTCTGTAAACATCTAGTATCGTTCCTTTTTCAATTCCTTGAGTCTCTCCCATGGTCACATAAAAATTCTTTTTAAGAATTTCGTTTTCATAGCCCATAGGGAAGTCCTGAGTAATGCTATAAATGATGAAATCTTTTCCTTGAGTCGGCTGAGTGATTGATAAGATCAGCCCTATAAGAATAATTTTTAAGTTTAGAATACGCATGGACCCTCCGATTGCCTTTTAATGTGGGACAATCCTAGTCCACTGAAATGTTCTAAAAACCTATCGACTTTTCAGGTATACACTAAAGGAAATAAATACCGGGTCGGCAAAATCTGCCTAACGAATTTGCAAGTATTTGTATTTATTTGTGATAAGTGAGGACGGAATGTAGTTTTCAAGCTTCTTATGCTTAAGAACATAGCGGTTATCATAATACATCATAATCCACGGAAGGTCATTTGAGACGATATCTTCAAGCTTTGAAATCATCTGAACTCTCTTCTCCCTCTCCGTTGTTTTAAGTGCCTTTTCTAAAAGCTTTTCAAACTTAGAATTGAAGTAAAAGGAAGCATTAGGACCTGGAGGAAAACTTTTTTTACTCAAAAGAGAGAGATTGTTTTCTGGATCTGGGTAATCCATCGCCCACCCATCAAGCCAAAATTGCAAATCTCCTCTTCGAAGTTTTTCTAAAAAAGCAGGGAAGGTGTTTTGAGAGATTTCTACCTCAATTCCAATTTCTGCTAGATCCTTTTTAATAAACTCGGCCATTTGCCTAGATTTTGTAGAAGTATTTCGTACATCAAATTTAATACTCAAAGGAAGGGCCACTCGTGCTCTTTTCAGAAGTTTCTTAGCCTTTTCGAGATCATATTCAAAGGGAGCAGCTCGTTTTGGATCATGCCCTTCAATACCTGGGGGAATAATAGAGTTTGCTTTTTGAGCAATGTTATTCGTAAAAAGAGTAATGAATTTATCTCTATTAATAGCATGGGCAATGGCTTGTCTTAGGTACTTATTTTTTCCTACAACAAAATCGTTCATATTAAAGGCAAGCCACCAATAGGTAAGAGAGCTCTCTTTTACAAGCTCAATCCCCTTATTATCAAGTTCATCTCGAAGCTCAAGGTTTTCATCAACAGCATTTTGAAAGTTATCTGCATCAAGAGTCGTAAAATCAATTTTTTCACTTAAAAAATTAAGCCATCTAGTTTGAGTTTCCTTTAAAAGGTGAAATTGAATCTTTTCAATTTGGGGAAGGGTATCGTGGTAAATAGGAAAACGGGTGAGATAAGTATTTCCAATAGGGTTAAATCTCTCAAGAACAAAGGGACCAGTTCCAATAATCTTATCACCTAAATTATTTTCATAATAGGTAACACTTTCTTCTGGGATTGGAGCAGTGAAGCTCATAGAAAGAGCATAGATCAGCTGAGGATAAGCTTCGGTCAATTTAATCTGAAGAGTATGGTCGTCAAGAGCTTTGAGTCCTTCAACTTTCGTTTGAAAAAGGCGGCTTAAATTTTTTCCCGCATTCTTTCGCGCCTCATTGAGTCCCACAATCTTATTATCAAAGAGCCACCAGCCTGGACTTTTAGTCGGAATAAAAGCGATCCGCTTAATTTGAGTGATGAAGTCTTTTGCCATAAGCTTTCGTCCTTTCTCAAAACTTTCATCGGGGTGGTAATTCACATTTTTTTTAATTTTAATTGTATAGGTGAGTCTATCCTCTGAGATTTCAGGCATAGAAAAAGCAAGAAGAGGAATTACTTTATAGGGTCTCTCTTTATAATCATATTGATAAAGAGATTCATAACCTTGATAGACGATCTCTGCACTGGCCCCATCATAACTTAAAGCAGGATCGAGAGTACTTGCTTCACTAGACAAAGCAAGGTTTAGTCCTTTGGTATAAGGATTTTGTTTTTTAGTACAGCCTAAGAGCAGAAGAATAAGTATAAAATATTTCATGATGAAAACATATCATGAGTATTACTCGACGTCTTGATCAAGGATATCTTCTACCATCTCTTTTGCTGAATCAAAATCAACACCTTTTGATAAAACAAAGCGCAGTAATTTGTTTTTAATCTTTTCGCTTTGCTTTAAATCACTAGAGTCAAATGTGTGAGGGAGTTTAGATTTTAATAGCTCTTTCAGTTCTCCTTGAGGATTAATAGCATAATCACGCAGGATTTCATCATACTGATCTTTATTTAAATAAAGATTCTTTTTTTCTAATTCTTTTCGAATAAGCTCAAAAGAGAGTCCTTTTTTAGATCGCCTGCGAACATAGCTTTCTAAAAACGCTTCTTCTTTAAAAAGTCTTTTTTTCTTGAGCTCATTTAGGACATCTTCGGCTACAGTCTCATCATAACCTTTGGACGTAATTTTATGAAGGAGATCGTGAGAAGAATAATCCTGGCCGCTAAGGAGTTTAACGGCCAGTTGGAATGCGGTTCTGTGTTCTTCGGTTATTGAACTGATTTCTTACCTCGAGTTGATTTCTTTTTCTTTGGAACTTCTACAGGAGTTTCTTCGTCTACAATCTCTCCTGTTTCTTCATTAATCATCTCTGTTTGAGGTCCATCAACAAGTCCTCTTTTTACAAGAATTTTATTTTTTACTTCTTCCATAATATCTGGGTTTTCTGAAAGGAAGGTCTTAGAATTTTCTCGTCCTTGACCAATCTTTGTTCCGTTATAGCTAAACCAAGCTCCGGCCTTATCAATGATGTTTTCTGCAACAGCAAGATCAAGAAGATCACCTGTCTTAGAAATCCCTTCTCCATACATAATATCGAACTCAACATTAGTAAAAGGAGGAGCGACTTTATTTTTTACAACTTTAACTTTAGTTCGGTTACCAATATATTTTTCCCCTTCTTTAATGGCCCCAATTCTTCGAATATCAATTCTTACAGAGGAGTAAAATTTAAGAGCGTTTCCACCTGTTGTTGTCTCTGGGTTACCGAACATAACTCCAATTTTCATACGAAGCTGGTTAATGAAGATAACGGTACAGTTTGATCTTGCGATCGATCCTGTAAGCTTTCGAAGAGCTTGAGACATCAGTCTTGCTTGAAGACCCATATGAGAATCTCCCATATCGCCTTCTAGTTCAGCTCGTGGAGTAAGAGCAGCAACAGAGTCAACGATCAAAAGGTTAACAGCACCTGAACGTACAAGCATATCAGCAATTTCAAGGGCCTGTTCACCACTATCCGGTTGAGAGATCAGAGTCTTAGAAACATTAAGTCCAAGCTTTTCTGCATAACCAGTATCAAGAGCATGTTCAGCATCAACGAAAGCAACAGTTCCACCTGCTTTTTGACATTCGGCCGCAATATGAAGAGTAAGAGTTGTTTTCCCTGATGACTCCGGTCCGTATATTTCAATGATTCTTCCTTGAGGAATACCTCCTACTCCAAGAGCAAGGTCAAGACCTAAACATCCAGTTGGGATAACTGGAATTTTTGCCTTAGGTTCTGCTTCAAATTTCATGATGGCACCTTTACCGAATTGTTTTTCGATATTAGCGAGTGCCATATCAAGCGCTTTAGTTTTGTCTGATTCTGGATTTGTTTTGGCCATGTTGATCTCCTATTTTAATTTTTTAATTGTGTAAGCAATCAGGTGAATAGATTTGAGGTCTCTAATTCACAGAAAATAAAAAGAGTTTCATACAAGTTTGTATTTAATTTTTATTTCTTAATTAAAATCGTATGCGTAGGTGATACGTAAGTCAATACGGTTAAGAAGAAAATAAGCCAAAGTGAAATAGTGTGGCATAAACGAGCCCCGCATAAACTCCGGACACGAGATCATCGATGATAATACCAGAGCCGTGTTTGAGCTTATCAAAATAACTCGCAGGCCAAATTTTCACGATATCAAAAAATCTAAAAAGGATAAAAAGAGTCAGGTGATGAAGCAGCCCGGGGTCTTTTATGAATAACCACGCAACGCTCATCCCTAGGACTTCATCAATAACGATCCATTGCGGATCATGCAGATCGTACTCCGTTTCAATATGATGAGCTAGGTAACAAGATAAAATCGTTGTGATGAGTATAAAGGGGAGAAATAAAACAAAAGGTGGTCGTAATTGTGCAAGGAAGTAAAGAACTGGCATAATGGCCAGGGTTCCCATGGTGCCTGGCGCCTTAGGAGAGAATCCTACACCAAAAAAACTTAAAAAAAAGATGACAGGTCTTTTAACAGATAAAGATTTTTTTTCATTCATTACGTTTCTTTTGTTAATGTTAGATACTTTATATGGAAAGACCGTCTTATTTGTCTAAATATCTTTTTGATTGGGGAACACTTGATGTTGTCATTAATGGTCATTCGCCATTGGACACAAAGCATTTTATTTCTCCCATTCGTAACACTGAGCAAGCAGAGCAGTTTCTTCAAGGGTATGGATTTGATCCACATGATCCTGTTAGTAAAGCTGAGCTCTTTGGAAACTTTCAAGAAGCACTTTCTTTTATTAAAAAATTCTTTCTTAAAGAGGGAGATCCAGACGGTCTTAATCTCAAAATACCTCAAACCATCTTTCTTATAACCGATATCGCCGAGCTTCTCATGCTCACAAACTACAAAGGTGATGATCCAAAAGAGATGGAAGATCGATTGTGGGCAGAGATTATCCTAAAGGTCATGCACACGATTCTCCACGTTGATAAAGACCTTCGTTCAAACTATTTTAATATTATTCAAACGCAGGTTTTTGATCGTTTCTATAAAGTTCTTCATCGCGCTGAAGGGGAAAAGCTTTTCTTAGGAAAAGAGAGTGATCCAAATCGTATTCCACTCGTGGATTTTGAAACTAAATCTAAAAAGACGAGAGAGTCTGTAATTATTAAGCTTCTTCATAAGCCAGAAAATGTAGCTGAGGAATTATTTGATCGAATTGGTGTTCGTTTTGTTACAGAGAAAAGAAGTGATACTTTAAAAGTTGTAAACTTTCTTGTTTCTCAAAATGTCGTTGTCCCTCATAATATTAAGCCTAGTCGATCAATTAATAACCTATACGATATTGATAAACTAAGAAAAGATTACAAAGCTCTTGTTAAAAAAGCCATCGCAGAAAAATTAGAAGAACAGGATTTTTCTGAGGCGTTAAACAAAATATTTATGGAAAGTGAACTTAATGCTGATGGAAAAAATAAAGTGAATCCTCATTCTCTTGGAGGATATCGATCGATTCAGTTCACAGCTAGACAACTAATTAAATATACAAATCCTTTTCAGCAGCAATTCAATAATCTTAAAAGCTTTGCAAGATCGGAAGATCCTAATAGTCCTATCACAGAAAAAATTCTATCTATGGATATCTCTTTAATTGCAAGAGATATTCGCTTTTTTTATCCCTTTGAAATTCAGGTCATGGATGAAGAACTCTTTCGGATCAATTCAGAGGGAGCTGCCTCTCATCAAGAGTATAAGAAGGCACAAAAAAACTCGGCAAGAAACCGAGTTTTTAAACCACTGCTGAAGTTTAAAGGTTTAGACGTCGCGGGTAAGGAATAATTCGATTCGTTCATTTAAAAGATGAGGGAAGTCTGCTTGTGGGACATGGCTCCCTTCATTTAAAATATAGATTTCTGAATCTTTAATAAACTTCTTAAAAATGAATTGAAGATGATTAGGAATTATATTATCGCGATCTCCACCTACGATTAGAGTTCGCGCTTTAATTCTTTCCAAAACATTTATAATCGCATGATTTTGCATTTCATTATAGAGCTGAAAGAAAAGAAACGGATTAAGCTCTCCAATCTTTCTCAGGTAGGTTTTCACAAAGTCTTCACTACTTGCAGTTGGATTAAAACCTCCATTTCGAACCATAGAGGTAATGATTTTTGATTTATAGGAGTTTTTTATTAAAAACTTATGAATATCGGGAAAGTTTCTTGCTTGTTTTTCAATAAAAGGCATAAGAACATTAAATATCTTAGAATCAAACATAGTATCATTTGGGGGAAAGGCGGTTCCTGAAATTAGAATGAGACCTTTCACTTTTTGTGGAAAGCGATTTGCACACTCGAGTGATATATTTACTCCCATCGAATGGCCTAAAAGATATATATTTTCTGTCTCAAATAAATCAAAAAGTTGCTTCATGTCCGATAAAATATTTTCGTAGGTACAGGTTGTGATGTCTTGATCGCCAGAACTTTCAAAATGGCAGCGATAATCATGAAGAAGAATTTGATAATTAAGTTTCTCTAGAAAAGGAATCTGATAGCTCCACTGAAATTGGGAACAAACTAGCCCATAGTTAAAGACAAGTAGCTTTTTGTTGGAATCAATTTTTTCAGGCAAAAAATTAGTCTGAAAAGAGATCTTTGTCCCATCCTCAGTTATGAAATGACCAGGGTGATAATCACTTAACATAGCGATCTCTTTCAATGACCTTAAGTTCAAGTTCTATATTCTGAAGTACATCAATGAGAGTCGGACGCTCCAGCTCTATTTCTTCATACTGATTCCTGAAATTTTCTAAAAGATCGACTTTAGGATTTGGAATGTGCTTAGTAATTTTAAAAACTGTACTACCAATTTTGATTTCTTCTCCAAGCTTATAAATAATACCTTCAATAATCTTTTTTCCAGAATAATAGAAAATACAGCTATCTGGCGCATCTATATGAATTTTTTTATCAAGCTTAATTTCAAGATGTCTAAGATGAATATGATCATCTAGAATAATGAGATCATTTTGCAAGGACCGACCTACGGTCATCATCGACTTTTGGTAAATGTGGGTTCCTAGTATATCTTGATCAGGGGAAGAGAGTATTTCAAATTCAATCATATCCCTATTTTAACTTCAAGAGAGGTTATAAGGTAGAGGAAATTTGTTTCATCTGATAATTCTCCTTTAGCTTTTGAACCAGAAGATCTTTGTCTTTTTCTAGAATCTCTTCTATATCCTCTTGAACTTGATGGAGGGTATTGATATCAAATTCAAAAAAGGTGCTTCCTGACTGGTTAGTTCCAAACAAATCACCTTGACCTCTAATCTCTAGGTCCTTTTCGGCGATTAAAAAACCGTCAGAATGCTCTTCAAGGATTTTAAGTCTTGCTTTAGAGTCATCAGAAATATTATTTTCCTGAATGAGGAAAAAATAGCCCTGAAGTTGCCCTCGGCCCACTCGACCTCTTAGTTGATGGAGTGTTGATAATCCAAAACGTTCAGGGTTTAAGACCGCCATAAGGGTGGCATTAGGAATATTAATCCCTACTTCAATAACAGTCGTTGATACAAGAATATCAATCTTTTTATTTTTAAACTGATTAATGATTTTGACTTTTTCATCTGCCAGCATTCTTCCATGAAGAGATTGAATATTAAACTGAGAAAAAATTTTATTAAGCCTTTGAATTGTAACTTCGAGATTATTAAGACTACTATCTTCATCATCAATTTTAGGAACAACAAAAAAAGCTTGCTCTCCTTGCTCTAATTTTTTATGAACAAAACCTAAGAACTTAGAAAAGTTTTTTTGAGTCACAATTCTTGATTGGATAGGCTTTTTAAAAGAGGGGAGAGTTTTGATAGTTGAGATCTCTAAATCGCCAAATTGTGTTAGCTTAAGGGATCGAGGAATAGGGGTAGCACTCATGATGAGAGAGTGCGTTCTCGGATATTTTCTTAATAGATAATTCCTCTGCTCTACTCCAAATTTATGCTGCTCATCTATAATGAATAGGCCTAAATTTTTAAATTCTATACCCTCTTGTAAAAGAGAGTGGGTTCCCACAATAACCTTGATGGTCCCCACTGAAATCCCTTCATATATTTCTCTTTTTTCCTGGGCCGGAGTTGAACCCAATAAAATTTTGGCTTTTTTAAAATAATGTTCAAACTCTTCGAAATGCTGATTAGCAAGTGCCTCGGTTGGACATAGGATCGCAATTTGAAAATTACTTTCAAAAAAGATTTTTGTCGCTAAAAGGGCGATTGCCGTTTTTCCACAACCAACATCTCCTTGAAGAAGTCGCATCATGGGGTATCCTAGACCAATATCCTTAATAATATCATTAATAGAAACAAACTGATCCTCAGTTAATTCGAAGGGCAGTATTTTAAACAGATCATTAGGTATATTTTTTAAAAGAGGAGCTTTATTTTTGGTACGCATCTTTTTTCGTAAAATAATTTTGAGCTGATGATTAAAATACTGCTCATACTGAAGCCTCTCAAATGCTTTTTGTTGATCAGCGTAATCAATAAGACCGTGTATCATTTGAAGAGACTCACTAAGATCAGGTAGTTGTCTTTTTTTAAGAATATAGCTTGGAATCGATTCTTTTATTTCATCCCATACGCTTTGGGGGATTTTTTGTATGACCTTTTTAATTTGAAAGCCTTTTGCCTCACCAATATCAGGATAATCAATTTTGACATGATCCTCAGAAAGAGTTGGGTTTATGATTTGAAATTTACCCTTATATTTTCCGACTTTTCCAAAAAAGGTGATTTCCTCTAGATCAAGGAGCTTTTTTTCTAATTGGGGATAAGAATTAAACCATCGCAGGGTGAGAAGACTATCGGACTCAAGATCTTCAACAATAACCGTTAGATTTTTAAGTAGTGTTTTACCTCTTCTTTTTGAGTAGTACTGTGGGACAGACTTCACGTCTTTAATAATGCCTCGACCTTTAAAGATGGCATTCTCCTCTAGATCAGCAAAAGATTTGGCGTCAGGAATCCAATCAAGCCTTTTAGGAAAGACATAAATAAGCTGCTCAAGAATATCTACTCCAGCATCTTTTAAGGCTTGATATGTTTTTGTTTTTCGAGATGAAAATAGTACTTCTAAAGGACTATTTAAATTCAAATGAGTCTACCTCGTATTCGATATCTCCTTTAGGTGCCCTAACAACAACTGTATCGCCCTCACTTTTTCCAAGAAGAGCTTTTCCAATAGGACTTTGATAGGAGATTTTTCCTTTAGCAAGGTCAGATTCTTCCTGACCTACGATTTGATACACGACTTCTTCACCGTCTTCATCAATAAGAGTGACAGTAGCTCCAAAAACAATCGTTTCACTTTCAATAGTCGCAGTATTGATTACTCTTGAATTAGCAACAACACCTTGAAGTTTAGAAATTCTTCCTTCAATAATCGACTGCTTTTCCTTTGCTGCATGATACTCAGCATTTTCTTTTAAATCACCATGCTCTCTTGCCTCTGCTATCGTCTTTTTAATTTCTTCACGGTCCACTTTTATAAGTTGATCGAGCTCCGCTTGAACTTTATCCATACCAGCTTGAGTAATAGGTTGTTTTTGATCCATAGAAATTCCTAATTTTTAAAAAGAGAGTTTGCAGCGTCAAGAAGACTATTCTTATCGTCCTCTTGATTTCCTGAGCCAGCGAGCTTAAAGAATTCGCAAAAGGTGGGCTTTTCTTTCTCAAGAATTCGCTCAGCTATGGGTTCCCTGCATTCATTATACGAGGATGGGTCATAGAATTTACACATACGACAGCATCGAATATAGGCTTGGCAATGAGGGCATTCTTCATTTCGAAAAACTTTTTCACCAAGATTATGCTCTAAAGCTTTATTGCATGCATAGCAAATAATTTGATTCTTTGTTTCATCATTCATTTAAAAATCCCAGCTCTTTGCCACCATAAAGTCAAAACCAGAATCGTTTTTCGCACTTGGCTGAAAAAAGATTTTGGGTAGGTTTTTTTTATTATATTCCTTAATGGCCCTTAGCAAGTTATTTTCATTGGAGTACTCAGCTGTCTTTGCTACGAGAAAATTTACTAGGAGCATGGAAACCCCTGATATTAATAGGACTTTCTTTCGTTTATCATTATCATTATTAAGAAAACCCCCAATAATTAAACCGGTCCCTAAGGTTCCCATAATAGCGTTCTCTAGCTTGATGTCACTACCTTCCTGATACTTATCAAGATAACTCTTCGCAACAGGGTCTTTTTCCAGGTAAAAGCGAAGTCCTTCACCTTTTTGATTGGTGTTTGTATCCACTAGAACTTCTTGGTAATTTACAATGGCGATCCTGGAGCATACTTCTTGGCCAAAGGCGTTGAAGGTAAGGCATAATAGGAGCGGTATTAGTAATCTCATGGTCATTGATTTTAAAATTTAAATAGGGCTAAGTCTATGGATCTTATCAGAACGGGGCTAGGTATAGGGAAGACCATTAAAAATGTAGGTCGTCTCCGAGAAATTGCTCTTATTTTTGCTAAGCATGGACTTGAAGAATTTCTCTCCCTTGCTGTTACTTCAAAGATTCCTAATTTTGTTCTTCCAAAATCAAATCGTGCAAAATTAGAAGAAAAAACTAATTTTCATAAAACTCTTGGAAAAAGACTAAGAAACTGTTTTGAAGAACTTGGTCCTACCTTTATAAAATTTGGTCAGCTGATCTCATCACGAGAAGATCTTTTTGATCCTGCATTTATTGAAGAGATGCAGATGCTTCGAGATAAAGTTCGTCCGGAGCCTTTTGAAATAGATCAAGAGACGATTGAAAACTCTTGGGGATGTTCTTTAACGGACGTTGTACAAAATATTGATCAAGACCCTATTGGAGTAGCCTCTATCGGTTCTGTCTATCGAGCAAGACTACTTAATGGGGATGATATCGTTTTAAAGGTTCGAAGACCAAATATTGAAAAAAGAATTGAAACGGACTTTCCTATTCTCCTCTATATCGTTGAGCAAGCTGAAAAGGTGAGTCAGGATTTGAAATCGCTGGCCCTATCGCGTATTCTCAGAGATTTTTCCATGACCCTGCAAGTGGAGCTTAACTTTAATAGAGAAGCTCTCAATGCTCAAAGACTTAAAACAAATTTAGAAAAGCATGATGAAGAGGGAATTTTTTATATCCCAAACGTATATGAGGAGTTCACAACGGAAGAAGTTCTTGTCATAGAATTTCTAGATGGAATTCCATTCAGTGATTATGATGAAATTATAAAGTATGAAGAAGAGCTCTATCCTAAAATGGAAAAAGGAATCCGTCTTTTTATTAAGACCTTTCTTCAGGATGGTTTTTTTCATGCGGATCTTCATGGTGGCAATTTCTTTTATTTAAGAAATGGTCAAATTGGTCTTGTAGATTTTGGACTGATGGGTAATCTCGCAGTGAGAAGTCGACAAAACTTTCTTGCAATCGTTTATTCTCTCTTTACCTATAATTTTGAAAACCTTGTTTATGAGTTCTTAGATGTTGCAGATTATGAGGATATTCCAGATACCGACCGTCTCATAAGTGATGTAAGGGATGCTCTCTCTCCCTTTATTGGTCTTACGGTTGCTCAAACCAACGTCGCTCATCTCTTAAGATCGGTTGTAAGAGTTCTTAACTCTCATCAAATCTATCTTCCACGAGAGTGGTATATCGTCTTTAGAGCGTTTATTACCCTTGATGGAGTAAGTAAATCACTTGATATGGATTTTGATCTCTTTGGTATATTAGAAGAAGACATTCATGATCTTTTTAAAAAATCGGTGACAAAAGAAAATGTTTATGAAGAAGTCTTTTGGCTAGGAAAAGATATTCTTGGATCTTTTAGGATGATTCCTAGACATCTTCGCTGGTTTTTAAGAGATTGGTCTAAAAAGAATTATGCCTTTGAAGTCATTCATACAGGTCATGAAAAATCAGTGGAGACGCTTACTGGATCTGTCATTTTTCTTGGCTTTATTCTGCTAAGCTGTGTCTTTATAATTTCAGGAGTGCGCTTTCTTCCAGAAGAGCCCATATCCTTTAAAACGATTCCTCATCTGACCTATATTTTTTGGTTTCTTGGTCTGATCTTTTTTTGGAAAGGCTTAAAGTATATAAAAAAACAATAGTCCAGGAAGGAATGAGGCTTCACAGCTGAATTAACTCATACGCTATCAAGACCACAAAAATAGATAGGTAGATAAGGGACCTTATTTTTCATCTCAAAAGGCCCGTGAAGAACTTGTAGAAAGGTTTTAGTGTCGCACTCAAATGTCTCATCCTTATACGTAAAAGTGACTTGAGGGCAACAGCTTATAAGTCGTAACTTGCGATCTGTTACTCTACTTAAAAAATCATCGAGAAGCCTTTGATTCCCTACTCTAAAAAAGGCGCTGAAGATGACTTGACCCAGATCGTCCTCTCCACGATCCTCAAGCCAAATCGATTGCCTTTTTAGAAGAGGAAGAAGATTTCCTTCTTCCGAAGGATCTATACCGTATTCATGAATAAGATTATCGAGGTCTTGCCCTTTATTTTTGATAAAGTAGCTTTTGATTTTACCTTGTACTTCTTTTATATAAAGTTCTGAAGATTCAATTTTACCTAATGTCTCCCAATCCTCATCAGTTCGATGAAATTTAATGACTTCGTCCTTTTGATTATAAAGGGTTTTGATTTCTTCCCATTGATTAGGGGTGAGATCAGTATAAGGGATCTTTTGATAGCTTTTAAGGATTTCAGTTGAAAGTGGGCCTGGAGGTTTTGTTTGAATCGATTTTCCCGCTTCAAAAAAATTAAAACGCTCATAAAAATCGCTGAGATTACTCCATAGGATAAAATAGGCAACTTTTTCCTCATTTTGAGAGATAAGCGCTTTTAGGAAATCACTGAAGATCCCTTTGCCTCTTATTTCTTTAGATGAGCAGACTCCTCCCAATAGTGCAACTGGAGTCTTCACTCCTTTCATAGTGAGATATCGATAGGATATTCCAATATGAGCGCAAACTTTATTATCCTTTATAAGGATATGATTATTATTCGCATTTTCCTCTTTCATAAGAGGGTAGAAATCGATCATAAAACTGTTGCCATTAGAATAGCCCAGCGACTCTTCAATTAGCTTTAAAGTTTCATTTCTGTATTTCGGTGATTTTTTAAGATTGGAGACGACTAAATTATTTTTTCTATCCATCCCTCTATTGTCCTATAGGAAAGATAGTCCTTTCAAGGTGGAATTAAATGCATAAAAAGGCAAAGTTTACCGGATTTTAATATTTAAAAATAAATATTTCCTTCCTCTCTAAAGATTTTATTTATTGTTTCGAACGGTAGTCGAAGGAAACTTTCCCATCCTATGGGAACTGTTTCTCTGGCAAAAAGGACTTTTGCTAGAACCCATATCAAGGAGGATAACGTGGGACTTCGGATTAACACCAACGTGGCCTCGATAAATGCCCAAAGGAATTTGGGACAAACTCGACTGGCCCTCAACAAAACGCTCGAAAAACTGTCTTCAGGACAGAGAATTAACCGAGCAGGGGATGATGCCGCTGGATTGGCCATCTCTGAAAACCTTAAGGCCCAAATCAGAGGTTTAGGACAAGCCGAAAGAAATGCTGAAGATGGTATTTCACTTGTTCAAATTGCTGAAGGCGCCCTTGCAGAAGTTTCGAACATTCTCATTAGACTTAGAGAACTCGCCGTTCAAGCTGCTTCGGATACTATCGGAAGTACAGAACGAAAGTTTCTTAACGTCGAATTTGAACAGCTAACTTCTGAAATCGACAGAATTGCAAACTCTACTGAATTTAACAGAGTTCCTCTGCTAAATGGTACTGGTGCAGTTTTCGACATCCAAATTGGAACTCGAAATGATCCTATTACTGATAGGCTAACGTTTGATGCTTCTAGTGCGGATGTAAATGTGGCGGCATTAGGGTTAAACCTAGCCTCAGTTGCTGATAAGATTTCTTCCCAGAATTCCTTATCCTCGATTGACCAGGCGATTATTTCGGTTTCAGGTATTAGAGCAGACTTCGGTGCTCTCCAAAACCGACTACAGTCAACCATTAACAATGTTCAGGTAAGTATTGAAAACTTATCTGCTGCGAATTCTCGAGTTAGAGATACAGATGTAGCGAAAGAAACCGCTGAACTTACAAGAAATAATATTCTTGTTCAAGCTGGTACTTCCGTTCTTGCACAAGCGAACGCTTCTTCAAGAAATGCTCTACAACTTATTAACTCAGCTTCGCAACTTTAATGAATGAGGAGAAGGAATAATGGATACGATAAATAACAGTTGTTAAGGCACTTCGGACAGTTGTTGCACCTGTAGCAATGATTGTTTGAAAAACCTTAACTTTATGTGAGTTTAAACTGTTTTTCGATTTTCGAAATTGAGGGATTGATGAATTTAATATTAACAATTATTGAGCAGGAAGCTCAATTGCGAACAGGAGGTTTGAAGTATGAGAGGAGATTAATTTATGGGACTACGAATCAACACAAATGTTGCGTCCATTTCGGCGCAGAGATCCTTAGGGATCAATTCAAGCAACCTGAAAGACAACTTAAGAAAGCTGTCATCAGGTGAAAGAGTAACCAGGGCCGGCGACGATGCTGCCGGGCTAGCGATTAGTGAAAACCTAAAAGCCCAAATTAGGGGAATTAGGCAAGCTGGTAGAAACGCAAACGATGCGATTTCTTTTATCCAGACTGCTGAAGGGGGATTGAGTGAAATTTCTAACATCATCATCCGACTCAGAGAACTTGCGATCCAAGCTGCTTCTGATACGATCGGTGACACAGAAAGATCATTTGGCGATATTGAGTTTCAACAACTCAAGGAAGAAATCGACAGAATCGCTAGAAGTGCCGAGTTTAACGGAACCCAGCTTCTTGATGGAACTGGTGGACAACTTGAATTCCAAATTGGGATCAATAATGACCCAATCCTGGACAGGTTACGTTATGACGGTACATCGGCCGATGCGACACTGGCCGCTTTGGGACTCACAGCTGAATCCGTTAGTTCAAAGCAAGGAGCTCAAGTATCCCTCAAAAAACTTGATAATGCCCTTGTACAAATTAACGGTGTTAGAGCGAATTTGGGAGCTGTCCAAAATAGGTTGTCTTCGATTATCAACAACCTTGGGACAAGTGATGAAAACCTTAGTGCTGCAAACTCACGAGTTAGAGACGTTGATGTCGCTAATGAAACTGCAGAGCTTACTAAGAACAACATACTTGTTCAGGCGGGTGTAAGTGTATTGGCCCAGGCCAATCAGTACCCAAGTAGTGCTCTAAAACTGATAGGATAATTTTAGTTTAAACTCATAATTGCCCTTTGCTCTAAATTGAGCAAGGGCATTTTTTTAATTATAGTTGAACGAAAGCTTGTTATAATTAAGGGTATATGAGTGAACTAGTAGAAAAAAAGACCATTCTCATTTTTGGCATATCTTCATTTCTTGGATCTAATCTTGCCGAATTTCTTAAAAAAGACTTTAGAGTTGTGGGAACTTATTATAAAACTTCAATCTCTCTTCCTAGTGTTCTAACAATTCCATGCGATGTTCTTTCAAAAGAATCGGTTCAACTCGCTCTTTACACATCTAAACCTGATTACACAATCTACTGTATAGGAGTAAATTCGGTTAAGGCTAGTGCCGAAGCTGAAGGACTTGCCGATGCTCTTAATACTTCAGGTCTCTTTAATGTAGGTGAGATGTGCCAGCGATATAAATCTCAAATTATTTATATTTCTCAGGACTTTGTTTTCTCTGGTGAGAATAAAGACTATATAGAAATGGATATTCCAGACTCAGCAACTATATTAGGCAAAACAAAATCCTCCGGAGAGTTCTATATTCAGAAAAACTCTCTAAATTATATGATCTTTAGAACATGTCATTTATATGGAAGACATATTAATCCGAGCAAGAGAACCTTCTTTGAAAACCTGCAATGGAATATGCAAACAACCTCTCCACAGTCTTTTGATTGTTATGTAAAACAAGGCTATTTGGATGTGTATTATCTTTGTCTCATAATTAAATTGAGTATTGAGAGAAGAGCACAAAATCGACTAATTCATGTTTGTAGTCAAGATATTATGACTCGGTATGATTTTGCTAAACTCTATTGTCAAATCTTTCAAGAGCCTTCGAATAGAGTAGCTAAAGGGCGCTGGGCGCTTCCTTTGACGAAATTGAGGGATGGAACTGAAGAGTTTTGGTATTACAAATTAAGCTGTGAAAACCTCGAGGCTTTTTTAAATATTGATATGCCAACAATTGAAGAATCTCTTGATCTTACCTTGCGCAGATTAAATGGTTCTAAAGAAGTTAGTCGAAAGAAAAATCAAGGTGGAACAATTTCTTTTATCTAGAAGAAAGTCTAATGAACTCGCTTAGATAATGACGAACAAGAGCATCCGTATCAAAGCTCTCTCCTCTAAATCTCCAAGTAATGTCATTGAAGGGACCAATATGAGCTTTGATCTCATGACCTTGATTTTGAATGGAGTCCTCGTTTCTTAGTCGAGGACTAAAAATTTCTTTTCCGTTAGAAAGAAATGAAATTGAAATTAAGTCAGTCGCTCGTCTTGAAAAAACGAGTCTAAGAGAATTTCTAAAAAGCATAAAATCATTAACTGTGTTCGCGATTTTAAAAATCTTAATCTGACCAAGCCCTTTTACAGATGTTCTGTATTGATTAAACTTTGTCACATACACTTCAAATCTATCTCTTAAATTATTCATAAAATTAATAGAGGATTCTTCTAGAAAGAGACGGGGATCGAGATGCTCATTTAAAGAGATAACGCCTGACTCTTCCATATTGAGCTCTTCAAGAGCAAGTTTCTCTATCCAAGCAGTACTAATAAATTGATCGGAGTTATTTTGTGTATGTTCCATTATTAAATTGTGGGTAATCTAAGGGAGGCTGTCAATGGTACTTGAGAAAAGGGGCCTGGGAGAGACTTGTATGTTCCGCCCGCCGTTTGACAGGAGGACGCAGTAGGTAATTACTTTAGGCTTCTCACTTCTGATCTCTCAGTGTGAGCTTGCTCACCATAATCAGTGACCGCTTCCGAAAGCTTAGTTGTAGGGCGAAAAGCATAAATTGCTCGCCCAAACCCCAAGACCTATTATAGCAGAGGCTTTCAAAGTTGTACCCTATATTTTCATGGGACGAGGGACTGAAAACCTCAGTTATTTCAGTACCTTACTTTATTGCATTGCGTAAAATTATGAGGTATAATTACTCAGGGTAGTTCGTCTTATGAGGGGCTTAAAGTCCTAGAGAAAAACGCCCGAAAAGAGGCTTAAAAAAGGGGTGGTAGAAAATGAAAAAGGAAATCCTTTCATTCTTAAAAGAAGAAGATGGGCAAACTTCCACAGAGTATATTCTCTTAGTGGCCGTTGTTGCTCTTATCGTCTTTAAATTTAAGGATGTAGCAAGTGCCAAACTCAACTCAATTACTCAGTCTGTATTTGGTAACGCCGAAAGCTTTGTAAATGAAATGGGTAATTAAGATTAACGATTCAAGTTATTAATTCGATTCAAAATAGGAGGGCAAAAGTTGCCCTCCCTTGCTTATATTTCTAAATAATATCAACATGTTAAGTATGAATTCTATCAAAGGGCAGGCCCTTTTAGAGTACTTACTAGTTTTTGGAATCATGGCCGGAGTTTCGACCGCCATGGTGAAATTAATCAGTGGTTATACTAACACATCTATGGCCTCACTAGGCTATGCTTTATCTAATGCTCTTAGTTCAGGAGTTTGTAAGAGTCTTTGTTTTTTTGGGAACTACGGGAATGGTATTCCATGATACCTCAATCAGTGTATATTTTTTTACTTATTGAACTCGTGGCTGTTTCTTATCTTGATATTCTCCATAGAAAAATTTCTAACCTCTGGCCTATTCTTAATCTGATTGTTTTTTTTATCATTGTTTTTATCGTACCTGATGTTTATAAGTTTGAATTAAAGCAATTTTTTTATTCTCTCGCTTTTTTAATTGTTGGCTTTACTCTTTTTCTTTTAAAAATCATGGGGCCAGGTGATACCAAATATCTTTTTTCCTTTTTTATTTTGATCCCTGTCTCTCAGCATGAAATAGCTTTTCTAGCTTTGTTGTATTTAACGATTTTAATGGGATTAAGCTTAATGATCTATAATAGCTACAAGAATCGAAATAAAATTAGAGAGGCTTTTAAAACGAGTAATGTAGCAATGATCAAAGATATATATGGGAGTAAGTTTCCTTATGCTCCTGTAATACTACTTTCATGGATATGGTTTGGATGGACGAACAGAAAAGTGCTCTTTTAAAAAGTGAGCGAGGACAATCTGCGGTTGAATATATTCTGCTTTTAGCAGTTGTTATGAGTCTTGTTATGGTTGTTTTTAGAAACAAAACTTTTCAATATTATATGGGACCAGACTCACCTTATTTTGAAACCCTTAGAACTTATATTGAGCATAGTTATCGTTATGGTTCTCCTATTGTAACAGGACTAACTCCTCCTGATAGCAACTCTTATAATGATCAACATACAACATACTTATCGGAAACAGGTCAATCTCGTTTCTTTACTCCAGTGGAGGCGAGTCAATGATCCAAAGTCTTAAGAAAAAAGAAGATGGACAATCAACAACTGAGTTTTTATCCTCTTTTATTTTCGCTATTGTTATCGTGATGGTTTTTTTGAAGATATCATTTGTTATAGCTGATGGTTTTCTCGTTCATTATGCCACTTACATGGCTTCAAGAACCTATATGGTAGTAGACGTGAATGCAAATTCACCAAATGGATCAGATGGAGCTGCTTTTCAAAGAAGTGCCGAGACCTTTCTCACTTTTCTTGTGCCTAAACTTGTACCTAATTGGCAGGCTAACTTACAGGTCAATGGTCCAAGAACGGTAGATAATAAAGTCTTTGTTGGAAACTGGATTGAAATGAGAAATCAATTTGGAGTCTCTGATTTAGTAGGTGGTAGAAAGCCCGTTTATTTAAGGTCAGAGAGTTTTCTAGGTAGAGAACCTACTGTCGGAGAATGTATTGATCGAGTCTGTACTGCAATGGAGATTGTTTCCGGAGGTGGAGACTGTAACAAGTTTATAACTCTTTTTGATAATGGATGCTAAGAGATGAAAAAGAAAATCGAATTTAAATCAGAGGAAGGACAGGCAATATTCGAATTTATTGTTTTTGTTCCATTCTATTTAGTATTTTTGGTTGTTTTTTTAACTGTCTCAGGTGCTGTTAATGGCTCGATTAATCAACAAAAAGCTACTCGAGGTTATTTTTACTATTTAATTAAGAATGATTCTACGGCACCTCTTAAAAAAGACCTTGAGGAACTTTCTCGAAATGGAATTACCAATGTTGGAAGCTACTCCTTTGGCTGGCAAAGAAGTGCTCGAGGAGCAACGCCAATTGCTCCATGCTACAAAATTCCGAGTATTCTAGGCGACCAAAGAGAAGAAGCATGTGAAGATCCAATGGATTCCGGAAGTCGTGAATCTCAATTTGTTAAAGTATTCACCGCTTATGGAGTTTGTTCTGCCTCTTATACCTATGATGAGGGAAGTGGGGATTTTGTTCATGATCCACTAGCTGGAAATACAAGAATTTCAGGGTCTTGTACCCTTCGATAGGTCTGTACCTTTTTGCCGGACTCTGATCCATATCCGTTCTGGATGTAAAATAAAAGTAAAAGATATTAAGGGGATATAAGTATGAACACACGGGCCTTTACATTGGCATTGATTATTGCAGGCGTGGCCATGTTTATGGTTTATACTTACATTGAAGATCAAAAAAGCGGAATCATTAAGCGTTTTGGGACGGAGAGTTCAGTTGTAGTTGCTAAAGTAGATATTAAAGAATTGGAGCTTATTGATGATTCTAAAGTTATGGTGAAGTCAGTTCCTCAAAGCTTTTTAGCTCCTGGTCACTTTAAATCGATTAGAGAACTTGAAAATACAGTTGCGACTGTTCCAATCCTAAAAGATGAGCAAATTACAAAACCAAGAGTGACTTATCCTGGTGCAAATACGGGTCTAGCAAGACAGGTCAGTGTTGGAAAAAGAGCAATAGCTGTATCGGTTAACGAAAAAATTGCAGTCTCAAAACTTTTAAAGCCAGGAGATCGAGTCGATGTTCTGGCTGCCATTGATTATGCCGCTGGAAACAAAGCAAAGCAAAAGATCAAAACAGTTCTTCAGGATGTTCTTGTTCTTTCAACTGGGCTTAGTATGACAAACTCTATTCCTCTTATTGGGATCAAAACTCCAAGAGAAATCAAGGCGATGAATCTTAGTACCTATAGTCAGTATAATACAGTTACTTTAGAGCTCGATCCGTTTGAATCTCAAAAGCTAGCCTTTATTCTGACCTTTACAGGACGAGACCCATACCTTGTACTCAGAAATAATAACGATAAGAAGCTTGTTCGAATCCAAGGTACAGGCTTTTACGATATTCTAGGAAGTGATGCTGCTGCTGCAAAACAATACTTTCAAGAGCAAGAAAAGAGAAATTAATAGATGAAGCTATTTCTTATTTTCTTCATTTTTTTCCAAACCAATTTGAGCTTTGCTCAAAATGAAGAAAAAATTGATGAGCGAGAAGTAGATGTTATTCTTGGTATCGATAATATTATTCAATTTGATTATGTCGCTTCTCCAAAAGTTCAAATTGGTAATCCATCGATTGTTGCTTTTGAAATTTTTCCAAGAAAGAAAGAGATTACTTTCAAAGGATTAAAAGTCGGAAAAACTTCAGTGACTTTAAGAAATCCAGTAGGTGATATTAAAGGACGCTATCTTGTCAATGTTACTGCCAACGACCAGTCAGAATTGATTCAAAAACTTAAAGAATTTCTTGGTCATATCGAAGGTCTTGAGATAGGCGTAAAAGGAGGAACAGTATATCTTGGTGGTAAACTTGTTGTTCCTTCTGATATGGGGCTTATTAACCTAGTTCTTAAAAAATTTCCTGATGTGATGGAGATGGTAGAGCTCTCTCCTATGGCGCAAGTACTTGTTGGTCAAAAAATGCAGAATGAAATTCAAAGAGCAGGACTTCGCGACGTTACAGTTAGAGTTGTTAATCAAGCTTATTGGTTAGAGGGTGTCGTGAGCTCTGCTGCTTCAAAAACTAACGCTTTTAATATAGCAAAAGCCTATTTACCTGAATCTCTTGCCTCTATAGCGGAAAGAGAGCAAGCAGTGCAAAAAGCTGGTCAAAAATCTATTATTCAAAACTTTATTAAAGTAAATGAAAAGAAATCGCCTCCACCTATCCCGAAACTCGTTCGAATAGCTGCCCACTTTGTGGAGCTTTCTAAAGATTACAATAGAGTTTTTGGATTTAAGTGGAGCCCTTTAATGTCCGCTACGGGAGCTTCTATTCAATTTGGAAAGCAACCTTCTGAAGGACTAACTACTCAAAGTCAAGGAACTCTCGCTGGGACTATTTCTAATTTGTTGCCTAAACTTGCATCAGCGAAAGGCGCTGGACAGGCAAGAGTTATTCAATCAGGTATGGTCATTGTTAAAAACGGGACTCAAGCAAAAATTGCAAAGAAATCTTCTAAACCTTTTGCTATTGGTACGGGTGAATTTGTTAAAGCTGAAAAGGCTGAATCCGGATTTGATTTGGGTGTAACTCCCAAAATTTTAAGCCAAGAAAAAATTGAACTCGCAATGGGGATAAGTGTAAGTGCGAGCATTGGAGATCCACCAGAAGTTCAGTCTAACTCTATTTCTACTTCTATGGTTGTGAAGTCAAAAGACAGTGCTGTCGTGGGGGGAGTTGTTATTAATAGAGACTCTACTGAATATGATAGAAATCCTCCTTTTGGAAACACAGATACATCAGGGGGAGGAACACCTTTATTTTCCTTTTTACGATCTAAATCAATTACTAAAGGGAAAAGTCAGTTCGTCATTTTTGTAACACCAGAAATTATTGCAAATGCCTCTACTGGGACTAATGACATTCTAAAAAAGTTTAGAAGAGGAAGGGACTAGTATGCCAAAAGGTTATATTGCTTGTTTTTTAGGTGGAAAAGGTGGTGTTGGTAAATCTATGGTTGCCGCTAACTTTGCCTTCGCTTTCGCTGCTGAAACAAGATCTAAGGCTCTTTTATTAGACTTTGATGGTAAAGCTGGTGGAGATCAAAATATTATTACAGGGATGACCTCCAAAAAATCAATTAAAGATTTGAGTGAGTTCACCGGTGCCATTGATGTAAGGGCGCTTCAGCAGTTTGTTATATCTCACCCTGCAGGCGTGTCTTATATCGGAATGCCAAACGATGCTATGGCAGCTTCCGCAATTAATCCTGATGGGCTAGGAAAAACTTTAAAGGCCGTTACAGAAATGTTTCCATTGACCGTCATCGATTGTGGAAGTGAACTTAATGATATGGCGCTTAAAGCACTAGAGTTTGCTACGGTTATTTTTGTAGTTTGTTCAGCAGATGTACTAGCTCTTAATCAAACTAAGAGACTTTATTCAGATCTTGTTACGATGCTTTTCCCAAAGGATATGATTCAAATTATTGTAAATCAGGCCATGCAAGGGCATCCCGTTTCTCCAGATGTTGTAGGTAAAACAATTGGAAAGCCTGTTTTTTCTAGCATCATGAAAGATGATCAAACGTGTGTCCAGGCACTAAATGCTAAAAAGCCAATCGTGACAGTTGCTAAGAATAGTCCTTTTGCCAAAGGTGTTTTTGAAACGGTTAGAAAAGTTGTCCAAAAGAACGTTCTTCAATCCCTTGCAAAATTAACAAAGTCTCCTGATACTGGGAAAGTTAAAGGTGGTGGAGGTGCGGCGGGCCCTGATGATAAGAAGGCCAAAAACGCATGGATTGATCTCAAAGTTCGAATTCATAAATCCCTAGTTGAAGAGATGGATCTTTCTAAGGACGACGATAAGGACCCAAAAGCAAAAATCATTTTAAAAGAGCAGACTAAAAAGCTGGTTGTCGATCTTCTAGGAAAAGAAGATACAACCGGTATTCTTAATACTAGAGAAGATATGAATCAAATGGTTAAAGAAATCATTGATGAAGCTCTAGGTCTTGGTCCACTTGAGGATATGCTTCGAGATAAAAGTATTTCAGAGATCATGGTTGTTGGACCTGAAAAAATCTTTTACGAGATGGGTGGTAAAATTAGAAAGTCCGAAGTTATCTTTACTTCGGATAGACAGGTTCTCAATGTTATTGAAAGAATCGTTGCTCCTATAGGAAGAAGAATTGATGAAAAAACTCCTTACGTAGATGCCCGTCTTGCAGATGGTTCGAGAGTTCACGCTATCATTCCTCCGTGTGCACTTAATGGTGGGACGATTACCATTAGAAAATTTCCAGAAAATAGACTTACGTATAAAGATCTCATTAAGTTTGGTTCCATTACTCAAAATATGGCCGACTTTTTAAGAATCTCAGTTGAGGCGCATAGAAATATTGTCGTTAGTGGTGGTACTGGTTCTGGTAAGACCTCCCTAATTAATATTCTTGGTGCTTTTATTCAATCCAATGAAAGAGTTATTACTTGTGAAGACTCCGCTGAACTTGACTTCCCTCAGGACCATATTGTTAGTCTAGAAACAAAACCTCCCTCTTTAGAAGGTGAAGGGGCCGTGGATATACGCTGTCTTGTAAAGCAGACTCTAAGAATGAGACCTGACCGAATTGTTATTGGTGAGTGCCGGGGTGGTGAAACACTCGATATGCTTCAAGCCATGGGTACTGGTCATGATGGCTCTATGACGACTGTCCATTCGAACAACCCAAGAGAATGTGTAGGACGTCTTACTGTTCTTTGTCAGTATGCAGGTGCCGGAATTGAGCCAAAGGCCATTAAAGAAATGATTTCTAAAGCCGTTCACTTGATTATTCAGCAAACTCGACTTGATGACGGTTCAAGAAAACTTATTTTTATTACAGAAGTAGGCGGAATGCAGGGAGAGGTTGTTACTCTTCAAGATATTTTTGCATTTAAGCAAGAAGGAATCGATAAAAACGGGAAAATCCTTGGAAAGTTTCAAGCCAGTGGTTTTATTCCTGCCTTTATCGAGAAACTTGAGGCCAAAGGATACAATATTCCTAGAGGTCTCTTTAGGAACGATTAGATATGGATTTTATTGTTCAAGCATTAGGACAGTGGGGAATTGTTTTAGTCATAGGACTAATGGTTTTTATTCCCGTATTCAGAAAGGCTAATAAACTTTTTACTTGGATTGAAGATCAAACCTTTGGAACTCGTAATTTCATCATGGAAAAACTTGATCTTCTTTTCATCGATATTAAAGAGGAAAATATAACTTACGGGCTCATTGGACTCTCTTTTGGTGGAGGATCTATACTCATTATTTTAATAGGTCTTTTAACTAGTAAATGGTTATTAGGATTTTTTATAGGGATTGTATTCTTTTTTATCGCTTTTAAAATACCAAAACCAATAATTAATCAAATGATTAAAAAGCGCCATAATTTCTATGCTAATCAAATGGTGGATGCCCTTACGCTTCTTTCTAATGGTATTAGAGCGGGACTTTCTGTTCCACAAGCGATAGGCATGGTTGTCGATGAAATGCCAGGGCCAGTTGCTCAAGAATTTGGTCTTATGCTCCAACAAAATAAAATTGGAGTACCTTTAGAAGAGTGTTTTGAAAATCTCGCCAAAAGAGTCCCTTTAGAAGATAATGATATGTTTGTCTCTGGAGTTAATATCCTTAGAGAAACCGGGGGTAACCTTGCGGAGACTTTCGACACGATTGTTGATGTTATTCGAGAACGAGTAAGGTTAAAGCAAAAAGTAGAGCAATTTGTAGCCCAGGGTATGTTCCAAGGTATTGTAATTGCTGGAATGCCCTTTGGTATTGGAGCTATTTACTTCTTTACGGACCCTAATTCCATGATTCGGCTATTTACTCACCCACTTGGAATCGCTATGTGTGTAGTTGCCCTTTTATTTGATGCAGCCGGATTTTTCGTTATTTTAAAGATAGTTGACATTAAAACTTAGGTCTTTTTCCTAAGGCCCCCCACTGGCCCATCCGATAAATAAACTAGATAGAATCGTAATCTAAATAAGGAAAGTTTAATGAAATTTCTACTCATTATTCTAGGACTTTACTCCTTCTCTTCTTTGGGCGGAGTAAATTTAAAGAATGGTAATTTTTATATCAATTACACAGACGTGATTGTTTCTGGTCAAGGCCCAGAGCTTTCAATCGTAAGAACTTATAATTCAAAATCTACTCACAAGGGTTGGTTTGGTTTTGGATGGGGAAGTGACTTTGAGACAAGTCTTGATGTCTCTCCTGATGGGTCTGTGACTATTTTTGAAAATGGTTCAGGTGCTAGAACAAGATTTGTTCCTAAGGGATCACTTGATCCTGAAGAAGGTGTTAATAAAATTATTTCAGAAATGAAAAAGAAAGCCTCTCTAAGTGATGTTGTCGTAGAAAACCTCAAAGAAAAACTTATGGGGGACTCTGAACTAAGATTAGCCTATGCAAGAAAGTTCGGAGTAGATACTGAAATTCGTGTTGGTGCAGTTCTTTACAGCTCTGTTAGAGGAAGTCAAAAAGTAGTTAAAACTTCAACAGGTTACAAAAGAGTGTTTGAAGATGGGAAATTTGAAACTTTTGATAACGATGGAAATTTAACCCAAATTATGGCAAAAGACGGGTATAAAATCTTTCTCAATTACAGAGATGATAGAGTCGTTTCTATAAAAGATACAAAAGCTAAGCAGCTCTTTTTTGATTGGTTTGAATCTGGAAGAGTGAAAAGCATCTCTACAGGCTCTAAATTTAAAGCAAGTTATGAGTATGATGGGGAAAACCTTGTTTCAAGTACGGACATCGCTGGAAATACATTTAAATTCGTTTATGACTCTTTTCATAACTTAACCAACGTTAAGTATAAAGACGGAAGAGAAATGGAGATTACTTATGCTCCTCAGACTCAATTCGTTACAAAAGTAAAAGATAAAGATGGTCTTGAAACTGAATATGAATATGGAAAAAACTCTAAAAACCCAAACCTTCACTATTGGACGATTGTTAAGAAGAAGTCAAAAAGTGGAAAAGAATTCTCAAGCAAATATGAATATGAACTTAAAAAGAGACCTGATGGCTCTCAATATACTTATAGAATTTTAGAGGATATTGAAGGTTTTGTAACTGAGACAACTTATTCAGAATGTTGTGGACTTCCACTCAAAATTGTTAAAGGTGAAGAAGTTACTACTTTTGAATATAATGAAAGAGGTCTTCTCACCAAGAGAAAGTCCTCAGATGGGGACTTTGTCGAACTCGAATATCATCCAAAGCTTAGCAAAATTACAAAAGTCGTTAATCCAAATGGCTGGACTAAATTTGAATATGATAAAAAAGGAAACCTCTTTAAGGCTCTAAATAATATAGGGAAAGCAGTGCTTCTTAAATATGATCGAAGTGGACGAATCACAGCGATGGTCGATGTGGATAAAAAGAAAGATATCAGAAGGTCTCTTGCCTTTAAGTACAATGCATTAGGAAAGCCTACTGAAATTGATCTCAAAAAAGTTGGTAAAATTAACGTTGAATATGATGACTTTGGTGAAATTAAAAATGTTTCCTCAAATTCTGGAAAAAAGATGGCCGTAGAAGTAACCCAAGCCTTTCAGTCTCTTCTTGAGATTGTTAGACCTGCTGGAGTGAACCTAAGCCTATAGGAGTGAGAAATGAAAAATTTATTAATGATCTCTAGCTTTCTCCTCTTAGCTACTCTTGCTCAAGCTGATGAAGGCACAAGAATAAACAGACTAGGTGAGGATCTCGATGAGTGTCCGAAAGGATGTGAATGTATTACAGATACTGCAAGAGAAAAGAACGATAAGTCTGCGATAATTAGAGTAGATGACACTGTTCCCGAACCTAAAGAAGGCGATACTATTAGTAAATAGTTGTCAGAAGGTCTCCCCAAAAATATACTCAGGGCAATATGAATCCTAACAACACGGAGTTCTAATGGACATCCCAAAGCTAGTATTGACCCAAAAAGAATATTTTAAAACTGGGGCAACTCTTTCAAAAGAATACAGAAAACAAAGATTAGAAAAGCTTAGAGACCTTATTGAAGCAAATATTGATGATATTCATGCGGCACTCAAAGCAGATCTCAATAAACCTCTATTCGAAGCTTTTACAGCTGAAACGATGTTTGTAATTAATGAAATCAACCATGTTCTAGCAAAGCTTGGTGGCTGGATGAAGCCAAGAAGAGCTTCTACTCCAAAGGTTCATCTTCCTGCAAAATGTATGATTAAGCCAGAGCCCTATGGAACCGTTTTTGTGATTTCTCCTTGGAACTACCCTTTTCAGCTTCTTATCTCGCCTCTTGTAGGGGCACTTGCAGCTGGAAATACAGTGATCTTAAAGCCAAGTGAGCTTGCTCCAAATATTTCAAAACTCGTGACTAAACTTATTACAGAAAATTTTCCACAAGAAGAAATTGCAGTTGTAGAAGGTGGTCCCGATGAAACTAATGCGGTTATCGATAGTAATGTTGATTACGTCTTTTACACGGGTTCCACAAATGTAGGTCGTATTGTTTATCAAAGAGCGGCCAAATATCTTACTCCTGTAACTTTAGAGCTTGGAGGAAAGTCTCCTTGTATGATCCATGATGTGAATGATCTGGATCTTGTTATGAAAAGAATTGTTTGGGGTAAATTTATGAATGCTGGGCAAACTTGTATTGCTCCAGACTATCTACTTATGCCTCAAAAATACAAAGAAGATGTAATCAAACTCTTTAATAAACATGTGAGTGCCTTTTACACGGAAAAACCTGAAGAGAGTGAGGATTATGCAAGAATTATAAGCCGAAGACATTACGAGAGACTAAGAGATACTTTAAATGGAGTCACTGTACTTGCCGGTGGAACCACAAGAGATGAAGACCTCTTTATTGCTCCTACTCTTGTAGAATGTGATGATTCTTCTCTTCTTCTTCAAGAAGAAATTTTTGGCCCTATTCTACCTATCGTTATTTCTGAAAATGTGGATAACTCTATTTCTTATGTAAACGATCGACCAAAGCCTCTTGCTCTTTATGTTTTTTCAAATTCTAAAGAAATTCATAATAAGGTTCTTGAAAGAACAAGCTCAGGAGGGGTTTGCCTCAATGATACTCTTCTCCATATCACAGCAGATTCTCTTCCCTTTGGAGGAGTAGGGGAAAGTGGTCTAGGTGCCTATCACGGAAACTTCTCTTTTGAGACCTTTTCTCATATGAAATCTATCATGAAGAGAACTTTTAGTTTCGATGTCCCTTTAAGATATCCACCCTTTCCAAAGAAGCTTAATCTGATTCGTTTTCTATTAAAAAATTTAGGCTAAAAAAAGAACCCTTAGGGAGAAGTCCCTAAGGGTATAGTTCTTATTATTGTAAAGATGTAGAATTTGGCTCATTTACACTTAGAGTTACACCTCTATGACCTAAACTATTCTTTAGGTTTGAGATATAGTCATTAAATGAATTATCTCTGTAAAGGAGGTTATGAAGATCAAGCTCAATATGCTTACTGTCTTGATTCACATTATCAAGTGATCGAACAATGCTTGGAAGGTTTAAAAAAGACGCCTTTCCAATAATCTTAACTTTCACCTTACCACTTGAATCTTGCTCTTCGTGCTTGATTTCAAGGTTATGGATACTCCAAACCAGGTGAAGAAGAGTAACTGCGAAACCTATTGCTATACCAACAAGAAGATTTGTTGCAATGATCGCCACGAGAGTGGTTAACCACATGAAAAAATCAGCTTTATCTGTTTTGTAGGTTTTGATGAGCTCTTTTAAGTTCATCAGCTTCACACCAGTTAAAACCAGTACGGCAGCAAGAGTCGCAGTAGGAATCATCTGAAGAAGAGCTGTAAAAGAAGCGACAAGGATGAGTAACCAAAGACCATGCATTATTGCACTCCACTTGGTGTTGGCACCTGCTTCTACGTTAGCAGAACTTCGTACAATAACCCCAGTCATTGGAAGAGCACCAAGAAAACCACAAATAGTGTTACCGATACCTTGAGCAAAAAGTTCTTTGTTATAGTCAGTACTAACTTCAGGTCTCATTCTTTCTACCGCATTGGTACACAGAAGTGTTTCTGCAGTTGCAATGAAAGCAAGCGGAATAGCTAACCAGAAAAGAGTAATGG
>CBDUBC010000005.1:0-68281 GCA_965365285.1 uncultured bacterium
TCAGTGCAACTTTTTATGCTACCGGGCCATGTAGTTTGCTACTAATAAACATTGCAGCAACAAGGTCTACAATCGACAATACATCAGCCTCAGGTACTTGCTTTTCAGATGTTGAGCGCTGCACCTCATAATCTTTCTTTCTTGTATTGACTGTCTTTTTTATCTTTCCTGCTCCCCTTGCATTTTTTCTTTTAACATTTGTTTTCCTTCCTTTTGTTGGAAGAACAGTTATTCCTCCTTGATCTCTAAGCGCCGATCCTAGCGCTCCCATGATTTCAAAGTCTAGAGTTACCTTTGAGAGTTTTAAAATGAGGTGAGAGCTGGGTAAACCATCTAAATGGAACCAGTAGTCTTCTTTTCTGGCCCACTGGGATCGTATTTGATCGTTACCCTTGCTACTTTTTCCGACGGCAATACTAAAATAAGAGTTTTTAAGTTCCCAAAAATGATCTTCTTTGGTCTCTTGAACCTTGGACTCAATCACTTTGCCCCAAACAGGGAAAATGGTCTTCACTTTATCCAGATTTGGTTTTTCCTGTTCGGAATTTTCTATTCCCTTAATCTGTTCCTTAGTGTCCTGAAGTCTTTGATTTAAAAGTTTTGCTGCTTTCTTTAGCCTCTTACATTTATCAAAGACTAAGTCTCTTTTTTGATGCGAGTTGATTTGAAAGGGAAATTTAATTTTTAAGTTTTTATAACTGTAGGAATTTCCAGAAAACTCCTCTAAATCAAGATCTAAAATCTTTTTCTCTAACTCAAAGGCAATTTCCGTATTGGCGAGATCTCCAAGAATCTTTTTTTCTTTAACTTTTAATTTTTTGAGAGCTTTTTTAGTTCCCTTATTTTGGGTCAATTGTCCCTCAAGCTTATTAAAATAATTTTCGAGGACTTTTTCCCGAGGCTTTTTATTTTGATCGTGCTCAAAGCCTCCTCGACTAAGCTCATTAAAGACCTCAAAATGAAAATCCTCTTGGTCTTCATATTGGTTAGTCCAAGATTTAAAGAGCCTTCTATGTCCATGCTTATTTTTACTTAGAAGACAAAAGTAGAGCTTTCTTCCACCCCAAAAAAGTCCTAATTTTCGTGCCTCCTTCTTTAAAATAAAGGAGAAAATAACGGATCTGTCCTTAGGGTCTAATTGAATTTTTTCAACCATCCCTCCTTTAAAGTTTGATCTTAAAAACTCTACAAAGGTGTCTTTAATCCTATATTCACTGGCCGGTGCCTGATCACTTAGAATTAGCCCCTCTTCTCCTGCTCCACGCCCTAAATAAAGCACTTTTGAAAGTTGAGGAAATCTGAGATTAAGTGCTATATAGTGAGGTGTTGACTGAATTTTTTGAACTGGTACGACTTTGATACCTTTCTCATCAAAAAGGTCATTGAAACTTTTTACATTAAATTCTAACTCTGCATACGATTGGGCCATGGCAATTAATATATTAGATCTCAACAATTTAGAAACTCTAAAATTCCTCGATTGGGACCATATCACGTCTGAGATTTCTTCACATGCTTACTTTGAGCCCACTCAAAAATATCTTTGTGCTCCGCCTAAATTTTATGGGATTCGTTATATAGAAAAAAGGATTAATGCGATTAGTTATTTCTTAGAAGATAAACTTGAGCATATCGAAGCCTCCATCAACCAGTTAAGGGCAGTTCCTTATCAAGAAGAGTATTTTAAACTCCCAGAGCATATCCCCAAGGGAAAGATCTTCACTTTTAAAGAACTCAATTTTCTCGCCAATCTTTTTAGTGCGCATGGAGAACTTACTCGTCTGCTCGAGCAGGCTCCTTTTAAAAATCGATTTGATCTGGAGCCCTCTTTTAAAAGGACTTTTCGAAATAAATTTCTTACACCTTTTAGAGTTTTTGTAGATCCAAAAGGAGAGGTCGATTATAGCAAGCACCCAGAGCTTTCTAAAATCTTTAATGATATCGTTAAAATAGAAAGGGCCATTCGAGACCGGATTCGGACGATCTCTCAATCTCCTCTTTATAAAGACGCCCTTCAATATGCAGAACATGACACTATTAATGACCATTTTGTCTTGGCAATACGTTCTGATAGTTACAAAGCTGAACAAGGTCCTATTGTCTCAAGGTCTTCTAGTGGTTTAACTCTCTTTGTTTCTCCACCAGAGCTTTCCGAAAAAAATAGTAAGAGACTTTTTCTTCTCGCAGAGCTTGAAGAAATTATCTCTAAGATCTGTGCTCAATTTAGTGAAGTCCTACATCCTTTTGGGCGAGAGTTTAAAAATATCCAAGACAATTTACTGTATGTGGACGAAGTCGTTGCTAAAGCACAATACTCGCTTAAAAAAGAGCTCTATAAGCCAGAAATCACTCAACATAAAGAACTTCGTTTAAAATCTTACTTTCATCCTCTTATTGAAGAACCCGTCCTTAATGATATTGAGATTCCAAAAGATAAGAAGGGTCTTCTCATCTCTGGACCCAATACTGGTGGAAAGACCGTTACTTTGAAGTCTATATCTATAAATTATCTTTTTTTGCATTTAGGTATGTATGTCCCTGCCCAAAGAGCGACACTTTATCCCTTTCAAAAGATTTTTTATTTTAGTCATGATCAGCAAGATTTAAAAAGTGGCCTAAGTTCCTTTGCTAGTGAAGCCAAGAACTACCTAAGTCTTTTAGAAGAAATTAGGAATGATGAAGCTCTAATCTTAGTTGATGAAATTTTTAATTCTACAAGTTCGGAAGAAGCCTCAGCTCTTGCCATTGCTCTTATTGAGGAAATTTTTCGAATAAGTGATTCTCTTATATTTATATCTACCCATCATCAGTTTTTAAAAGCGCACGTGCATGAACGAGGACAGCTTTTATCATGCCACGTAGGTTTTGACTCGAAAACTCATCTTCCTACCTATAAGCTTAATATGGGAACCCCTGGTGGTTCCATGGCCTTTGATATTTTTGAAAATCTATGCAAGAGTTTCAATCGTCATAATCAAATTGGAAAAAGAGCTCAAGAAGTTTTAGAATCCGATAAGCTGAATTATGAAACTCTAATAAATGAGCTCATTGCCAAGCAGTCTGAACTTGATGATGTTCTAAAAGAAAATCATACAATTAAAATGGATCTTGAGCGAAAGGCCAGACAGCAACAAGGTCTTCTTGTTTTAGAGAAAGAAAAAATTCTCAATGAATTTAATAAAAAACTTAATAAGATTCTTGAGGAAGCAGAATCTCTTGCCGTTGAGGCAAGAAAAGGCGCCTTTGGGATCAAAGGAATTCAAAGAAAAACTTCATCTATCCAAAATAAGGCCAAAGAGCTTAATAATCCTGAAAAAGAAAAGGCCCATTCTCGACCCTCTTTAAGTCCCGATGATATTAAAGAAGGTGATACTGTTTATTCTGAACTACTCAAGAAAAATGTAGAGGTCATAGGTCTTCGACTTAAACAAAAGAAAGCCTTTATTCGTTCTGGAAATAAATCTCTTTGGTGTGGATTTGATACTCTTTTTAAAGCATCTCATAAAAAGGTTTCAGCGCCTGTAATTCATGTCTCTCGCAATATTCCAGATCGAGTTGAATATGATTGCCGTGGAATGAGACTTGAAGAGTTTCGTGACCTCATTGAAAACTTAGCTTTTGCCGTTGAAAATGAAGATATTCCTTATGCTCTCATAGTTCATGGACATGGAGACGGAGTCTTAAAGGAGCATATTCGAAAACGCTTTTCTAAAAATTCAAAGATTAGCTGTATGCCTGATGAAGGAAACGACGGCTGCAGTAAACTAGAGCTCAAAAAGTAATTACTTGATAACAGTTCCAATTCTCCAGGGTCTAAATTTAAAGGCATGTTCTCCAAATGGTATAATCATCGAGAACCAAACAAACATCGCCTCACCTTTAACCACTTCTCGAGGAACAAATCCCCAAAACCTTGAATCATAAGAAAAATCGCGGTTGTCTCCCATCACAAAAAAGTGATCTTTAGGAACAACTCTTTGATCGTAATCTACTTTGAAATAATTATCGCTATCAAATTGAATGACATGCTTTGCTTCCCCTGTTTGGGCCTCAAAAAATTTCAAATTATAGAGCTTATACTTATCATCCATATCATCAAAGAACTTCTTTCCATCAAGCTCTGTTGTGGCGATCGCTTCTCCATTTATATAAACAATTTTATTTTTAATTTGAATGGTGTCCCCTGGAAGACCAATGACTCTTTTAATATAATTGGTTGATCGATCTTTAGGATATTTGAAAACGATCACATCCCCTCTTTCAGGATCAGACTCACCAAAGAAGTATTTTGGATTGGAATCAAAACCAAAAAGGTTAATATCCGTAAAAGGGATTTTAAAACCGTAAGCAAACTTATTAACGAGAATAAAGTCTCCAACCATAAGAGTTGGAATCATTGAACCGGAAGGAATTCTAAAAGGTTCAAAAAAAGAAGATCTAAAAGTAAGGACAAGAAGTAAAATCCAAAAGATGGATTTCGCTTCTTTTTTTAGCTTTTCTCCTCGGCTTAGCTCAACTTCTTCTGTTTTCTGATCCATCTCATTACACTCCAGAGTTTTTACTCTTTTTCTTCTTGTCTGATAACTTATCGGTTATAGGATTGATCTTGGTAAAATAATAAGAAACAATTTGTTTGGCCAAATAAGTCGACTTCACATACCATTTTTTTACATTAATATTCATGACACAGATTGATATTCCCTGATTAGAGGGTCCTTTTGGCACTGCGTAAGCAGTAAACCAGTCTCTTTTACCGTAAGGTAGACCACCCGTAATGCTTCCTGTTTTACCGCCAAGCTTTAACTCTCCACGTAAGGATCGTCGCATTTTTCTAAAGCCTCTCGCAGTTCCTCGATCAACTGCAAGCTCCATCATACGTTGAATTTCAAAGGCCGTATCTTCTGAGATGGCCTGACCACTTTTTTGATCAGGCATCCACTTTACTTCATCATTCTCTAATTTAATTTGAGAAATAATTCGAGGCGCTTTAAAAACTCCGTTATTGGCCACAATACTTGAAAGTAAAGCGCCGTGAACTGGACTAATTGTTGTCTCTTTATTAAAACCAGAAGCAAGCTCAGCTAAATTGTATTGAGATTCTGGCATTTGAAAGATCGATTTACTTAGATGAATATCGGCCATAATTTCTTTATTGAAACCAAACTCCACCGCTGTCTGAAACATATCTTCACCAGTGGTGTTGTAAATTGCTGCCTTTCCAAAAATGACATTATTAGAGTAAGCAAATGCCTTTTCTAGGGACTGAGAGCGGGTCCACTTGGTTTTCTTTCGTTTGAGCTGATACTTATAAAGAGTAGTTCCTCGTCCAGAAAAAGAGAATTTGGTATTAGGGTTAATATTTTCTTTTTCAAGAAGATTGGCACTTGTCACAATTTTAAAAAGAGAAGCGGAAGGGTGAGAGACTGTAAAAGGAAGAGCATTTGAAAAAGAATTCTTCTTTCTTTCGTAACCAACAGCAGAAAGAATATTTCCTGTGGCATTTTCTATGACAACGACGGCGCTATAATCCGATCGGTAACGACGCAGAAGTTTTTGAATATAATCTGTAAGTTCTTGATTAAATGTATATTCAATTAAATGCTTTTCTCCATCAATATCAAAATATTCTGGCAAAGGGTGATTCGTGACAAGTTTAGCAGTGACTTGATCTTTTATTTGCGCGATCTCAATTTTATCTTGAGCAACTTCGACTTTTTCTTGATTCGATTGGTATACAAAATAGGATGTAACAGAGAGAGAGAGTAGTGTGAGCAGCCAGATCGATTTTTTCATTGACCTATTATGCCTTAAAACCTTTTCCTATGACAAAATATTCCTTGCTTACTGAACGCGTTGATTTTGGTCTTAGGAAATGGATACTTTTAAACATCGTTCTTTTTTCCTTAAAGAAATTTTGAGCATCTTGAGACTCAAAAACTTTAACAACGAAATCGCCTCCTTCTTTTAAAAATAAGGGAAGGACTTCAAAAACTTTTTCTACGATTTCGAGACTTCTGATTTGATCAACAGTTTTAATTCCGGTAGTTTTTGGTGCCATATCGGAACAAACCACATCAAAAGGCTCTTGCACACCGAGGTCTTCGAGTGACGAAATATTAAAAATATCTTTTTGGTGAAGAGTCGTGTTAGACGATTGAATTTTTTGATTCACTTCTTGAATATCAATTCCAATAAGCTGCCCTTTTTGACCAATTTTTCTTTGAATATACTGGGACCAAGAACCAGGATAGTAGCCGAGATCGAGCGCTTTAGCTCCCTTAGGAATCACCTTATACTTTTTATCGATTTCTTCAAGCTTATAGATACTTCGAGCAACAAAGTTCTCTTTTTTTGCTTTCTTATAATAGTGATCTCTGACTTTAAATACCATGGTTTTGTGCTTTTAGTTTGGCCTTAATTTCCCAAACATTAATATCATATTTCTTAATCTTGGCAATTAATGTGCTTTTAGAAATGCCTATCCCAGAACAGGTCGTATTAATACCCCCTTGAAATTTATACAAGGCCTTCGTGAGATAGTCTTTCTCGAATAATTCTAGAGAGTTATGGTAGTTAGAAAAGTTCCTTAGAGGGGCTTTAGAGGACTTGATCCAGTCGGGAAGATCCTCCATAGAAACACTTTTTTCTGCAACAAAACAGCAATATTCTAGACAGTTTTTAAGCTCTCGAACATTACCAGGCCAAGAATAGCCTAATAGGAACTCAAAAACTTTATCATCTAAAGCTAAATCTGGCTTTTCAAAGGATCGTCTCATTCTATCAAAAAAGAGTAGAATTTTGTTTTTGAGTCGCTCTCTAGAAGCGCATAGAGGCCCTAACTCTATGTTAAAAAGCATAAGTCTATAATAGAGATCTTCTCTAAACTGTTTTTTTTCTACTAGAGACTTTAGATCTCTTCGAGTCGCAAGAATAAGCCGTGCTCTTAGCCGCTTTGGTATCGTTGTTCCTACAATGTAGTAAACTCCCTCTTCTATAAGAAAGAGAAGACTTTTTTGGGCCTTTAAAGAGATATCTCCGATCTCATCAAGGAAAAGGGTTCCTCCTCCAACTTCTTCGACATAGCCCATTGAACTCTGGATAGCGCCAGTAAAAGATCCCTTTTTATGTCCAAAGAGTTCACTGGCAAAAAGGTCTTCTTGAAGTGAGGTCAGGTGAACATGACGAAACTTTTCTTTGTGAATTTGAGATTTTTCATAAATATGTTTAGCCAGATGAGACTTACCTGTGCCTGAAGCACCAGTGATAATAATTGGTCTTGCCAGATTATAAAATTGAGATAGATTTTTCATAAACAAAACCTATCTTTTTTTAAAAAAATTCTGAATCAAAGACTTATTCTATTTCAAATCTGAAACTGTTTAAAAAGAAAATCTTTATCCTCTGGTCGACACCAAAGAAGAGGTCCATCAATTCTTTTTTCATTCAAAGAACTCACTTCTTTAGAGCCCTGATAGAAGCGAATTCCTCTTTTTCGACAAAGCACGCAGCCGGCAGCTATATCCCAGATACTCTTTGGTCTTTTAGAGATGACAAAGTCAGCGCCACCAGCTGCGAGAAGAGCGAGCTTAAAAGCAATACTGCCTCTTGGATTGAGATTGATCTGAGATTCATCATGTCCTGCAAAAAGACCTCTTTTCCATTCACTTCGTGAAACAAGACCTTGCATCTTTCCTTCAGGCCTTCCTTCAAGATGAATAAAGCTATCTTGGCAGCTAATTTCAAATCCTGTGAAAGGGTTAAAAATCCATCCCCATCCACTTTCGAGATCTCCATTGGAGAGATGCGCAAGGGAAACAGCACACTCAGGTATTCGGTGCACAAGCTCTCTTGTCCCATCAATCGGGTCAAGAATAAAGCTTGGGAATTTCAGCTGACCATGATCTTCTTCACTATAGAAGTTAATGGACGAGTCTAGATGTTTTTTAACTGTATCTGAAATGAAAAGGTCAATCTCAGTCACCAAAGTATTATCTTCTTTTTTCGTGACATCCAGTTCAGTTTTGGCCAGAATTTTCTCAACAGTCGAGATGATTTCAAGCTTAATTCGTTCTCTGATTTCCTGTTCTAGCATTGCTTTTACCCTTGTTTATAACTCTGTTAATTGAGGGTTTTCCACAATTTCATCAAGAGTTTTCCACAATCATTTTTTGCATACAACAACACTCGGTCATTGTAAGAAATTGATTATTTTCACTATAATTTCGACACTTTATAGAACTCATAGCAATTTAAGTTTTTTTCCTTTGTCAATTTCTTGAACCTTTGAATTCGAGTTTTCCACAATTATGAATTTAAAAACCTAAGGAATATCTTTACTCGCCCCTCTAGATGAGAATCCAGAAGGCAAATCAAAATATAAACCACATAGATGATATTTCTTTTTGATCGAAGTCTCGTTATCGACTGGAATAATAACTCCAAAGGAATGAGGCTTAAGAAGGTCACAAACCAGATCAAACCAAAGCTTCGGATCAAATTAGGTGCCCAAAACTGACAATAAAGGACAATTGCCGTATAATAAAAAATCAAGAGGTAGGAGCGATAGAATTTAAAATCAAAGCTTTTAAGAATATCTAAACCTCTTAACAACAAAATCAACAATCCAAAAAATGAGATGGAAAAAAACGCTTTTGTTTCAATAAGATTAATAAAAGAACTCGTTAGATAGGTTACCTGATCGAGTTTAGGCACCCATGAATAATCTCCTAGAAAAAGAACTCCAAGACTAAGAGCAAAACCAAAAGAAGCATATCGTATAAACTGAATTCTATACCAACGAGTGTTATCCTTTAGGAAAAAGAAGTAGATCACCAAGAGTTGAAAAATAGAAATCAAGACAAAAGATGAATTAATGAGAGTTCCTAAAAACCCAACAAGTCCGACAAATAGTCCGGCACGATACGTAGAGCTTTTTGCGGCCCAAAAACTAGACCATATAAATAAAATGGTAAAAGTTGTCAGGATAGAGTCTCCATAGTTTGAGGCTAAGAATTTCGAGTAGGACCAGGAAGAAACTAATGCAAAGACTCCTAGGAGAGAAAGTCTTCTCGAAAAGAAGAGTCTAAGAAGAGGATAGAAAATAAGAAGATAGATTCCCATTCCTACCACGTAGAAATGCATCGACCATCCAAGTCTAAATAGCTGGGGATATTTTAAAAACGGATAGTAGTTTACCGTCAGATAGTTCCAAAAAGGAGTACCTAGACTTGAGGTCGGATCAAAAAAAAGTTTAAGGGCCTCTTTATCAAGAAGCTTTGGTATCTCTGGAACGGAAACAATAAAAAAAAGAAGAATAAGACCAAGTAAGGTTTTCTCAAAACGATCGAGGTATTTAAATTCAGTGAAGTGAGAACTGACAGACTCCTCGATAATTTTCCCTCTCGTAGGCCATGAATAAAATAAACCTAAAATCACCCAAGTAACCCAGAACATATTATTAATCCACTTGGGGGGAAAGAGGTAAAGGATATTGAAATAGATAACAAAAAAAGTCATTCCTAGGAGGAGACGATAAACAATTCGATCCAAAGAAGAATTCACTCTAAAATAGATCTTTAGACGGTGATCAATTTCCTTTCCAAAAAGAAACCACTGGCTCATCAAAAACAGGATAAAAAAGAGACTAAGCCCACTTTGAAATTCAAGAGGGAGATCCACTGATTTTGGAACTAGTACTGGTACCAGGAGAAAAAGGGAATAAGAAATGGCCCTATAGAGGAAAAATTTGGACTTGAGGACCAAAATACTCGAATTTTCATTCATTAAAGAATCCATAACTTGACCACTTTCATCAACTATATAAAATCAGAGACTCTTAGTTTTAGCATGCTTGCTATCAATAAGGGAGTTTTCCTAGAAAATTGTGCCCTAAATAGGAAAATAAACGCAATATGTTAAAATTAACCCAACGAGCCAACTTATCGGTCAGGAGGACCCATTGGCCATTTCTTTTGGATCTATAAATACGGGGCTACCCAAGGATATTGTTAAGCAGATCATTGAGGCTGAAAAACTCCCTGTGCAAAAAATGCAAGGTAATAAGGCTAAAATTGGTGAAAAAAAGGCCCTTGTTAATGAGCTAATCCAATTGGTTAGAGATGCATCTAACGTCATAGCAAACAATTCAACTTCTAGAAGTTTACGAGAATTAAGTATTGAAACCAATGAAGATATTATTGGAGTTACTGCAGATAAAAATATTGCTGAACCAGGCAGTCATCAGTTTGAAGTTACACAACTTGCGAGAAGGTCCTCTGCTATGACAAGTGGATTTGAAGATAAAGATGAAAGTTATGTCGGAGTTGGTTTTATACAATATTTTCTTCCTGATGGAGAATCACGTTCCATTTATGTTGACAGTGACAATGCAACTCTCAGTGGAATTGCCAGACTCATTAATGCAGATCCAACTAACGGAATGAAGGCGAATGTTGTCAATGATGGAAGTGGGTCTGATGAGCCATACCGTCTTATTTTGACTCTACAAGAAACAGGAGATGAGGAGAGGGCACTCTTTCCTTACTTCTATTTTGTGGATGGTGAGAAAGATTTTTATCTCGAATATGAAAGAGAAGCTCAAGATGCCAAAGTTAAGCTAGATGGCTTTGAAATAGAGCTACCACAAAATAAAACAAGTGAACTTATCCCTGGACTTACGATTGATTTAAGGAAGGCATCTCCAGGAACAGAGTTTTCTATTAATGTGTCTGAAAATATTGAAGCTATTCAAGAAAAAGTAAATGATCTTGTTGTTAAAATAAATGGTGTTCTCTCTTTTATCAAAACTCAAAATACTTTAGATGAAAATACAGATACCTCAAGAACTCTTGGTGGTGATATCACACTTCAGTCATTAGAGGGTCGTATTCGAGGCGCAGTCTTTGCAACTGTCTCTACAGAATTTGGATTTAGAAGATTAAGTGATCTTGGAATTAAATTTCAAAAAGATGGTCTTCTAGGATTGGAGCCTAATGAGCTCGCTGCAAAAATCAATTCTAATTACAAAGAAGTGTCCCAAATCCTACATGGTCACATCACTGAAGAAGGTGTGAAAACGGAAGGGTTTATTAATAAAATTGATGATGTTTTCAGGGCCGCCCTGAGAATGCCTGATGGTTTATTACAAACAAGAAAAAAAGGAATTCAAAGCCAGATTGATTTAATTGATCGAAGAATTTCCAACAAAGAACGGATGATTGAGAACAAGGAAAGAATTATTAAAGATAAGTTCTCGAGACTAGAATCAGAAATTGCACGAATAAAAGGACAAGGTGCCGGGCTTTCTGCGATAGCATCTCAAGGTGCTGCCGCTCAAGGTATGGTCACACAACTAGGATAAAAGATGAGGAGTAGAAAATGAGTTATGGTCTTGGTGCTTACAAAAAAACATCTGTAAACACAGCAAGTAAGGAGCAAATCCTTTTAATGCTTTATCAAGCAGCAATTAAAAATTGTCGTAAAGCAATTGAGGCTATTGAAGAGGGCGATATACCAAAAAAGGGAGAGCATATTGGTAAACTACAAGATATAGTTGTAGAGCTTAATAACTCTCTAGACTTCAAGGTTGGAGGAGAGATCGCTGAAGAACTCGCCTCACTCTATGACTTCATTTTATTTTCGAGTACAAAGGCTAATTTAAATATTGATCCTAAACCATTAGAAGATTGCTTAAATATCATCAATACACTTTATGATGGATGGGTAGAGGCGATTAAGTCACTAAAAGACAAACAGGAATAGGCTATGGTCATGACTAATTCTATATTCATGAGTCTAATGAAACATATCGATTACCTCGAATGTTTACGAAACAACACAAGAGAGATTCTTAATTGTAAGGATGTTAAGAATGTTGATGAGCTCTCAAGCCTTACAGATAACCGACAAAGACTTATCAATTTGATTAAAAAATATCAAAGTAGTGTTTTGACTGAACTTAAGGGATTTATTAACGAGAACCCAAATCTTGATGAAACTATTAAAGATATCTTTAAGACTTGGGGAAGTGATACCAATCTTATTTTAAATGAGACTAAAGTACTTGAGAAAAGCGCTTCAGAGGCTTTAACTGTAAAAAAAGAAGAGCTTAGAAAGGATATTTTAGACCTTCAAAATGAAAGAAAACTTGTTAGAAAATATAGTCTTTCTAACGTCAAATAATATCAGGGGATTTTGACAAAAATTCTCTATCATGGTCAAATAGAATAGGCTTAATGATTAGGCTACCAAGTCACCTATAGGAAGAGGTTTCTGTGTTTTTTAATACTCAAATTCAACTAGGACATTACCATTGAACTCTAGAATTAAAATTACTTCTTTTGAGATCAAGCAATCTAAAACAGGTGAAATGGTTCCCGTAGTAAATGGAATTCATCTTCACTCAATTTACAATCCTTTAAAGGAAGCTGAAAACTTATTTGAGGAAAATAAGAATTTAATTGAGCAAAATAACCAGTTCCTCGTACTAGGACTCGGATTTGGCTACCATGTTTTGGAGCTTATTAAACGACTTGAAGAAAAGTATGGAAATAACTACAGAATTCTAGTCATTGAACCTATTGAGCAACTGATTGAAGGTTCAAAAGAAAATCTTCAATCTTGTGAAAACTTAGAAATCATTACAGGAAATGATATAGAAGAACTTTATAACGATCGAAAGATTATCAACTTTCTCGTACAAAAACCTGCACTTCTTGCGCATCCTGCTTCGTTCAATTTATCTAAAGACTTCTTTACTAGTCTTCTCAAATTCAAGTCGGATAACACAATCGATAAAGCCCGCTATCTTGTTCAAAACCCAATTATTAAAAATATTTTAAGTGAATATCCTCACAATATCACTCTTGATGAACTAATTGAAAATAAGTGTACACCAAAGCAGGCTATTAATGAGGAAATGGACTATATTTTTCATATCTATAGAGAACTTTCTAAACAAACGGGCTCAATCGAGGAAGCAAGATGAATAATACTCTTATAGTAAATTTAAAAAGAAACGGAGATATCTTAACTTTAGGTCATATGATAAACTCTATAAACTCTTCCTCAAATGAAAGAGTTTCTTTACTTATTTTCGAAGAGTTTAAAGCGGCGGCGAGGCTTCTTAAAAACGTTTACAAAATCTATACCATAGACCGAAAGTCTTTTCTTTCTCTAAAAAAAAATGCTCTCTTTCATGATATCTATGCATTGGAAAACCTTTTTCTAAACTTAGAAGACCCTCGAAATCAAAGATGGGATCAAATCATCAATACATCAAATGATCGAATCTCAAGCTATGTTTGCTCCTTTCTAGGATTTTCTAACCAAAGCATAATCCAAGGAACTTATTTTGATAAAAATAATTCCACAAGCTTTTCAGGCAAGTGGGCCCGAGTACTAAATGATGTCATTCCCTCTTATCGATATACACCTGTTAACCAAGTGGATTGTCTTCACTACTTGATTGAGCAGCTTAGAGAAATTGATGGGCAAAAGATTAATTCTTCTCCACAACATAATGCTACTGCTTTTGAAAACATTAATCGGATTCGTGAGAATGAATCCAAGATGGGAAATAAAATTAAAATTGTAGGTATTCAACTTAAGTCTTCTTCGAAAGATAAGGATATCTCTTTTAATACGATTATTCAGCTCATCGATATGATGGTCAATAACCCAGCCTACTTCCCTATTCTTTTGGTTGCACCAACAGATGAGGAAAGAGAGTTTGGAAACCGTGTAAATAAATACTTTAATAATTCCCTTGTTTCTGTTGAATCTGACTTTAGAGCTCTCCCCTCTGTTCTTCTTAATATTGATCTCCTCGTTACGCCAGACACTGTTGTTAAGCATCTTGCCGATCTTCTAGATACTCCTCTTGTTGAAGTCTCTATAGGATGGGCTCCTTTTTTAAAGCAGGGAACTTTAAACCCTAATTCAATTATCTTAACTGAAAAGCCGTCAACTAGAACCTTTAGACAGTTTGAGTATGAAACAACAGATAGTTCCATCACTGGAAGCGACATCTATAATGCTATTCGATGTGTTTTTGAGCCTCGCTTAGATGAGATTCTCACATTTTCCTCTCATGTTTCCATTTACCGACCAAAAGAAGATAAATTAGGTGTTTATTATCAAAACGTAGGAGGAGAGAAAGATAATCGATTCGATCTTTCCCTTCATGTTAGTCGATATGTTCTCTTTAAAATTGTTATTCCAGGATATAAAGACGAAGTATTTCTAGATAGAATTGCAAATAATTATAAGTACTTTATAAAAGAGTGGCTTAATACTGAAAAAGGTGTCCTTCTTGAAACAGCGAAAACTCTTTTATCCGCTATACGATATTTAACTACTCAGACAAGTGAAAATAATATTCAAGACTTCACCTACTGTCTCGATTCACTACTAGAGCAATGTGATCAAGACCATCTCATTTCTTTAAGTCTCATCCTGTTTAGAAGTCATATTGAAAATATTAGTAGCTCCAACTCTGAAGAAAGTCTTCAAAAGGTGGAAGCTTCTCTTTATGACTTAAAAAAATCGATTCAAAAAGTAAGCTTAGCCATTCGAGAAATTGAAGACCGAGTTGAAGAAATACGAAAAAACGATCTTGTTATGGGTCGAGATAAAAAACTCATTTCGGAATCTAGACTATGAATAACTTTTCAAAAGAACTTGATTTAGAAATACAGAAAATCAATCTTAAAATCAAAGGGAATCAGGAATTAAATGATCGCGAGATGCACATTATGATTCTCTCAGGATTATTAAGTGAAGAGGAAAATGAATAATCAGGCTACTATAGGAGTTCTTCAAATTACTCGATTTGGAGATCTCATTCAAACTGCAACTGCGTGCGAACAATTTAAACTCCAATACCCTCAATATAAATTAGTTCTTATTTGTAGAGAAAAATTTGGCAAGCCATTTGAATTTTTACTTAGTCAAATTTTTGATAAAATTTATTACCTTGATCTTAAGCAGATTATAGAAACACCAACTAGTATTGAGCCTGGGATAAAAAATATAAGTTTCTGGCTCGAAAATATTAATAATGAAAATCTTGATATCTTAGTTAATTTTTCTTGGTCTAAATCCTCACAGTATATTGCTCATATGATTAAGGCTAAAAACCATATGGGTCTTAAATGCGATCGCGGATTACGCCCCGTCACTCATGACTCCTGGAGCACTCTAGTATTTTCTTCTGTTATGAGAGGCCTTCTCAATCCTTTCAATCTAGTTGATATATATATGGGTATTTTAGGAGTTAAAAGAGAAAATATAGAAATTAGAAGAAATCAGGTAGAGTCTAATCAAATTCTTCTTCATCCATTTGCTTCAGTAAAAGAAAAAACCTGGTCTACAGATAAGTGGATAGAAATCATCTATCAGGTCATTAAAAACCGTGAAGATATCATAATTACGATTGTGGGATCAAAGTCTGATACTAAGTCCTGCGAAGACCTTTATAATTCTAAATTACTCACACCCTATCAAGATCGAATAAAAATCGCTCCAGGTACTTTAAGTATGGTTGAGCTTTTTGAAATTGCTCAAAACTCAACATTGTTTATAGGCTCGGACTCTATGGTGGGACAATTGAGTGCTTTTGCTGGAATACAAACTCTTACACTCTCCAAGGGTTCTGTTCGACCTCACGAAACGACACCTTACGGAAATCACAATTTCAATCTCAAGCTTAAAGAGCAAAGTAAGGATCTTCCATATCAGGTTGTCATGAGTTGTATTAATCAGATTCTTGATTATAAAGACATTGATTATCAGCGACTTCGAGAAGAGGTCTCTTTAAAACATTTAAGGACAACCTATATTTATCAGACTCAATTTTCTAATACTGGATTTTTGGACCTCAAAGAAATTCAAGGGCACGAAACAACTCAAAGTGCCTTTAGAACTATTTATAAAATTCTTTGGGCTTACTATATAGAAGGTGCGGAGGAGAATTGTTCTCCTCCAAAACTAACAAGAAAATATATTAATCAATTAAAAAATTATATTCCTGCCTTTGAACAGCTTTTTGAATTAATTGATTTCGGGAAAAAATATTCACTCTATATTTTTAATGAGCTTGATAAGGCAAGTCCTAATATGGATGAGCTTCGAATGAATTCAGATAAATTAACCGAGATTGATAATCTTCAAATTTATCTGAGAAATAATTATCCCTACTTAGGTCCCCTTGTTGACTTCTTCACGGTTAAAAAGGCTAATTTGCCAGGAAATACAGTGGATGAAATAGCGGCCCATTCGGTACTCACCTATGACGATTATTCTAATTTAATTAGTGCATTATATGAACTGCTCGGAAATGTGATCAAGGCAAATGATGACGAATTTAAAGAGCAAAAACAAAAAGAGGTAGCAGAATGACTGAAATCATCCTAAATAATACTAAGTATCAAAAAGAGGCTAAAAACACGACTGTTGAAGATCTACAAAATGAGATGAACAATGAACTTGCTAAGAAAAAGCATGTTATTACTGAAATTAAAGTGGAAGGTCAGGAGGTTTCTCTTGATGACGAAACGGAAACAGTTAAAAAGAAAGTCACGGAATTTGAAAGTGTAGAATTCAAATCCATGCCTAGGTTGGATCTAGCGTTCACAACTCTAGAGAGTTGTGATCAGTACATTGATCAGCTTAATTTAAGAATTAAAGATCTTGTTTCACTCTACAGGGCTAACAAAATAGATGAGGCTAATGCACTTTTTGTAGAGGTTACCACCATTCTTGATCTCTTTGTTCAACTAATGGCCCGTATTCAGACGATTTTTTCAGATGATCTGTCTGATGGTTACAAAAAGTCTGAATCTATTATTAATTTAGAGGTAGGTCTTTTAGAGATTCTTAAGCAGCTTGTCCCTGCTCGACAAAAAAATGATTTGATCATGCTTTGTGACTTGCTTGAATATGAGCTCACCGATAACCTTGTGCAATGGAAAACCCAAGTCATTCCATCTCTTCAATCGCTGAAAAATTAAAACTTTTTGATCTCCTTAGTGGAAGCTCTACTTATTCAAAGTCAGAGCCAGACCATTTTCAAAAATTTAAAGTATTTGAAAATATAAAGCGACTTGTTCATCGTAACAAGTCGCTTATTACTCTTCCTCAAGATCTTCTCGATCTCAAAATATTTACTCACTATGATACTTGTGAAATTCATTTTCATAAGAAAGGAGGACTGGAGTATAAAGTACTGAGTAAAAGAAGAGGACAAGAGCTTAAAGAAGATAGCTTTAATGATCTGCAGAATTATTATAATGTCTTAAATCAGATTAAAAAAAGTAAAAATAAACTTTTTGAAAGTAATTTTTTCCCTCATTTTAATACTTTTATAATTGGGACTTTCCTTTCAAAAGTTTTTGAATTTCAACAACATAATATCATTCTTATTCTTTCTAATAGTGGATTTCTCTATCCTAGTAAAGAAGAGCAGAATTACTTTGATGAATTCTTTCATAATCTTCAACCTATTCTTGAATCTCGAGTGAGTTCTCATAGTTCCCTCTATAAATATCAAACTCTTGCTAAAACTATTGAAAATATTCCTCTTCATTTTGAAGTTCTCAACACGGACTCTACGCTCCTCTTTAGAAGTTCCTCTGAATATCGTGAAGAAGGAAAACTTCGTACTCAGGAAATTGAATTAAGTGATCATAATCTTCTCGTCCTCTTCGAACATAATAATCAAAGATGGGCGACAGATATTTTACACTTCCAAAGAGTCAAATTATTAGGTGAGCTCCTCAATACCTTAAAACATGAACTCAGTAATCCGCTCTTTGGTTTAAAACTTTCCTCTTCTATACTTTCTGATGAGATTACAGATGAAGATGAAATTAAGCTTTTAGAGGAAATTAAGCAAAACTGTCAAAGATGTCAGAATATCATTCAAGACTTTCAGTACCTCTATGATGAACGTAATGAAAATGTTCATATTGATCTTAAAAAACTTATTAGAGAAGTACTTACTTTAACTAAAAGTGAGACTCGAATGATTAGAAAGAGAGTCATCATTGAAGATGATAGAGATATTTTTATTAAATCAAATCCTACATTTTTAACTCAAATCCTTTTTAACCTAGTCATCAATAGTGCCCATGCAATTGAAGAAAGTGAGCCCTCAGATACACATTGCATTACAATCCAAGTCGAGACTCCAAGTTTAGATAAACTCTCCATCTCAGTTTCAGATACTGGAACAGGAATTGGGTCCGATAAGAATCTCAGTATTTTTGATCCTTTCTTTACGACTAAAGAAAAAGGAACGGGGTTAGGGTTACCGATCTGTCAAAATTTGGCCAAAAAGCTGAATGGTAGGCTTGTATTTGAGAATAATTCACCTTTGCCAGGCGTAACTTTCTCGCTAAACTTGACCCTGGAGTATTATGACCAAAAAGAGACTACTCATCATTGAGGATGAATTTTTAATTCAGTATTCCCTGAAAAAACTTTTTGAGCGGAAAGGGATATCAGTAGATACAACCAATTCCGGAAAAAAGGCAATCGGACTCATTAATTCCAAAGACTACGACAAAATTATTTGTGATCTCATGCTCAAGGATATCACTGGCTTTGAGGTGATCGAAGAATCTAAGAAAAAATATAATTCTGAGGATATTAAATCTAAATTCGTTATTATTACTGCCTATAGCTCTGAACAAATCTTGGAAAAAGCATCATATTATCAATGTAAAATAATCAATAAGCCCTTCAATATTGAAAATGAAGATACTTTAAGAAATTTTTTGGAATAAAGAATGATTAAAAAGAAAATTAAATCAGTAGGAATTGTACTTAAACCAACAGCTACTAAAGAAGTAAATCGATTTTCTGCCAATCTAGCTAAGTGGCTGATTGAAAAAGGTATTAAGGTCTATATTCCAAAGATTGATCTTGATAATCTCTCTAAACTTATTCCGAACCTCGATCAAAAAATTTCGATTTCAACCATGAAGAATATTCATCATGATACTGAAATTATAATTTCCGTTGGGGGAGATGGTACGATATTAGGAGTTGCTAGAGGGGCTCGTAAAGGCGGTCCTGCAATCCTTGGACTAAAGATGGGGGGTCTTGGTTTTATTACCGAGTTCACCAAAGTTGATATTTATAAACATCTCACAAAGATTTTAACAGGTGACTTTGAGTGTCACAGTCTTAATCTTTACCGAGCGCGAGTTTATGAAAAAGATAAAATTATTTATGAAAGTCGTTTTGTGAATGATGCAGTTGTCGATCGAATTGAACTATCAAGACTACTCAAATTAAAAGTAAGCTGTGGTGATAATCATATTTACGATATTTCTGGTGATGGTCTTATTGTCGCTTCACCTATTGGATCCACTGCCTACTCCCTTGCAGCTGGAGGGCCCATCATACATCCTTCTGTGAACTCCCTTTCCCTGACGCCGATTTGTCCTCATAGCCTTACTAATAGACCTCTCGTCATTCCTGATAACAGCGCGGTTCGAATTGAAAGTACAAAAAATGAAAAAGGATCGATTCACCTTACTCTTGATGGTCAGGAAGAATTCAACGTTGGACCAAAACAATATATTCAAATTGAAAAAGTGCGCAACGTGAATGCTAGACTCATTTCTAATAAGAATAGAGAGTATTTCAACACCTTAAAAGAAAAGTTCACTTACGGTAAGCGGTAGAATTGATGCCCTTGCTGATTAAGAAGGATGCACTTCTTTGAGTGAAGTGGATATCCATTATTGAGATAGAACCCGCCACCAATAATTGGATACTCATCTTCAATATGGCTATGGCCACAGACAATATAATCATAGTTTTTTTGAACATTGAGAAGCTGAGCGCTTTTTCTAAATTTGGACCTAATTTTTTGGATAGTCTGCTCATCTCTAAAGTAACTTTTGTTCTTTTTTCGTGAGTACTCACTCCATCTCGATCCAAGTACATGGACTATTTTAGCAGGCAGGTTATCTACGAATTTCTGAAAGAAATTATTTCTTAATGTAAATTTAGTTAATTTATAAGAAAGATTATCCAAATCGAGATCATCTCCATGAGAAAAATAAAGCTTCTTTCCCCAGCGGTTAAGAATCAAGTGTCCCTTGTGATAGAAAAACTGATAATCCTTAAATTTCTTTTGAAATAAAGACTCCAAATGAAAATCGTGATTGCCCTCAAAAAAATAAATCTCTTTACCTTCTTGAAGATGAACTTCCATTTGATCAAAAAGCGCTTCAAATCTTTTGAGGTAGTAAGTGTGAGCTCCTACCATAAGATCAAAGATATCCCCTAGAAAAATGAGAGTGCTGGCCTCTTTGACTTGCTCGGAACTTAAAAAGTTATGAACTAACCTATAGGCTTCATCGTTTGGAGTTTTAATATGGGTATCTGAAATGACGGCTATAGTCATAGCTTTTTATATGCTAAAAGTGATCAATTATCAATTATTCTGAGCTTTAAGTTGCTTATTCATGATCTGGCGAATGACTTTGGAGGTCGATTCGTCTAAATCTGCGAACCGAAAACTGACTTTGGCCCCTCCGTACGGGCAAGCCTCTAGCATATAGGGAGAGAGCTTAAGGTAGTTCACGATCACAACGTCCACTTCAATGGTTTTGTGATCTCCAGTAAGCTTAACATTTTTAATTTTGGTACCTGGCTCAATGGCGAATCGCTCACTTTTAGAAAAAATAATCGACATCCCTCCAGGGCTAATATCATGAAGTCTTTTACGGCACTCTCTTTTTCCTACAGTAAACTCCACATTATAGTTTTCCTCTAAAAAGACACGATCTCGTGTTCGTCGATCATAGTAAAGATAGGTGTCAGGCATCCCTAAAGTAAGGGCCTTTCTTTCATTAAGGTTTTTAAAGGGTGCTGAAAAAACTAGAGATAAAAGTGGTATGTACACATTAACTGTACCAAAACCACTAATCACTTGCTCCATAACCTCACTTCCGCCCCCTTGAGGTTCAATCAAAATTTCAGACTTCCCTGGATGGTACATTCTAATTTTAGCATTGCCTTTGATCGTGTAACTATGAAAAAGGTACCAGACGACAACGTCGTATTTCTTGGTAACTGCCTCTTCAATGGATTTAATTACTTCGCTCATAGCTTTTTCCCATAAACCCCTCAGGAAACATACGCCCCCTGAGGGGATGGGCTTAAAATGCGATGATATGGGGCTTCACCGACATTTTTTAATAAATTATAGAAGGGAAAGGTTAAACCTTTCCCTTCAATTTTAAATTATCCGATTAATCTTAGTGCGCTATTTGGCAAGCTATTCGCTTGAGCAAGAGCAGAAATACCTGCTTGCTTAAGGATCGAGGCACTTGCTAATTCAGCAGTTGAAGAAGCTACATCGACATCCTCAATAACTGATCTGGCACTATCTTGGTTGATCGTCTGAATCTCTAGGTTGTTCACGGTAGAAGCAAGTCTACTTTGAATCGCACCTAGATTTGATCGTTGTCCTGAAATTTGATCAATGGCATCATCCACCATTGCAATTGAATCAAGTGCGGAGTCTTTTTCTGCAACTCCAGTTCCATCAACTCCAATACTTCCTGTAGACGCATCCGTTTCACCTGAATCAAAACTAATGATGTTTTGTTCTCCAGCAAATGCTCCAACCTGAAAATCTAGAGTTCCAGCACCCTCTCCGTTAAGAAGTTGAGTACCGTTGAAAACTGTTGCCTCAGAAATTCTATCTATTTCTGTTAAAAGTTGTTGGTATTCTTTATCTAGAAAACCTCTTTCTGTTTCACCAACTGTATCAGAAGCTGCTTGTACAGAAAGCTCTCTTAGTCTAACGAGAATATTAGAAACCTCGTTAAGTCCCCCTTCAGCAGTCTGAACGAGTGAGATACCATCGTTAGCATTTCGAGTCGCTTGTCTAAGACCTAGAGTTTGTGCCTCTAAGTTCTTTGAGATCGCTAACCCGGCCGCATCGTCTGCAGCTTTGGTGATTCTTTTCCCAGAAGAAAGTCTTTCTAGTTCCTTCTGCCCCTTGTTCGAAATCTCGCGTAAGTTCATCTGAACGTACTGAGACGGAATGTTTGAATAAATTCGTAAGCCCATTTTTCTGTCTCCTTTTAATATTTTCCCGACTATTTATGTCGGACAAAATAAATATCGACAATCAACCTGAGTTCTTTAGTCAAATAATTATTCCTGATAAAAAAAATTAAGTATTGCACTGATTTCAATGCTTTAGAAAATAAGAAAAAACTTGCTCAATATTTTTTGTTGAGTTCAATAAGCCTTTCAAAACTAGCTTTCTCATCATGATCAAGCTTTAAAAGCCCTTTAAAACGCTGATCCATGACTAATAGGTTGGGTGAAGACTGAGTATTATCTTTATATGTCTCAAAAGCTTGTTGATTTCTATAGACTACGACGTCCTTATTTAGATGAAAGCTCGCCTTAAAATACTGATAAAGATCTTTTATTGTTAATGAATCTTTCTCCAACCGAGCAACTCCCTCATAGGAGACCTCACCAAAGATAAAATGATCTCTTTTTGTATCCTTAAATTCTAAAGGTGAAAGTATTTCTGTTGAATAAAATGCAAAGATCAATGATTCGCTTCTTTAATCTTATCGATAATTCCAGTTGTGGATCTTCCTTCTCTAAAAAGAAGAGACTTCACCTCTCCTCCGTGCGAAAGGACAAAGTCAGAACCTACTATTTGATCCACCTTCCAATCACCGCCTTTAACAAGAACGTCAGGAGAGATTTCTTGAATTAATTCAAGTGGGGTGGACTGATCGAAAATCTCCACAAAATCAACGGCCTTCAAGTTTTCTAGTACAAACTTACGATCATTTTCATTATTAATTGGACGAAGAGGGCCTTTCAATTCTTTCACACTTCGATCAGAGTTCATTCCCACAACAAGAATATCGCCAAGGGATTTGGCCTCATTAAGATACTGGACGTGCCCGCTGTGGAGGATATCAAAGCAGCCATTAGTAAAAACGATTTTTTTATCGCCACGATTTTTAGAGATTTCAACTAGGTCTTTATTCATGACCTCTTTATAACCACAGTTCCAGAGAGTTTGTCATGAAAACCAAGCGCCAGAGGAAGAATGCATAGCGTAAATGAAATAAAACTCACGAAAGAGCGAATAAAAACATCGGTAAGTCTGCATTTTTCATCATTCGTTCTTATGACGCCCAGATTAAACATACTTTTCCCAGGTGTTTCTGAAATATCGAGTACTGAAAAGAAAAAGATATAAACAAGAGCAAAGATTCCTACAAGGGAACCAAGTACTTGAGGAGAATTAAAGTTGAGCTGTCGAATATCGAGTCCGCTAAAGTGAAATCCTGAATAAGCAGTTAGACCAATAATCCCCGTTAAAATAATCATATCCACGATGTAGGCCAAACTTTTTTCCCATGGATCAGCTAATTGAAACTTTTGTACTAGGGATTCTTCTTTTTTGGGCTCCGCCACTTTCTCAACTCGATGATGGAGCTCTGGTAAAGCAACCTCTTCCATTTTTGTGCTGAGTCTTGTCGTGAAAGTCGTAGGTGTAACAGTTGCTTGTTGAATAGGTTTTGTTTGAGCTCTAGAGGTCGTGGGTGCTTTAATTATCTTTTTAAGATTTTTATCTTCATGATGAAAACCTAACCCAGCATTAATGGGTTTAAAATTGATTTCATCAAAATCCTGACTTTCTTCCTCTTCATCAAAATTAAAAATGATATTTTTAGGATCGAAGTTTTTTTTGATAGGGTCGGTTTGTCCTTGAGTGTTCATGAAGTCACCTCTTCTTTTGCAGATAGTCTAACATAGTTAACTTACCTTTCCAAGTACAAAGCCTAAGGCTACACAACATGCAACGGGTGCAGTAAGTATGGGTGTAGGTAAATGAACAGAAGTAGAACCCATTTTTATCAGCTGCTCATTTTCACTTGGAGATAATCCGCCTTCAGGTCCTATGATGATGAGTGTACTACTCTTTGATTTTAAGTTTGTGGAATGATGGTCTGCTAAAGAAAATAGAATTTTATTTTCAAATTCTGGTAAAAGCGAAAGGAGATCATCAAAGTCCACAACCTTATCTACCTGTGGCAAGTAGGGGTTATTAGATTGAGTAAGAGCATTGATCATTATTTTATTAATCTTTTCGTAATTAGGTTTCAGACGTTGAGAGAACTCTGAGTAAAAAGGAATGACTCTATTAATTCCCATCTCCGTTGCCGATCTAATCATTTCATTAAAGGCATCTTTTTTTGTGACTGCGATAGCAAGAGATATTTGCCCTATCTTTTCTTGATGAGTTTTACTATGAACCTTAAAAGTAACTCTTTTTTTCTGAATAAGCTCAACCTCACCGTCTGCGAAATATCCCTTACCGTTCATGAGTAGAATTTTTTCACCTTTTTGAATTCGAACAACGTTAATTAAATGATGAGAATCTTCACCCTCTATGGTGATAAATTCATCGTCTGTTAAATCTTCAATATAGACCGCTCTCATAGTTTTTGCATTAAAAGGGCTATCCAATCTCCCTTCTCTACTTTTTTTAGAAATTTATAGTCATTAAACTCTTGAATGATTTCCTCTTCTTGACCTTTAAGAAGGCCACTCAGAATTAAATGACCAGCGTGTTTTGTTGACTCAGTAATAGTCGCTTTTTCTTTTAGTAGAATACCCTGAATGATATTAGCAAAAACAAGGTCGTATTCTTGAGTACCATAGAAATCATCGCGCAAAAAACTTAGTGTTTTTTCTCCATCCTCTATAATTTCATTATGATTGAAATTTTGCCGACAATTCTCGATAGCATCGACATCAACGTCACAAAAGTGAACTGTACTTATACCTTTTTTAATAGCAGTAATTCCTAAAATTCCGGAGCCACATCCAAAATCTAGACAAGTCTTTAACCCAAGGTTTTTATCTATTATATCTTCAAGGAGCTGCAAGCATAAAAAGGTTGTCTCATGCCCTCCTGTACCAAAACCCTGGCCTGGATAGATATAAACGATCGAGGGATCCTCTTCTTTTTGATTCTCTTTATACCAGCTAGGGTAAATCTTAGTTTTACTAGAAATGATAATAGGCTTAAAGTTTTCTCTCCAAGATTCGTTCCAGTCTTCACCCTCACATTCTTCTAAAACTACTTTGATTGAAGGGTAATCCTTATCCAGGAAATCGAAAAATTCTTGCGCTCTCTCATTGGCATCACCTTGATAAAAATAAAAGTTTTTCACAATAGATTTGGTCAACATGACAGATTCTTCAAGTATATTGATATCCTCATCTGAAAGATTGCCTCCTCCGTAAGCTTTATCTCCTAAAATCTTATCAATTTCCTCCTCTCCTAGAGAATAATCTTCAATCCCATCACATTGATAGACGTTGAGAGCACGATTCTCGATATTCTCACAAAATTTTATTTCTTCATTTTCAAATGCGACATTTACTTTAAAATAATTACTCATTTCTTGCAGTCCACCTTTTTAATATCTGATAACGGGATAAAACTTCCATTGGGAAAAGGTTTTACTGGATTAAGACACGTTCGTGCTAACCAAACCACAGAAGGATGCCATAAGTTAATATAGGCATAATCCTCATTCACTTTCTTTAAGATCTTTTTAAAATAGCTATTTCTCTCTTGGTTTTCACTCGTCTCAATAGCAAGATCAAGAAGGCGATCGACCTCTTTATTAATATAGTGCCCTCTGTTTCCCCCTTTAGGACTAATCATTTCTGAACTAAATACAAAATTTAAGATATCAGGACCTGTAAAACCAACCCATTGGGCCATAACAAGATCAAACTGTCCGCGTTTATATCTTCTCATGAAGTTTCCCCACTCAAGAATCTCTAGGTTTACTTGGATATTCTCTTTTTCGAAACTATTTTTAATCACATGGACAAGTTCTAAAGCGCCTTTGTTATTAGAAACAATCCAATTTAAAGTAAGAGGTTTTCCATCTCTCTGATAATGATTATTTTTTAGCTCATAACCAAGTTCTTTAAAATAGGTTCGAGCAAGTTTAGGATTATAATCATCTATGTCAAAGTCGATAAAAACATCTTTAAAAGCAGGACTAAAAATACTTTTAGCGAGGAGCCCATTACCCTTAAGTTTGTACTTTAACATGTCTCTTCTCGGTATGAGTAAGCTAAGGGCCTCTCTCATTTTTTTCTCTTTTAGAAGAGGGCTTTTATGGTTTGGATTAATATAGACAAAGTTTGTACTCTGATTCTCCCATTTCATAATTTTTTCTGAATAGTTTTTTAAAATCCAATTAATTTTTCTCGGAGACATATCACCAAGGACCACATCTACCTCTTGATTAATCAGCTTGAGTGCCATTGTGGTTTCATCTCGCACAACTTTAAAAATAAGATTAGGGTTTTTCTTAGAGTGCAGTTCAATTGAGAGCTCTCCTGGTCTTGCCAGACGATACTCCCCTATTCCAATTGGGTTTCTGTGAGTTTTTGAAAATGGAATTTTAAGAATCTTTAATAAAACAAGATTGGAGAGGTGATCGAGCTCAAATTTGCCGTAAATAAGTTCAAATTCATACTTAGAAATTATGTTTACTTTTTTTATTTTTCTAAAGGCAAAACGAAAAATGGAATTTATATCTGGACTTGTAAAATAACGGACACTCTCTAAAACATGTTTAGAAGTAACAGGCCCGCCATCCCAAAATGTTAGATTTTCTTTAAGCTTAAAATAAATACTATATCGATCTTTACTCTTGACCTCACGATAGTCTTCACAAAGGATACAAATAAATTTCATATTCTCATCAAGATCGATGAGAGATTTATGAAGCAGCCTATTAATATTTTGGGAGTTCGCATCTGTTCCAAAAAATGGGCTCAAATTGTTAGGAATATTAGAGAGTCCAATAATAATCTCAGAGGCCCTGACAGATCCCGAAAAAAGGACCAGAATAATTATAATTAGCCGCGCTATACCTCTATTTTTCATTTCATTAGAATATAATAGCGGGACCAATTATTAAATACAGGGAGTCTTAATTGGCCCAAAACGACTTAACTTTCACCCCACTCGGAGGCCTAGGACGAATAGGCGCCAATATGAACCTTATCCAAAGAGGAAATACTCGGGTTATACTGGATTGCGGCATTCTTTTTCCCGATGATAATCCTTTCAATATTGATTATTTAATCCCCGATTATTCACATATTTCACCTCCCACGGATCTCATTCTAACTCATGCTCATGAAGATCATTTGGGAGGATTAAGATTGCTGCTTAAAAGGTTTCCACAAATTAAAGTTCATGCGCCTCAATTTGCTAAAGCACTTATAGAGGCAAAAGGCATTAAGGTTCATGTGGATGAATATCAAAATAAGCAGATGCTTAATTTTGATAACTTTATTATTCAACCTCTTAAAGTTGACCACTCTATTCCTGATACATATGGAGTTTTACTAAAAACGGAGGAGCTAGGATTTTTCTATCTCTCTGACTTCAAAATCAATATTAAAAATACTGAATTTGATCTTGATTGGCTAAAACAGGAAATGGAATCCTATGGAAAAAGGATCTTATTCGCTGACAGTACAAATATCTTATCTAGAAATTTAAATACCAAAGAAGAGGAGGATCTTGAAAAGCCTCTTTCGACTTATTTTAATTCTAAAGGCCGCCTTTTTATTACTTTTTTTGCTTCAAACTCCTTTCGACTACGAACGATTTTGAAATTAGCAAAAGAATATAAAAGGACAGTGGTCACCTATGGCTCTTCTATGGCCAACTATTATAAAGTTGCTAATAAAACGGGTTTTCTAGAAGAGATCAATTATGGAATCCATGATGTGGACGAGGTCGATATCAAAGACCCCTCTCTAGTCATTCTCGTATCAGGTTGTCAGGGGGATTTTAAATCAGCTGTTCGAAGGATTGCTTACTCTGAAGATAAATATTTTAAACTTGGAAAAAACGATACCTTTCTCTTTTCTTCCAAAAGTATTCCTGGGAATGAAGCTAAAATCGCTACCATCTACAACAAAATAGTGGAAACAGGAGCGGAGATCATTACTAGTCAGGATGATTTTGTTCATGTTTCAGGTCACCCTGGAAAAGATGATCTCAAAAAACTTTATAAGACTGTAGACCCTACTCATTTTATTCCCATTCATGGAGAGAGTTATTTTCTTAAACGTCATAAGGAGTTTTTTGATTCTCTCTATCCTAATTCTCAATCTAGCTTACTCTTGAATGGTGATGAACTGAATTGTCATAAATGGAAGATCAAGCAAAATGAAGAAAAGGATCCTACCCTCGTACAAATCAATGACCTACCAATCTCAAAAGATCGTATCAAAGAAAAAAGAAAAATCGCTCAAGGAGGCATCATTCTCATTTCTCTTATTCGCGATCGAAAAAAATTTCAAATTACCTATCAAGGTCTAAATGATGTGATCGAAAATAAACTGATTCAAAGCACAGTCGATCGCTATCTTAAAAGTAATAAGCATTACTCATCAGAAGAGCTTCGTATTTTAGTAAGAAAAGCTGTTAGTAAAATTACTGGTATTAAGCCAGAAGTCTTTATTCATGATTTTTAATTACTTAAAAAAACTTTTTTCTCCATCTAGAAACTGTCAGAATCATTTTTTTAGAGCAGCGATTAATCAATGTAGTATCTGTGAGAAACTTCTCTGTGAGCATTGCTGTAAACTGGATAATAAGCTTCCCTTCTGTAAGGAACACCATCAGCTTTTTCAACATAATACTTGGATCAAAGTAAGGTCGGCCATAACTCATGCGGAAGATTCATCTCAAGGGATAAGAATCTATAACAAGCGTGAAGCTCTATGGAAAAAAGAGAAAGTTCCAAGTTTTTTAAAAGTTGATTATATATTAAATGAAGAAAAGGATCTTATAGAATCCCACATCACCCTCTTTTGCTTAGAAGGTGATGTGGAAAAGTTTAAAAATTAATTATTCAGCTCGCTATTATTCTGCTTCTCTCTCCGTAGATAACTTGGTCTATCTAACTCATCTTCATCAAAATTGATAAATCCAAGTTTTTCTGCAATAGACTTTGTTCGATTTGAAACAGGTCTTTCAGCAGGAGCTTCAACCTTAGCCTGAGCAGTCTCTTGAGGCATACTTGTTTGAATTTCTTTTTTGTAATTCCTAGAGGCCTCTTGAATAGTTTTTTCTAAAGAAGAGATTTCTCTTTTTGGTTGTGTTTGAATTGTTCTCTCTTCAACAACTGGCTCTTCAATTTTTTCTTCAAGCTCATACGTTTGTTCAACTGGCCTCGAAACCTCTACTCTTTCTTGAACAGGCTGCTCTACTTTTTTTGGCTCAGGCTTCACATCATCCACCTTAACTCTTTCTTTACCACCTAGACCAGTCGCGATAACTGTTACTTGAATATCATCTTCCATTTCTTTATCAATTACAGTACCAAAAATGATTTCTGCATCGTCATCAGCAGCTTCCATAATCAGAGTTACGGCTTCATGCGTTTCATGCATGCTTAATGTTTCACTACCTGTGATATTGATAATAATTCCAGTCGCACCATCGATGGAAATATCTTCAAGAAGAGGTGAACTAATAGCCTCAGTCGCAGCTTTAACCGCTCGGTCTGGTCCTGAACAAATCCCTGTACCCATAAGAGAGAGACCCTTATTTGCCATAACCGTACTAACGTCAGCAAAGTCACAGTTGATATGACCTGTATTATTAATAAGATCAGAGATCCCTCTTACAGCATTTAATAAAACTTCATCAGCCTTTTTAAATGTATCGACTAAAGAGAGATTATCTCCAGCGAGATAAAGAAGTCTTTGGTTAGGGATCGTGATAAGAGAGTCAACACTTTCTTCTAGGGTTCTTATTCCTTCACCAGCTTGTCTAAATCGCCTTTTTCCTTCAAAAAGAAATGGTTTTGTAACAACCCCTACTGTTAAACAGCCAAGCTCTTTAGCAAGCTTTGCAATAACAGGAGCACCACCCGTTCCTGTACCTCCACCCATTCCGGCAGTGATAAAAACCATGTCTGCACCTTCTAGAACTTCCGAGATTGATTCATATTCATCAAGTGCAGCCTTTCTTCCCACTTCTGGATTGGCACCAGCTCCTAAACCTTTAGTGATCTCTGGACCAAGTTGAATCTTAGTTGGTGCGAGGTTAGCATGAAGCGCCTGAATATCGGTATTGGCTACAATGTATTCGACTCCCGTTAAACCTGCCTTGATCATAGTGTTAACAGCATTACCGCCGCCACCACCTATACCAATAACTTTAATTTTGGCGCCTAAAGCGTTCTTTGGACCATTATCTGAAATTTCAAAAATACCACTCATATATTCCTCCCAATTTAAAAAATTTCTCTAAAAACACTCTTAATTGAATCACTCAGTCGCCCCAAGATATCGTGGTTCACCATATCTGCAGGGATCTCCTCCGAGTACTGGTATTTCCCTTTACTCGCCTCAATTAAAAGCCCTAATACTGTTGAAAATTTTGGATTTCTCATTATATTGGTCATCCCACCAAAGCTTTGCGGATAGCCAACTTTCACAGGTCTCTCTAGAATATATTCAGCAAGCTCAGGAAGATCAGCAATTAAGCCTCCCCCTCCAGTAATGACATAACCACCTGTGATTTTTTCATCAAGCTCTTTATCGGAAATAATATTTTTAATAATTTGAAAGAGCTCTTCTGCTCTTGCCTCGAGTACTTCACTTATCTGACCAACACTTACGTCTCGAGGCTTAGTTCCACTTAATCCCTGAACTGAAATAGAGGTAGATTGATTAAGTTTCTCTTTTAGAACAGAGCCATGATTTACTTTTACTCTTTCCGCTTCATTATGTGGGATTTTAAGAGCAACCGCGAGGTCGTTAGTAAAGTGATTACCTCCTACTGGGATGATATGAGAATGGATTAGACTACCATCATGCCAAATGGCCACATCGGTTGTTCCCCCACCAATATCAATAAGAACGACGCCCATTTCTTTTTCTTCTGATGTTAAAACGGCTTCAGAGCTTGCAATGGGCTGTAGAATTATTTTTTCTGTATGTAGACCAGCGTGCTCTACACATTTCACAAGATTTTGAATAAGACTTATTTCTCCAGTTACGACATGAACATTACATTCTAATCGGACACCTACCATTCCCTCTGGATTCTTAATTCCCGAGGTATTATCTACTTTGTATTCTTGTGGAATAATATGAAGAATTTCACGATCACTTGGAATGACGACGGCCTTAGCAGCCTCTAGAACTCGTTCTACATCATCATGACTAATTTCTTTATTTTTAATTGCGACAACACCTGAACTATTAAAGCTATAGATATGGTTACCAGCAATTCCAATTGTGGCCGTACCAAATTTAATTCCGGCCATAAGCCTTGCTTCCTCTAGGGAGGCTTTTATAGAACGAACCGTTTTATCAACATTAACTACTTGGCCTTTTTTAAGACCATAACTGGGGTGCGTGCCTATTCCTATGATTTCGATTTCTGAGTCTGGCCTTTGATAACCCACGATGGTGCATACCTTGGTGGTACCAATGTCGAGACCAACAATGATATTTTTATCGCTCATGAGAGTCCTTTCTCATATTTTGAATGGAATCATTCCACTCTTAGACTTGCGTCTAGTAAATTTTAGAATTTGTCACTGAACCTGACAACTACTTTCTTGAGGTTCGTCATGTTGATAACGGTAGGGATTTTCTTTTTTGTTTTCATGTGAGCGAGAAGTCTTTGTAATTTCTCAACCTTTTCGCTCCACTGTTCATTACCAAAAAATGTTGATGTTGGAGAACCATTGATAGATAAAATGATTGTAAGATCATTAGAGTTATCAAGAATTATTTCAGACGTCATTTTTTGAATCTCTGGTCCCATCTCATGGATAAGATCAGTAATTTCCAACCTTTTCGCCTTATCAATAAGCTTCACGGGTAATGCGAGACTTGGAAGATTTCCTTTTAACTTTTTCTCTTCTCTTAGAATTACTTCGTAAGTTGGATCATAAAGCTCACCGTCATCGACTAGGATGGCCTCATAAGAGTCTAGTCCGCCATCTTTATATACCTGAACTTTAGTCAGTGGTTTTGGACAATTAAATTTAAACTTTAAAAGATCTTTAAGAGGATTATAGTTCACTTTATAGCTAGCTATAAAATGCTTCTCTTTTAGGTCTTCTTGAAGAATCATTTCCTTAACGTCATATAGAGATTTATTTTTTTCAAACTCTTTAACAAGTTTAAGTGTCAGAGTTCCCGCAGTCCGAGACGGACAATTTCCAAAAAAGGTTCGATACTTAATTTCACCATCTTTGGAGGGAGGCGTATTTGAGAAAGCGGTACTTGCGAACAGAAGAGAGAGAAAAATTATTTTCATAGTTTTACTTCAAGTTCAAATTCCTTACCATACTGAAGAGCGAGCTCAGACTTTAACAATGTTAAAAGCTTTTGAACGTCTTCTTTGGTCGCCCCACCTTTATTGATGAGAAAATTAGCGTGCACATGACTTACTTGAGCACCACCAATTGTGAACCCCTTTAAACCCATTATATCTAGAAATTTTCCTGCAGGGCAAGAACTCGAGTTTTTCTCTCCACTTTCTTCATAATTTTTAAACATACAACCACAGGTTTTATCGTTTAACGGCTGTGTTGTATTACGATAACTTAAATAATCTTTTATTTGCTGACCGACTCCAGGACTAACTCCATGGTGAGTAAGCTCCACCTCGTAAATTACATCACTTTCCTCAAGAAAATTATTGGCCCGATATCTAAAATCTTTAGCAGTAGTCACTCTTTCATGGTGATTTCCAAACCGATCTACATATTTCACTTTTTTAACAAGAGACCCGATTTCTCCAAGTCTTGTTCCTGCATTCATAAAAACAGCTCCACCCAAAGTAGCCGGAATACCCGTAAAAGCTTCCCACCCTTTAAGTTCATATTTAATTGCCTGAGAAGTAAGAACGTTAAGGGGAATCGATGCCGGTAAGGTATAGATAGATTTAACAGCGCTAAAAATATTTTTATCATATCCAAAATCAAGTTTTAGATAAGGAAAATCTGAAACTTGAGGGAGGATCTGATTCGCCCCAAGGCCAAGGACTCTAAAATTGAGTTCATGAGATTTTAAAAGTTTTAATACTGAGACAAGTGCATCTAAATTACGAACCGTAATTAAATGCCCCTGAGCTTTGAGATTTAAGGTCGATCGTTTTGAGAGGTCTTTATCCAACTCAATATCAACAGATTGAATACCTTCAAGATCCTTAATTAAATTCATACTTAATAACTTCTCTAATCTTCTTTCCAATGGTTCCCGCTCCCAACACCAAAAAGGTGGTATTCTCATCTTGGGATGACTTTAGAATATCAGATATTTCATGAAGTTCTATATTCTTTACGAGTTCAGGATGAATTCGATTGATATCGTTAGCAAGAACTAGAGAATTAATACCTGAGATTTCTTTTTCACTAGCAGGATAAATTGGACAAAGATATACCTCGTGAGCTTGATTAAAACAGTGAAGAAATTCATTCCAACACTCTTTGGTGCGTGAAAATCGATGCGGTTCAAAGATGACTTTGATTTTTCTATCAGGTCTAGTTTCAACTGCCGCTTTAATTGTAGCACTAATCTCTGTTGGGTGATGTCCATAATCATCGATAATTTCTAGGTTTTCTCTTTTTACAAGAGTTTGAAATCTTCTTCCAACACCCTTAAAGGCTTCAATACTCTTAGCGATGGAATCAAGACTCAGACCAAGTTTATGGCTAAGAGTAATTGCTCCTAAAGCATTAAGAACATTGTGACGACCGGGAAGGTTGATTTTTATATTGATTTCAAATTTATCAGAAATAAAAAGATCAAACTCACAGTTATTTTCATAAAGCTTAATATCTCTCGCTTCATAATCTAGCTTACCCTCATACTCTTCTCTTAATCCAAAAAGAGCATAAGGCTTTTTCATATTCTTTCTTAGTTCTTGAAGCCTTTTATCATGGGCGTTGAGTGCACATACTCCATAAAAAGGAATTTTATTAGCAAACTCTTCAAAAGCTTCCATAAGATTCATTTCACTCTTATAGTGATTCATATGATCTAGATCGATATTAGTAATAACTGACAAAATAGGATTTAGGAGTAAAAAGGATCCATCACTCTCGTCAGCTTCGGCAACGAGATACTCTCCTTTACCGATATTAGCGTGACCATTGAGATTTTCGACAATCCCACCAATCACATAAGTTGGATCAAAACCTCCACCCTGAAGAATCGTAGCAAGAAAGCTTGTTGTAGTGGTTTTTCCATGGGTACCTGCAACTGCAACCCCTTTTTTAAGCCTCATGAGTTCAGCAAGCATTTCAGCTCTTCTCATGATAGGAATTTTCTTTTCTTTAGCGGCCTTAAATTCGGGATTTTTATCGTTGATTGCAGAGCTGTAGACGATTGTGGTTTGGTCAGTGATATTTTTTGCTTCATGCCCGATATAAATCTCAGCACCCATTTGAATCAATCTCTCCACAGTGGAGGAATGAGAAATATCACTACCGGTAACGCAATAACCCATTTTTAATAAAATCTCAGCAATACCGCTCATACCGATACCGCCAATTCCAATGAAGTGAATTTTCACAAAAGGATTACATTTGATGTCTTGCATAGGGCCCTTCTTGGATGCTTTCTTCCTCATTACAACACCTAAGGGCGGAAAACAAGAAGCCTATACCAATTAGGTTAGCAACCAGGGAAGAACCACCATAGCTAATAAAGGGTAAGTTGAGACCTTTTGTAGGTAGAAGACCTAAGACAACGGCCATATTAAGAAGGGCCTGAAGACCAATGACAAAGACAATTGAAGCCACTACAATTAATGCTATGCGTTTTTTTGTTCTTAGGGCCAAAGAGAATCCCAGACCTAACATATAAAGATAAATGAAAGTCACGGATACAACCCCAATAAAACCAAGCTCTTCTGCCAGAACACTAAAGATAAAATCGTTATGGGCCTCTGGAAGATAAAAAAGCTTCTCATTAGAATTTCCAAGTCCCTGTCCAAAAAGCGACCCATTGGCAAAGGCAAGATAGCTTTGAATGATCTGAAACCCAGATGTTTTGGGGTTTTTCCATGGATCCATAAATGCTAGGAGACGCTCAACTCGATAGGGGGCAGAGAACAAAAGGATAACCCCGGCAATAGTTCCTGAGATGACAAAGGTATAGAAATATTTCCTACTAAAGTTTGAAATATAGCAAACGAAGCTAATAACCAGAAAGCAAATAGTAAAAGATCCATAGTCTGGTTGAAAAAGCAGGAGGGCCAAGGGTGCCAAAAGATAGATTCCATTTAAAACTCTTTCCTTAAGATTAAAGCGAAAGAAATTTTCGAAATAATAAATAGAGCATAAGACGACAGAGTATTTAACAAATTCACCGGGCTGAATATTGATTCCAAATAGACCTATCCAGCGATGAGCACCTTTAACGTTCACTCCAAGACCAGGAATAAAGGTGAGAAGAATTAAAAAGGAAATAAAGATATTAATGTAAGGGCCATACTTGATCCAAACATTCAATTTAGTTTTTGAAACAATAAAAAGAGATATCCCACCCAGAATTAGAAAAATAAATTGTTTAACAAAAAGATAACTGGAACTTCCAAAAGTTTCTTTTGCGTAGATATAGGAACTTGAATAAACCATCAAAAGACCTAAAATACAAAGAGCTCCTAAATTAATTAGAAAGTATTTTTGTTTTTTTTCTTGTCCCCATTCTATAAAATTCACTTTTTTATTTTATCAAAATCCTTCTCTTTTACAAGATTGCTCTCTGAACTATAATTAAACTGAAAAAGGAAAGATAATATGAAACATTTGCTTCTTTTGCTTCTTTTATTGAGCTCCTGCATTTCTGAACAAAAGACCGAGGAATTAGTTTCCAAAAGTAAGGGTGAAAGTTACATCAATGAAAACTCTATTACCTTCGATCAAAATTACAAACCCTACACTTATCTAGCCAACGGAAAGCTTCATGGTCTTTATCCCTTACTTGTAAAACTTATTTTTGATCAGACAGACTTTAAACCTCATCTCGTGGGACTTCCATGGAGAAGATGCATGAAACTAGGGCAAAACGCTATGGCCGGTGTAGCTGGTGCCTATAAAAACTCAGAGCGAATAAAGGTTTTTGATTACTCAGACGCCATTTGGGAAGAGAGACTTCTTTACTACAATCTTAAGGAAGATAGTTTTAACTTCACCGACATTCAAAGCCTTAAAGGGAAGCACGTAGGACTCATGGATGGGTGGAGCTATGGCGAAGATCTCGATAAGGTTATTAAAAATGGGCTCTTTCAAGCTCATATTATAGATGGACACGACCAAATTTTTAGAATGATCTCCATGAAAAGACTTGATGGTACTATAATCGATGAGGTATCTGCGAGAATAATCCTCAAAAGAAATCAACTTGAGGGAAAGTTTAAAGGGTCTAAAAATCCTGTAGCTGTAAATAGCGCCTACCTTATCTTCAATAAAAAGCAGAACCGTAAGGAATTAGTAGATAAATTTAACAAGGCCATGAGAAAGCTTAAGGCCAGTGGCGAATTTAATCGAGCAGTAGAAAGTTTTTATAAAGGTAATTAGTTTTAAAGCTGATAAACAAGCTTTCTGTAATAATTGCCTCTTTCCTCATAATCTCTAAAAAAGTCAGTTGAAGGGTTTCCTGGACTTAAAAGAATAACATCTCCTGTTCGAGACTTTTGGTAGGCAAGAAGAACTGATTCTTCGAAAGATCCTACAATGAAAGTTTGACCATGCTCTCCAAGAGTTCGATTAAGCCTTTCCTTACACTCTCCAACGAGAACGAGAACTCTAGAGAACTCAATCATATCGTTAGCAAATGGTTCAAAACTGATCTCTTCATCATCTTTTCCACCAGCAATCAAAATTACAGGTTTTTTGAATGATTTAAGACTTTCAATCATGTTGTCCATAGATTCAGCTTTAGAGTCATTGTAGAAAGCAACACCATTTTTTTCGAGAAGGAATTCGAGTCGATGAGGTATTCCCGGAAATTTTTCAATTAAAAGTTGAATTGATTTATCACTAACGTTGATCGCCTTACAAGCAGTGATGGCAGCAAGTAGATTTTCTCTATTGCTTTGACCAACAATTCTCATTTTAGAGACAACGAAGTCGGAGTGATAGTTAATATTGCAATTGATCCTTCGATTGTGAAAATGAGTTCCTTGAATCTCATCCATCACACCAAGATTGACGAAGCTTTTTCTAGAGTACCAGTATTTCACGCAATTTGCGTTTCGAATAAAAGAGTTATTTGCCAATTGATCAAAGTTTGCGATCAAAATATCATCTGGAGAAAGGGATTTAATCACACTTAATTTGGTTTCAATATACTCACCCATGGAAGTGAAGTGAGTCGTCGGGTATTTTTCGCCTATATTGGTAAACACAACCATGTGAGGATGAAAGTTCGTTAACTTTTTAAGTTGAACAGCAGAAACTTCCACAACAGCATAATCGTATTCCACTCCTTCATTTTGAGCGATCATATCAATGAAAGGTGTTTCACTGGTTCCACCCACAAAGACTTTTTTACCATCAAGCTGAAGGCAAAAGCCGATCATATGACTAACAGTGGTTCTTCCGTAGCTTCCACAAACGGCAATAATTGGTTTCTTACAGAGTAGATTACCTAGACCAAATTCACTAAAAACCATTTTTCCATGCTTTCTAGCTAATTCTAATTGAGGCAGATCTGGATTAACTGATTTGGAATAAACAATGACATCAGCATCAAGAAAGTCTTCATCTCTGTGTTCACCAAAAGTCATTTCAACAGAAGGAGTAATTTTCTTAAGTTTTTTAATCGCTTTATTAAGATCAAAAATAGGCTTAATATCTGTAACTCTGATGTGGCAATCAAGACCATTGAAAAAGTTGATTAAGGTAAAACCAGTTCTTCCAATTCCAACTATGAGAACCTTCTTGCCCTTGAACCTTTCCATAAAACTCCTCTAACGCATTTTTAAGGTGGCTAAAGAAAGAATGGCTAAGAAAATACTTATGATCCAAAAACGTACTATAACTTTTGGTTCTTCCCACCCTTTCAACTCAAAATGATGATGAATGGGGGCCATTTTAAAAACTCTTTTCTTTCTTAACTTGAACGAAGCTACCTGTATAATAACGGACAGGGCCTCGATCACAAAAATACCACCGATTAATACAAATAAAATTTCGTTTCTCGATATTACTGCCATGGTGCCTAACGCTCCCCCTAATGATAGAGAGCCTACATCACCCATAAATATCTGAGCCGGATAGGTGTTGTACCATAAAAAGCCAACCCCTGCACCAATAATGGCTGCAGCAAGGACAGAAAGTTCTCCGATATTTTCAACATAGGGGATGAAAAGGTACTGAGCGATCTCTTTATGCCCTGTCGCGTAAGCAATTACGGCCAGACTTGCTGCACTGGTCATAATAGGTCCTATTGCGAGACCATCAAGTCCATCGGTTAGATTAACTGCATTACTTGAACCAACGATCACAAGAGCGCCAAAGGGAATATAAAGCCAACCCATGTCAAAAAGCGGGTCTTTAAGAAATGGAATATGAAGATTGGTATCAATAGTTTTACTCATTACAAGGTAAGCAACTACAATGAGGGCCGTACTAAACTGCCAAAGAAGTTTGTACCGTGCCGAAACACCGTCCGTATCTTTTTTAAGAACCTTTAGATAGTCATCTAGAAAACCTAAAAGGAAATAACTCACAGTCACAAGAAGCGACATGAGAATAGGTACGGAAAAGAAATTTCCACAAAAGAGAAAGGCTATCAAAACGGATCCCACGAGAAACAATCCACCCATTGTGGGAGTTCCCGCTTTTTTGAGGTGGGATTGTGGACCATCGTCACGAATGACTTGACCAAATTGTTTCATTTTCATGAAAAGAATAAATCTCTTTCCCCAATAAACAGAAATAATCACGCTCAACAAGAATGCTACGAGAGATCGAAATGTAATGTATTTAAAAACATTAAACAGCGCAACATCTTTGGTGAGAGGATAAAGAAAATGAAAAAGCATAAGCTGATTATCCCATGAGAACGGTAAAATAATTTTATACCTATATGTGACTAAGCTTGTAAAGAAGCGCCTACTTCCTTAAGAAGTTCTTCTAGTCGAACTCCACGGCTACCTTTAATGAAAAAATAATTACATTGATCAAATAGACTTTTCCACACGACCTTAGCGTCTTCAACACTTGTATAGGTATTGCCACTTGCTCCAAAACCTTTTTGATAAAGCGAGGAAAACTTGCCGATAAAAAGTGCCTTATGAATTCCTTTTTTCTGAAGAAAGCTTCCTATTTCCTCATGAGATTTTTTCGTATGCTCTCCGAGTTCATACATATCTCCAATGACGACAAGAACCTCATTCATAGAAATGTTCTTGGAACCAAGGTAATCACAAAAAGAGCCAAGGCTTGCAATCATAGAAGATGGATTTGCATTGTAGGCATCTAAGAAAATATTCTTGCCTTGAACTATTTTCCAACTAGAACGATTTTGAGAGGGAGTAAAAGTTTTTGCAGCTTCCAAAAAGATTTTTTTATGATCAGGATAAAGAGTACAAGCAACAGAAATGGCCACCGAAAGGTTTTTAAAATTATGAACCCCAAGGAGATTCTCATTTTTTAAATTTTCCATGCCTTCAATATGGTCAGGGAAACATTTCCAATTAAAGTCTTTCGCTCCTTCCCCTATTTCAATACAGACTGGATTGCCACGATGACGAACTAAATAGGAGTCATCGATATTAAGGAAAAAATGTCGTTTATTTCCTTTGGCCTCGATCCAATTCAGTAATTCACTTTTTTCTCGAAAGACACCTTCCTTATTCTCAAGAAACTCGAGATGACTGGCACCAATATTTGTAATAAGTCCAAAATCTGGATCACAAATTTCACAAAGAGCTTTAATCTCACCGAAGTGATTCGTACCTATTTCAAAAAGAGCTAATTCATGCTCTTCACTTAACTCAAGAATTGTGAAAGGAAGTCCCAGATGATTATTTAAATTGCCTTTAGTGTAATGAAGCATATTTCCTATGTGACTTTTTAATAAATGAGCAAGCATTTCTTTAGTAGTGGTTTTACCGTTACTTCCAGTAAGGGCCATTACTGTCTTTCCGCTTGATCTCCAATTAGAAAGATGAATTTTAGCAATTTCTTGAATATAATTAATGGAGTTTTCCACAAATATCGCAGCGGTATTGGGATAGTTTTTTAAAGCTTCAGTTATTTGATTGTCTCGACCTTTTTGGGATTCCACAATAATAACTGATGCTCCTAGCTCTATTGCACTTGAATAATAATCTCCCCCATCAAACCGATCGCCTTTTATACCAATAAAGATGTCACCCATTTGAACTTTTCTAGAGTCAGTGATGACTTGGGCCTCTCCATTTAGTGAGCCATGAGATTGGAAAAGATTTTTTGGTACTAATAAAACTTCTTTCTTCAATTTAACCTCCAAAACTCTTCCACAATTTCAATATCTGAAAAAGGAAGCCGCTCACCATTGATTTCTTGATAATCTTCAGCACCTTTTCCAAGAAGAAGCAAAACTTCCTTTTCCTTGAGTTCCTTTAGAGCTAAATGAATCATCTCTTTTCTATTGATATTAGCTTTAAAATCTGTTTTTGATAAACCCTGTAGAATATCTTGAATGATCTCATTCGGATCTTCGGTCCTTGGATTATCACTCGTGATATAAATTCCATCAGCTTTTTCCGCCATTTGGGCCATTAAAGGGCGCTTAGATTTATCGCGATCTCCACCACAGCCAAAAAGAATTTTAATTCGATAATCAGGATAAATCTCTCGAGCTGTAGAGATCACTTTTCCAAAGGCATCTGGGGTATGGGCATAATCAATAATAATTATACTATTGTTATTTTCTAAGACTTGAAATCGACCGTCTGGTGTTTTTATTTGACTAAAATCGAGTTGCTCTTTTTTAAATCCAAAGAGTTTTTGATTCATAAAAAAAGCAAGATTGAGGTTTAAATAATTAAAGCCTGCTTTGAGGTGAGAGGGAAGCCCTTTAGGGTCTAAGCTCTTAACTGCCTCCCTATTTTCAGTTGGAATTTGATGAAAAAGTTCTGTTTCTTGAGGATTAATGAGAATTTTATGATCTTTAGTAAAGCTTGCGATCTTTAACTTTGCCTCAAAATAAGCTTCTAATGTTTTATGATAATCGAGGTGGTCTTGGCCAAAGTTTGTCCAGGCACTGATATCAATTCTGAGATCCCCTATTCTATTTTGTTCAAGAGCGTGAGAGCTATATTCAAAAAAAAGAACATCATACACATTTCCAAATTCATAAAGAATTCTTCTAAATTCAATCTCACCCGGCGTCGTTAAAAGGTTACCCTCTAAAATTCCATCTTTATTTCTTAAACCATAGGTACCAAGACAAAGAGCTCTTTTGCCAATCTGCTCAGCAATTTGCATAGCAAGAAAGACGGTTGAAGTTTTCCCATTGGTTCCCGTAACTCCAGCGAGTTTTAGGTTTGAGTTAAGCGGATAAAATTGATCTAAAAGAGATTTCTTTAATTTTTGAAAATCATCATTTTCTACGATGAGCCCATTAAACTCAATTTGAGGATCGCTGTTGAGAATCACAAAGGGCTTTTGAGATTTCTCATATCTATTTTGAAAAGAAGATTCTTGCCCTTCAAGTAAATTATAAAATACGAGGTCTTGCTTTTGAGCCTCTTGTAAAACAGATGTTAACTTTTGAATATCCGTGGGGATTTTATATTTTTTTAAAAGATCGCCATTACTCATAATTAGGAGGAGAATAAATGAGATTTACGACAGTGTCATTACTTAATTTAGTTTTAGGAAGGGGGGTTTGACCAGTAACAACCCCAATGCCTTGCTCTTTAAGTTTAAGTTTCATTTTTTTTGCTAGATATGCTGAGGAAACTTTATCTAAACCTATAAAATTAGGAACTTCTTCCTTAGAATAGACTCTGGTGCTTGATTCCTTAATCTTAACCGAATCTATATTGCCGCCATTTACCTCTTCTGAATGAATGGCCATTTGATGCAAATCTTTATCCTTGTAGAGGATATACTCTGCTATTTTTCTAAAAACAGGAGCGGCGACAGTATTTCCGTAATAATCTCTTCCTTGAGGTCCGTCTATATAAACATAAATTACGAATTGCTTATTCGTTCCTACTGGATAGCCAACAAATCCAGGAATATATCCTTTGTAACCTCCCTCCTTAGTAGGTTTTTGAGCGGTACTCGTTTTTCCCGCTATTTTAAAATAAGGTATCCGAGCATTTTTACCAGTACCCTCATCTACTGCTGAAAGGAGCATCTTCGTTAGCTCATGACTGGTCTCTTCAGAAAGAACACGAATACCTTTTTGAGGGACCTTAGATTTAAGAAGAGTGGGCTGATAATAAATCCCACCATTGGCCACTGCTGAGTAAGCTGCTAGGATTTGAAGACCGGTACTTGCAATCCCTTGTCCAAAAGAAACATTACTAAGTTTAAGGGGACTTATATTTTCGTTATCATCAAAGATCCCTCGAGACTCTCCTGGAATTTCAATACCGGTTTTTTGACCAAAATTAAAATCTACCAACGTTTTTTTTAGTCTTGGAAAAGTGAGATCAAAAGCAATCTTCGTTGTACCTATATTAGAACTATGACTAATAATTTCAGATACTGAAAGCCATTCATTCTTTTTTCCTGCTTCGGCTTCATTAATAATATGGTCTCCAATCCTTAGCTGCCCTCTTTCACAATAATAATTGGTATCAGACCTAGCGATTTTAAATTCTAAAGCAGAGGCTACAGTAAAAATTTTAAACACGGAGCCTGGCTCAAAGGGATCGCTAATGAAAGAAAGTTTTCTATGCTTTGCCTTTGATTTTCTAAAATTATTTGGATCAAAGGTCGGATAATTCGCCATCGCAAGAATTTCACCTGTCTTGGGATCCATGATCCCTACTCCGCCTTTTTCGGCTTTATAGAAGTTAACGGCTTCTCGAAGTGCCTTCTCTGAAATGGCTTGAAGGTCTTTATCAATGGAGAGGTGAATATCTTGACTACTCTTTTTTCCTTTTTCAGCTTCAATCTTAATCGGGCGGCCCTTCGCATCTCTAAGATATTTTACAATCTTTTCTTCTCCACGAAGTTCTTTATCAAAAATATATTCAACGCCCGAAAGTCCTACATTATCAAGTCCCACAAAACCTAATGTTTGCGCTAAAAGTTCTCTGTTAGGATAAAATCTTTTAGGAACTGCTTCGATATAGATACCTTTTAGCTTTTTAATTTGCTCAACCTGCGTATCCTTCAGCACAATTTTTCGGCTAATCCAGGTATATCGATCACGATCTTTTAGTTTCTTTTTAAGATCCCATAATTTATAGTCTGGCACGATCTTCGAGAAATTCTTAAGAGTCTCCTCTTTATTCTCAAAATATTTTGGAATCGCAAAAATACTATAGGTCTGAGTATTAATCGCTAAAGGGTGTCCATTACGATCATAAATATTCCCTCGATTAGGGTAGATTTTGTAATAACGAAGTGTTTGCTTTTTACTGTAAGCAATTAATTTATCATTATTAAGAATTTGAATGTAGAAGGCTTTAAAGAGGACAATTAAAAAGAAGCATATAAATAAAATGAATACAAAAATAATTCTTTTTTTTTCTTTTGAATAACTTCCTTGTATTTCGTTCTTAGAAAAGCTTCTATTTTGCATCATTAAGGTATTACGACTACTTGCTTAGAAGTAGGCGATTTTAAATTATATTTTTTTGCCAACTTTCTTAAATTGGGGACCGAGAGTTGATGAGCTTTTCTTGCTTTGAGCTCTTTGCCATCTACTTCAATGACCTTAATCTCTTTATTGAGCTCGGTCAGTTTGTAATCTAGCTCCACACCCTTCATTCTAAAAAGAATAAACAAGACGCCAATCATTGACAACGTCATGACGATAGGAAAACCTTTAGTTGAGAAAATAACCGTCTTAATTTGTTCCCAATGATTAGGCTTTCGTTTTACGCTTACTCTTCTACGTGTAGTCGTCATATAACATCCTTTTTATATTTATTTTTTGAAGGCCACTCCTTGACCCTTTCTATAACTCTTAGTTTAGCACTTCTTGATCTTGAATTCTCTGATATTTCTTTCTCTGAAGGTAATATCGGCTTTTTAGTAATAATCCGACAAGGTAAATCAGTTTCTAGTAATTTTTTATAACTGTGTTTTACAATTCGATCTTCGAGAGAATGAAAGCTTATGAAGTTGAGTCGACCAGCAAGATTGAGTAATGGAAAAACTTGAGGGATTAAATCTTCTAATACTCTAAGCTCTTGATTAACCTCAATTCTAAGTGCTTGAAATACTCGTGTCGCAGGATGAATTCTTCCATGCCGTTGTTGAGGTGGATAACAGTGAAAAATAATATTTTCTAGATCCTTTGTGGTGATAATTTCTTCTTTTTGTCGGTGTTCTATAATTTTTGAGGCGATTTTTTTTGAATACTTTTCTTCACCATAATTTTTGAAGATATCCACAAGAGCTTTTTCTGGGTATTTATTCACAATTTTTCGAGCTGTATCAATAGTAGGGTCTGAAACATCCATACGCATATCAAGCTCTGCCTCTCCCAAAAAAGAAAAACCTCTCTCATGTTTATCAAAATGGTGAGAGCTCACGCCTAAATCTGCAATGAGTCCATCTAAATAAAGACTTGGTTGGTTTTCTCTAAACCACTTTGGAAAGTGAACAAAGTTAGTATCAATTAAAGTCACACGACTCTCAAGTCCTTTTTCTTTAAGGAGTTTATAACCATTCTCTAGGGCCTCAGGGTCTTGATCCGTAGAAAAAATCCGGCTATTTGGAAAAAGTTTGGCAATGGCAACTGTATGTCCACCACCACCAAAAGTCATATCAGCGAAAACCCAATTCCCATTGGGATCATGGCCTTCAAGAAGAGAATCGAGGCACTCTTTCTTTAGAACAGAGTAATGAGAGGTATAAACCATTAACTACCTTAGTAAAACAGAGATCATCTCTTTTTGCTGAGAACTTAAATTCTCCATTGGACTCATTATAGCATTAGTATTTTCTTTTACGAAGGAAGGGAGGTTTTCTGATAATTTTGGAATGGCATAGGTAATAAGCTTTTTAGCGGCTTCATTGTTTTTCTTCATATAAGCTAGGATTTCTTCGAGAGTACAGTGTTCCTCTTTCCAGCAATCAAAATCCGTCACCATAGCAACGGTCGCGAAGGCCATGCCCGCTTCTTTAGCCAAATAAGCTTCTGGGACATTAGTCATTCCGATAACATCAGCTCCAAAAGATCGATAGATATGTGATTCAGCTTTAGATGAAAATTGAGGTCCCTCAATACAGATGTAACTTCCTCCCAAACTGTGACCGATTTCTAGATCTGTACAACAATTAGCTAGAAACTCTTGAAGAGACTTTTCTACAGGAACGGCCGTAGAAACATGACCAACAATTCCATCGCCAAAAAAGGTTCTCTCCCTTTTTCCTTTAGTCCAGTCAATAAACTGATCCACGAGAACAAAGGTTGTTGGTGGGTATTCATCTTTTAGAGAGCCTACTGCTGAAATAGAAATAGTGTATTGAACACCTAGAGATTTTAAAGCGTAGATATTCGCTCGATAATTTACTTCACTTGGAAGGAGTGTGTGACCTTTTCCATGTCTAGGAAGAAAAAGGACTCGGTGTCCAGCAATCTCACCTTCAATAATTTCACTGGAAGGCTTACCAAAAGGAGTATCGACTTTATGTTCAGCGATGACTTTAACATCACCTAAGTTATAAACACCGCTACCACCAATCACACCAATTTTTGAAAGTTCTTTCATTATCTTACTCCTTTATCGACCACTGACTTGCCATGTTATTATAATGAGAAGCATTATTATCCAAGGAAGGTCCATGAAACTAATGTCTATTCTAATCTTCATTTATTCGTCTATAACTTTTGCCCAAGATATTTACTGGGTCCACTTAAAAGCGGACAATCAAGAGCTTCGAAGCCAATTAGCAAATCTCATCCATATTGATCAGTACATAGACGGAAAGATCTATTCTACTGTGAACGAACACGATTACAACCAATTGAAAAAGCAATTTCCTCATCTGATCGTAGAATCTCATAAACTTGAAGATATTTCGCGAAATAGAGCATTGGATGGTGATGATGTTTATGAATTTCCCAGAAGTGAAGAAAAGTTTCACACCTACGATGAAACAAATCAGGTTCTTCGAAACCTTGCGGAAACCAAACCTCATATTGCCCAATTTATAACTATTGGTGAAAGTCATGAAAAAAGAGGAATAAATGGGATTCGTATTACTCATCAGAAAAATAGAACCACTCAAAATTTTATTCCTGGAATTCTTTTCGTAGCAACTCATCACGCAAGAGAGCATATCTCAACGGAAGTCCCCATCTTTCTCGCAAAATATTTGGTTGAGAATTATGACAAATCTGAAGAGATTAAAAAGCTTGTTGATTCTAGAGACATCTATATTATCCCTATAGTGAATCCTGATGGAGCTCTCTATGATATTAAAAGTCGTTATTACAAAATGTGGAGAAAAAATAGAAGAGTAAATGATGTGGATACTTTTGGAGTAGATCTCAATCGAAATTATGGTTTTGAATGGAATACCGGTGGTTCTTCCTCCAACCCACGAAGTGATGTGTATCATGGAAAGCATCCATTTTCTGAGCCTGAATCCTTAGCTATAAAAGACTTTGTCGAATCCAAAAGTAATCTTAGAATTATGCTTTCTTTTCATACTTACTCAGAACTGATTCTCTATCCGTGGGGCTTCAAGCATGATCCAGTGGGAGGAAGAGAGGGTGAAGTTTTTAAAAAGATGGCAGAGAAAATGGCAGAGTGGAATGGGTATACACCCCAAGCCTCTTCAGACCTTTATATTGCATCTGGAGATACTTGTGACTGGGCCTATGGTGAGCATGGTATTTTTTGTTTTACCTTTGAACTATCTCCACAGACTTATGGACAAGGAGGCTTTTATCCTGGTGCACGATTCATTGATACAGTGAATCAAGCGAATCTAAAGCCTGCACTTTATCTAATTGATCAAGCGATTAACCCGTATCAGGTCATTGACTATGAGAGATAGTTCGATAGATTAAAAGAATGCAACAAAACGCAGCATGGGAAAATTATCTCAACAGAAATAAGAGAACCAAGAATTTCCTCTCCACTGCTCATAAAACATCAGTGGAGGAAATTTTTGAAATGGTTCACACCGTAATCAAAAGTCCAGGTCCCATTACAATTGCTAAATTTGTTAAGAAATGTACAACCTCTGGAATTTGGGTTTCCCATGCAGCTTTAAGGTTTATTCTATCAGTCCTTGAATTTAAAAATGATAAATTTCTAAGATTAGAGCATCCTCTTACTCAGAGAATTCTTTCCGATATTCGAGACGGACTTCCCATAAAGGAAAAGTTTATTAAAGATCAACAAATCTTTGATGCCATTTTTATGGAGAGACAGTTCTATTATACTCACTCAGAACAAAAAGCAATTTTAGATCATCCAAGAATTAATGCCACTATTGTGCTTGTTGATGGTGTTTTAAATGAAATTTTTTCGACTTCTACCTTTGAGCGAACTCTTAAATCACTTAAAGAGAAGTATAATATTAAATATTTCATTCCTAATATTAATGGGCTTAAGTGTACCTCTGAGAATGCTAATAGTTTAAGAATACAACTCAATAAATATATTGAACAGCATCCTGAAGAAAAGTTATGGATTATTGGTTACTCCAAAGGAGGTATCGATGCTCTTCATTATGTTTATGAAAACTCAAAATTTGCTAGCGATCATGTCTTTGGAGTATCAAATATTGCCTGTCCAATCTTAGGAACCGAAAAGTTTGAACATAATATTTTAAAAATTATTCGAAATATTCAGAAAACAGATGACAAGACATTAATTAAAAAGAAAACAGACTTTCTTTATAAAGACCTTATGCTCTCTCTTGACGAAAAGGTTCAAGGTGATTGGTTCAAGCGAAATCACAAGAGACTTCCTCAAAATATTTTCTATACAGCACTTGCTTTAGAGGCCCAGTGGTATGAGAGTCATTTTTGGATGATGCTTACTAAAGCAATTTTTAATAATGGAAAAGAAAATGATGGCGTCGTTACCACTGAAAGTGCTCAATTTCCATCATATTTTAAAGGAATAAATTTAGGCGTAGTGAAAGGACATCATTTAGTTGGGACACGGTCAAGCTTTTATAGCCAAGAGGCTTTAATCGAATCTCTTATTATATTCTTAAAATATAAAAATCTTATCGATTAATATTTGGTTGAAGGCCACCTTTAAGATTCATGAGAACCATTTTTGTCACTCCCTTAAGTGTTTCAAAAACTCCAGTTCCTTCACATGCAACGGCAGAATAACTTGGTTTTCCAGAAATATTGAGTTGTTTTTCTAAATCCTCAACAGGAGAGACATTTGGAAGATCTCTTTTATTCCATTGGAAAACAAGCGGAATTCTATCGGGCTCATATCCTAGTTCTCTAAGATTTTTATCGAGACTTTTAAGGCTTTCGATATTGGCCTCCATCTTTTCGACTTGAGAATCTGCTACAAATACTACTCCATCCACTCCTCGTAGAATAAGTTTTCTACTGGCTTCATAGAAAACCTGTCCAGGTACAGTATATAGATGGAATCGAGTTCTAAAGCCTCTTATCTCCCCAAGATCTAGAGGAAGAAAATCAAAAAAAAGAGTTCTTTCATTCTCTGTATTTAGAGAGATGATCTTACCCTTATTTTCTCCACTCGTTTTTTGATACACATATTGGATGTTTGTTGTCTTTCCACCAAGCCCTGGTCCGTAAAAGACAATTTTACAGTTCACTTCTTTTGAATGGTAATTCACAAAAGACATTCTTAATTTTCCTTATGAGTAAATGCCAAATATATCATCCATTTCCTGATCTGAAATATTTTTAAACAAATATTGCTCTTTCTTGTCACCTTGCTTAGTGTCAGTCTTCTCTGATATTTTCTTCTCTAAAGCAAATATCTTAGATCTAAGCATACTTTTAATTTTTCCAGGATTCTCTTCATCTTTATAAATCGATCCTAAATAATACTCCTCTGTACCTAAACTAAAAGGAAGTATGTAAACACCTTGTGAACTTGTATCAAAGCTTAATCGATAGCCATCCTTTGAAGGAGCAGCTCCTGGTATGAATCCTGACAAACTTTTAGCCGCCTGCCAAACACCACCAATCAGCGCACCAATTGAATGAGCATCTAGATTGTTCGACATTTGAGTACTTTGATAAAGGATTACACCGTCGCTTCGGCAAAGAAAGAGTTGATTATTCGGCCAATCAAACTTTTCGAAGGTTTCCTTGAATTGAGGTAAAAAGTTTTCTTCCATAAATTTACGACTTCAGTCCGTTGAAGCCCACCTTATAGATATTCTATAAATCTTAAATAAGGATGACAATAAATTAAAAAGAAGTTCGATTTTCTAAAGCTTTAGAGATCGTAAGGCTGTCTAGATACTCAAGACTTCCTCCCATAGGCATACCAAAACCAATCCTCTCGGCCTTAACGTGTTCTGGAATTTGATCTCTAATATAACTACAGGTTGCATCTCCCTCAACGGAGGGATTGATCGCTAGAACTAAATCAACAACATTTTCTGAATTTATTCTTTCAAAGAGTTTATCCATTCGAAGTTCTCCTGGACCAATACCTAAAAGAGGGTTCAAAACACCTCCAAGGATGTGATAGCGGCCTGAATACTGACCACTTTTTTCAATAGCCATGAGATCAGAAACACCCTCTACGACACAAAGACTTTTAGCCTCACCACGATGATCATCTCTACATATAGAACAAAGGTTTTCCTCACAAAAGAAACCACATGATTCACACTTCTTAATTTCAGCTAATTCTGCCATAGAAAGAGAGAACTGCTTAATATCCTCTGGGTCTAGCTTCGATAAAAAAAGAGTATATCTCATTGCTGATTTTTCACCGACTCCAGGGAGTCTAGAAAAAAAATGAACAACATCATTTATGGAATCAGGAAGTTTCATTAGAATAAACCTGGAATCTTCATCCCACCCGTGACTTTAGACATCGCTTTTGAAACCATATCTTGAGATTCTTTAACGGCTTGATTTATGCCTGTTTTTACAATTTCTTCTAACATCTCTACATCACTAGGATCCACACACTCGGGATTAAGTTTAATTTCTAGGATTTCTTGCTTTCCGTTGACTTTAATTTTAATCATTCCACCACCAGAAGAAACATCTAGCTCCCTTGACTCTAACTCTTTTTGAAGAGTTGCCATCTTTGCTTGCATTTGTTGCGCCTGTTTCATTAGTTGATTAATATTTGCCATGTTGAGCTCCTAATTTATGATTGTTTTGTCTATCTTTGAATTAAATATATGTTCAGCATGTTTTAAAGTTTGATGAGAAAGAAGTTGTTCTCTTTTATCATCTTCTACTTTCTTCTCTTCTTTTTCTCGAAGTTGTGCCTGAGAGAAGAACTGCTCATCATCTTCAATACTCAATCTCAACTCGATACATGAAACCTCTAATTCAAAATACTCAGCGAGATACTGAACTATTTTCTTTTTAATGGAATCTTCCTTAAGAAACTCATAGAAAACTTTGCTCTCGGGTGAGAATCCATAAACTACACTTAACCGCTGGGCCTCAAGATCGAGTTCTGACAGGAGATTACCTTGATCGAGGTTGGAAGCGATTGAGGGCGAGGCGGAGTTGAGCCAAACTAAGAAATCACTCCAGGTTTTTGTCGATTTTGGACTTTTTTTTTCCTCCATAATCACTTTTGCTGGATCACTAAAGACACTTACTTTTTGATCGGGGTCAGCTGCATCTAAAGGTGAATAAGCATAATCCTCGTCAATTTCCTCTTCAAAGGCTTCCTCTTCTTGGGAGTCGACAGGTTCCATCGAATCGGTCCTTACCTCTTCATGCTTTTCAGAGATCGATTCAACAGTATTTAATGAAACCGCTACTTTCTGATTACCCATCACAGCTTTTTGAGTAAAGAAATCTCGTCTTAAAGATATTTTTTGAAGTATAATCTCAACTACTCTATCAGGATCAAGAGAATCAATTCCCCATTTTGCATCTCTCACTAGAGTTTCAAAAATCCAAAAGAGCTCCGAAGTGGATACATCTCGAAGAACGTCTTTATCTGGTGATTGAATCAATTCATAAAAGACTTCTATCAATGGAGAGATAATATTTTTCACAGGGATATTTTCGTGAATTAAGCTTCTGTACAAAGAAGAAATCGAGCTACAATCTCCTTGTAGAATTGCGACCATAAGTTCTTTGATGACAGAGTCTCTGGCCAGTCCTAGAGACATGACAAGAACTTCTTCTGAAATTTCTTTACTAGATGTAAAACAAAGAACTTGGTCAAGTAAAGAAAGAGTATCCCTTACCGATCCCTTTCCTCTCTTACAAATTTCTTTGAGAAGCCTTTCATTTTGGAATCGAATTCCTTCGGCATCAGAAATTTTCTTTATGTGAGAAATGAGCTCTTCAGTTTGAACAAGCCTAAAGTCGAATCTTTGACATCTTGAAAGAACCGTATCAAGTAACTTTTGAGGCTCGGTTGTGGCCAAGATAAAAATGACATGAGCTGGCGGTTCCTCAAGAGTTTTTAAAAGAGCATTAAAGGCACTCACACTCAGCATGTGAACTTCATCAATAATATAAACTTTATACTGACCTTCACTCGGGAGATAATCGACCTCACTGATGAGATCTCTAACATTTTCTACACTGTTATTAGAAGCACCATCAATCTCAAGAATATTCATTGGATTAGAAGTATTAAAATCAAGACAACTTGAACAGGTATTACAAGGATCCCCTTGGTCTGAAGGTTCTGTACACCGTAGAGATTTAGCAAAAATCCGAGCGATTGAAGTTTTCCCTGTACCCCTAGAGCCAGTAAATAAATAAGCGTGGGCCAGCTTTTGAGAAATTAAGGCATTTTTCAAAGACCGAGTAATATGATCCTGTCCAATGACATCTCCAAAATTTTTAGGTCGCCATTTCCTGGCAAGGACTTGGTACTGCATTCTAACCTCTTGCGGAACCATACCATATAAAAGGTAGGTTTATTAGGCCACGGAATTGAAAAAATAAAAATTATTGATACCTAGCGGCATTATACCGTCAGTAAAGACCTGAAATAACATTTATTATTAACTGACAATTTAAGTAATCTTTTTAGCTAAAGTACCGATAAACAGTAGAGTTATGATAGAAGGTAAAAGAAAATTAGGTCTGGTCTCTGAAGACCCGGCGCAAATTAAAGTTTTAACGTATTGGTTTATGCAAGCCAACTTTGACGTTATTACCTTCTCCCCTCTGATACCAAACCTGGGCCCCTCTCTCAAAGAACAAAATGTCGATGTTATTATTTTTGACCTTGCAATCATTGAGTCTGGAGCGCTGAAAATCATTTCAGAACTAAGGAGCACTTTTAAAGAATTTTATTTTCCAATCTTAATTATCCCTGCAAGACAAGACCTGCCGTCTATCATTAACTATCTTGAAGCAGGAGCAAGCGATTTTATAAATAGACCCATAGAAATTAATCTTCTTAAACTAAAGATCCTTAACCTTCTAAAGATAAGCATCCTCTCCCAAGATCTAGAAAAGCAAAAACTTGATTCTGTAATTTTAAGCTCATTCACTAACCTTCTCGAAATGGCAGGTTCTGTTGCTCATGAACTTGGTAACCCACTTACAGTGGCAATGGGTAATGTTCAAATTATAACTCTAGAAGTCGCCAAAGCTAAGGCTGCTAAAGATGAACAAATAAAAAATAAGGTTTTTGAAAATTTATTTAAACGATCCAATATAATCTTTGATTCACTTAATAGGATAGAATCCTATGTTGGTTCTATTAAAGCATTTACAAAAAGAGACAACCAAATAGCGCCTATTTCGATCAAAAGCATAATTGAAAATATCCTAGCAATCTCTGCCTACACTCTTAGTGTTGAAAACATCCAACTCATTAAGCAAGTTGAAAAAGAAAATATAACCGTTCTTGTTGATAGTACGAAACTAATGCAAATATCATTCAATATCATAAAATTTTTCAGTCAAATCTTAATTAAACATTCTGGTGATAGAATTATTGAAATCAGAGAAACATCGACACCACAATTCATCGATTTAAGAATCAAGGCTAATATTGAAAAGCCTAAAGCGTTTGAAGATCGGTGGTATGAACCTTTCTATCTATTTGAGGCTTTAAATTTAGATTTAGGATTACAATTAAAACTGACAAAAGATTTGAGTAATAATTCAAATATCCATATTGATATAAATGATGACATTACAGATATCGAATTTATCATAAGAATATCTAAAGAGGAAACAAGTGAAGAAGAGCCTGAAGCTAAAGCTTCTTAAATCATTTATTTTTGTAGGTTTGATACCTCTGGGGTTATTTGCAATTATAGCCTTTCAATCGGTATTTGAAACCTTTTCAATAAGTGAGCTCCAAAAGTTAGAAGCAGCAAGAGAAATTAAAAAGATAGCGATCAAAAACTACTTTTCAAACTTCACAACCCAGTTAAAATTACTATCTGAGGATATGGCCACTTCTTCTGCAGCAAAAGAACTTATCGATGCATTTAATAAAAGCTCTAGAAATTATAAGAAATCAAAAAAGGAAAAGGAACTTCTAGAAACCTATTATAAAGATGAATTCTTACCTAAATATGAAAGTAGAAATGATGGTCGAAGCCTCGATTTAGATAAACTTCTACCCATTTCCGATTTTGCTATTCATTTACAAAATAAATATATTTCAACAAATAAATATCCAACAACCAAAAAGCACCTCCTTTATAGACCTAAGAATCAAGAGCTAAAATATGACATAATCCATGAAAAATATCACGCTTCTTTCAAAAAAATCCTTGAAAAAAATGGTTACTATGACATTTTCATTGTAGATGCTGAGTCATCGAATATTGTTTATTCGGTAATTAAAGAAATTGATTTTGCAACTAATTTACTTAAAGGTCCACATTCAAAATCTAATATAGCGGATGCATTCTTAAATGTTATCGAAACAGAAGAAAACTCCTATATTGGAATTGTAGACTTTGAACCTTACATTCCTTCGTACGATGATCCAGCAAGTTTCATAGCAACACCAATTTACGAAAATGGGAAAAAAATTGCAGTTCTCATAGTTCAAGTGCCCATTAACATGATCAATTCAATTGTTAATGAAAGAACAGGAATGGGAGAAACCTTTAGAACTTTCCTAGTTGGACAAGATGGCAAGTTAAGATCAGATAGTCCGACCAATGAAAAAATGACCATCAACTATAGCTTTAGAAGCCCGGATCAGAGTAATCTTGTGAATAAAAATGTTTTTAGTAAGGCTAAGCATGGCGGTAGCGGTGCTATCGTTGATGATAGCAATAATAAAAAACATGTACTCACTGCATATTCCCCAATTGATTTCTTAAATCTTCAATGGATCATTATAAGCGAAGTAGACCATTCTGAACTTGAAAATCAGCTACAAAATTTAAAAAGTGTAGCCTGGATTATTGGATTAATTTCTTGTGTTCTACTTATATTTTTAGCTAACTTGGTTGCAAAGCAAATCGTAGATCCTATTCCCAAAATCACAAAGGGGATGGATCAGATTATTCAAGGTGATCTTTCGCAAAAAATTACTTTAGAAAGTGAAGATGAAATAGGAGCCATTGCAGATTCTATTAATAAGGTAATGAATAGCTTAAAAGAGATTTTTAATACAGAAAAAATCGATTGGGCCAATTTAGCACAGGCAAAAGAAAAAGAAAAAGAAGCCCTTGCCAAAGCTAGGGACGAAAAGCTTAAAGCTGAAGAAGCACTTAAATTAGTTGAAGAGCTCAATCAAGATCTTGATAAAAAAGTATTAGAGAGAACTTCAGAGCTAGTAGAATCTCAAGAGCAATATAAGCAAATGGCAGAAAAAGCAGAGAAAGCCAATAATTTCAAATCTCAGTTTATTGCAAATATGTCTCACGAGATACGTACTCCACTTAACGCTATATTAGGATTTAGTGAGTTATTAAGAAATCATATTGATTCCGACCCTGTATCGGCTGAGTATTTAAAATCAGTTGAAGTGAGTGGTCGTACCCTTCTTTCTCTTATTAATGAAATTTTGGATATTTCAAAGATTGAATCTGGAATGATGGAGTTATTCTATGACACATTCGATATGAGATCACTCATTAAGGATTTAGAATATATCTTCAAAGAGCAATGTGACAAAAAAGGTATTTCCTTTTCACTTAAAATACCTTCAAACTTCCCCCCTTATTTACATCTAGATGAATCGAAAATGAGACAAGTCCTTCTCAACCTAATTTCTAACGCTATTAAGTTCACTGACAAAGGTGGTGTAGAAGTTCATTTGAACTTTGATAGTATCTTGAATGAAAAAATTAATCTTTCCATTGCAGTCAAAGATACAGGCTTAGGAATTAAAGAAAGTGAGAGAGAAAAGGTTTTCCAAACTTTTGCTCAGCAATCGGAACAAGATTATAAGAAATTCGGAGGAACTGGACTAGGTCTTACAATAGCTAGAAAAATAACTCAACTTATGGGTGGAGATATAGAGCTAGAGAGCCAAATGGGAGTAGGAAGCACTTTCACAATTCATATTCCAAATATAGAAACAAGAGAAAGCACTCAAGATAAAAAAGTGGAAAAGTTAGTCATTCCAAATCAATATGAATTCAAGGGTCAAAAAGTACTTATCGTAGATGATCTTGAGCTTAATAGGGAGCTCCTCCTTTCCTACCTAAAACAATATGATCTCAAGTTAGAGATGGCTAAAGATGGCAATGAGGCGATAAATGCTTATAAACTTTTTTCTCCAGACCTGATCTTAATGGATATTAGAATGCCGAATATGACAGGTTTCGAGGCGACTGAAATCATAAGAGAAATGCCAGGTGGAAAAGAAACGCCCATTTTTGCTGTTACTGCATCAGTTGTTACGGAAGACTTTGATCGAATTGATAAACTCATGGATGCCTATATTAAAAAACCAGTTTCACAAGCTGAGCTTGTGACTGCCATGGTCAAAGTTCTTGATTGCAAAAAAATTGAGAGCATAACTTCGGAAGTAATTGCTACATCAGAATCACTATCCCACAAATATCCAATTCACGCCGATTTTGGAAAATATAGTGTGGAATTTGATAAGTTTTTTCTTAATGACCTCATTCAACTCAGAAATCAATTAACTATTGATGATCTTATTTTAGTAGTAAAAAATATTGACCAATGGGCGCAAGATAAAAACATAATTCATTTAAATCAATTCATCCATGAAGTGGACTCTAAAATTGATATTTTTGATGTAGATGCAATTGAGAAAATCTTAGATATATTTTTAAAACAATATAATAACATTAAGGAAAATGCCGCTTAGTTATGGTTGATGGAAATAAACTAATATTAATCGTTGATGATGAGCCTAAAAACATTCAGGTCTTAGGGGCAATCCTCCGTGCGAGTAATTACAATATTGCTGTCGCAAAGGATGGCGAGCAAGCGATTAGGATACTGGAAGGCGGACTATCTCCTGATTTGATTTTCTTAGATGTAAATATGCCTGGTATTGATGGGTATGAAACCTGTGTCCGTATAAAGGAAAAAGATCTCTACGAGGATATTCCAGTAATATTCATAACAGCAAACAGTGAGGCGGATGATATCATTAAAGGGTTTGAGGCCGGTGGAGTAGATTATGTCATCAAACCCTTTCAAACGAAAGAATTACTCCATAGAATTAGCACACATATAAAGCTTAAGATCACAAAGGATGAATTAGAGCGATCTATGCTCGAAAAACAAGCGGTGTTAAATATTTTAAAAAAGGAAATGACTCCTCCAATTGATACTCTTTATAATCTCTCTGTTATCATTTTAGAAAACCCTGAGGACTTAAATAGTTTTGCCGTTACACTCAGAGAAACCGCAAATAAAACACTCACTCTAATTAAATATATAAATTCAATCATTGATTCCATGAGTGGCAATTTTCAAATAGCCAATATTCCACAAAATTTAGTTAAGCTCATCGACGATTCTATTTTAGCTATCAAAAAATTTGCAGATAATAAAAATATCAAATTAATTGATGAGGTACGACCAAATGTAGTTGTAAGCGTCGATGAATTTTATTTTTCCAATATGATTTTAGACCCGCTTCTCCATAACGCAATTAAGTTTACGCCGGAGGGAGGAAAAGTAAGAATCTCACATGAGACTGTGCCTAACTATGAGGTTATAACTATTGAAGATACAGGTATTGGTATACCCTCAGAACTAAAACCTCTTATTTTAACCTCTAATCATCTCGAAGCACTAAGGCTTGGAACCAATAATGAAAGTGGGAGTGGTTTTGGACTTTATCTTGTTAAGAGGTTTATAGAGCTTCATGGTGGCTCAATAAAAATTATTTCTAGAGATCAAGATCACCCCTTAGGCTCTGGAACTAGTATTATAATCAAGATTCCTATTCAAATATAATAGTAAATTTATCCGTTAAGTAATTTTCCGATATGAACGATAAGATAAACGTAGGAAATTAAATATATGGAAGATTTTGAACGCGAGCTTAAATCCGATTTTTTAGCAGAGGCTACTTCACTAATGGAGGAGTCTGAATCTTATTTTCTTGATTTGGAATCGGATCCAAATAATCCAGACCTTATGAATGCAATTTTTAGAATTGCACATAATGTGAAAGGTACGTCAAGGGCCGTGGGCTTTGGAGAAATTGCAGAGTTTACTCATGAATTTGAAAACTTAATCTTAAAAATTAAAAATGGCGAACTCGAAATCACATCTGAAATCGTTTCAGTTTTATTGAAGTGTAATGATCATCTCCATAAAATGATAGAAACACTCAATAATAATATGGAAGCGGTTATTGGAAGTGATGAAATCATTGAAGAAATTATTGCGGCTAGTGAAGGAAGACTAGTCTCTTCGGAAGAAGAAGTCGGTGAAAATGAAAATGAAACAGAAGAAGAACTTGAAGAAGAAATAGAAGAAGAAATTTCAAATGAAATAGAACCTAAAATTATAATAGAAGAAGCTACCTCACCATTACAAGAACAAACGAGTGATAACTTCAGTTTTGAAACTATGGACCATGAGGATGAAGAGGCTCTTAATGCCGCTATCCTTAGAGAAATCGAAAATCAAAAAGAAATTGATAAAAAGGCCGTTCAAGAGGAGAAGATCGTTAAAAAAGAAGAAGTACTTCCTATCACCTTAACAGAAAGGAAAGAGCCAGAACCAGAAAAGCAAAATGAGAGCACTGGAGAAAATAAGTCCCAAACGAAAAAGGAAGATATCAGAGTAAGTCTAGATAAGGTAGAAATGCTTAATGATATCATCGGTGAGCTTGTTATTCTTCACACCGTCTTAAAACAAAGAAGTCAAAAATTTGAAAAAGACGAGCTTATGGAAAAATCCCTTAATCAGCTAGGAAAACTATCAAAAGAGATACAAGGGATTTCAATGAGTCTTCGAATGCTTCCCATAAAACCAACAATGCAAAAAATGCAGAGGATTATTAGAGATACTTCTAAGCTTCTTAAAAAAGAGGTCAACCTCACACTTATTGGAGAAGAAACTGAGGTGGATAAAACCGTTTTAACTAAATTAGCTGATCCTCTTGTCCATATTGTAAGGAATGCTATTGATCATGGGCTAGAGCTACCAGATGAAAGAGTTGCAAAAGGAAAAACACCTCATGGTAATGTCTCGATACGATCTGCTCACGAAGGAAACAATCTTGTTATAGAAATAGTCGATGACGGTAAGGGTATCGATGCAAATATAATTAAGGAAAAGGCCATTGCAAAAGGCATTATTCCTAAAAATAGTTCACTACCTGACAACGATATTGTTCAACTCATTTTTCATCCAGGATTTTCGACTAAAGATCAAGTCTCTGAAGTCTCAGGTAGAGGTGTAGGGATGGATGTCGTTAAAACAAATATTGAGTCAATGGGCGGCAGAGTCCTTGTTAATACACAGATAAATAAAGGTAGTGTTTTTAGAATAGAGCTACCCTTAACTATGGCGATCATTGATGCTCTTGTTTTTAGAGTTAATGATGAGCGATTTATTGTACCTCTAGGTCAAATTCAAGAATCTTTAAGACCTACGTCTGACATGATCAAAGATTCCACAAGTATTGGGGAATGCCTCAAGATTAGAGGTCAAGTTCTACCTCTTAAAAGAGTTGCTGATGCTCTAAAACTCAAGAGTAACAAAGAAAAAAGTGCTCCTGAAGAGATGCTAGCGGTGATTATTCATACAAACAAACACCCTATTGCAATACTTGTAGATGATATTCTTCATCAACAACAAGTAGTCATTAAAAAAATAGGAAGCGAAATAAAAAACAATAAAGGATTTATGGGAAGTGCTATTTTGGGAGATGGAAAACCAGCCTTCATCCTAGATATCCATGAATTATTTGCAGATATCATAAATAGAGAAATAAAAGATTTAAATAATATTTTAGCTGCTTAAAATTAAGGTTTTATTATGCAAGAACAAGAAGACAAAGTTAAGAATAATGAGTTAATTCGTTATATTGAGTTTTCCTTGGGCGAAGAACAATACGGTATTCCTCTTCTTCAAGTAAGAGAGGTGATCTCTGTCCCGGAAACTACACCGATCCCTAATTCTCCAAAATATTTTGAAGGAATTATGAATCTTAGGGGTCAAGTAATCTCAATTGTAGATCTTCGTACAAAACTTAATATAAAACCAAAAGAAAATAATTCTGAAGTTGCCGTCATTATTGTGACCATTAATGATTATAACCTTGGAATCATTGTCGATTCCATCAATAGAGTACTCAATTTTACACTTGATGAAGTTAGCGATGTTCCTGAAGTTGAAACACAGGTGAAAGCTAAATATATTCAAGGGGTCTACAAAAAAGCAGACTCTCTGACAGTCCTGATCGACATGGCAAAAGTACTAGACTTAAAAGAAATTAAAAATATTTCAAAATAAAGCGGAGTAGCAATGAAGAACTTACTATCTAAAATGTCCCTAAAGAGAAAGCTGATGCTGGCATTTTTATCCATGGGTCTGATACCTGCGTGTATCCTTACATTCATGTCTTTAAAAAGCAGTAGTGAATCTATTATTCATGAAGCTTCTAATAGTTTAAATATCACAAGGGATAATAAAGCAGTCCAGGTTGAAAACCTCTTCAAGACTATTGATGGTCAGGTCAAAACCTTAGCTCATAACATTAATACAATTGAGGCCGCTAAAAATTTTACAAGGGCATATAATAACTATGTAAGTGAGTTGGGCGAAAAGTTTGATAAAGAAAAAATGAGAGAAGGTCTTCTCTCTTTTTATACAAATGTTTTTCACAAAGAATATCAAAAACTCAACAACGAAAATAAGATAGAAAGTACCGAATCCTTTGTTGATTCACTAAACGATAATGCTCTTGCTCTTCAATATTCTTTTATTTCAAATAATCCTAACCCACTTGGGTCAAAAGATAATTTAAACAGTCCAAAAGATGGAACAAGTTACAGTATTGTTCATGAAAAATATCACCCTTCTTTTAGAACTTATCTTAAAGAATTTGAATATTATGATATTTTCATTATTGATGCCAATTCTGGAAATATTGTCTATTCGGTTTATAAAGAGATAGATTATGCGACCTCTTTAATCCAGGGTAGATTTGCAGAAACAAATTTTGGAAAACTCTTTGGTAATCTTCTTAAAGATAATCCAGATAGTCTCATTATCGATATGGACAGATATCTTCCCTCTTATAATGCTCCAGCTAGCTTTATAGGAGCTCCAATAAGAGATGGAAAAAATGTACTTGGATATCTAGTCTTTCAAATCCCAGTTGGAAAAATCGATACAATCATGACCAACGACAAGAAATGGGAATCAACTGGATTTGGTCTATCAGGCGAATCTTATATTATCGGTAAAGATAAAAAAATGAGAACCATCTCCCGATTTCTGGCTGAATCTCCAGATGAGTTTTTTAAAGCCATTAAGAAAGCTGGATCATCTAAAGAAGATATGGATTATATGAAGGCCAAGGAGACTTCTGCGATTACATTATCAATTAATAGTGAAGCCGTAGATACGGCGATTGATAAAAATGAGAAAGGCTCAGCAATTGTTAAAGATTATAGAGGTGAATTAGTTCTAAGCTCTTTTGCTCCCCTCAATATCAAAGGTCTCGACTGGTACATTCTAGCAGAAAAAGATGAAAGTGAAGCTCTAGCACCTCTACATATGCTGCGAAATATGATGTTTGTGGTACTTGGAATTTCACTTCTCCTTATTTTGATTTTTAGTCTAGGGTTTTCTAATAGCTTGAGCACCAACCTGTCAAAAATAGGGTCTATTTTAAACAACACAAGTAAAGAAGTTACAACTTCTGCAAATGAGATTGCAGAAAGCAGCACTATTCTTTCAGAGTCTGCGACCGAAGCAGCGGCTAGTCTACAGGAAACTGTATCCTCAATTGAGGAAATTAGTGCCATGGTAAATCGAAATGCTGATTTTTCAGATAAATCAAAAGAAAGCTCTGAAAAGAGTAAGGATGCATGCCGAAGTGGTAAAAAAGTAGTCGATAATATGATCAATGTAATCGGAGATATTGAAAAAAGTAATATTGAAATAAGTGAAGAAATGAAAAGAAGCAATCAAGAAATTGCTAATATCGTAAAGGTGATTTCTCTCATAGGTGAAAAAACTAAAGTTATAAATGATATTGTTTTTCAAACTAAGCTTCTTTCATTTAATGCATCGGTCGAAGCTGCACGTGCTGGCGAACATGGTAAGGGATTCGCGGTTGTAGCTGAAGAAGTCGGTAATCTTGCTCAAATGAGTGGTAATGCAGCAAAAGAAATTAGTGAAATGCTAGGTGAGAGTATTGAAAAGGTTAACCATATCGCTGAAGAAACAAAAACCAAAATCGAAAAACTCGTTATTAAAGCAGGGGAAAAGGTTCAATTAGGAACTACTGCAGCCAATAACTGTAAGGAAGCCTTGGATGAAATTCTTGAAAATGTGGGTAATGTTAATGACATGATCACAGAAATTGCTCATGCCTCTCAAGAGCAGTCGCAAGGTGTAAGAGAGATCACCAAGGCCATGAGCCAACTCGACGTAGTAACTCAGCAGAATACGAATGTGGCTCAAAAATCATCAACCTCAAGCATTGGCCTCAGAAATTTAGCAGATGGGATGAATGAAACGGTAAAAGGACTTATGGGTTTACTCAATGGTATCTCTAATAATGAATCATTAGATTTTTCTACTATTCAATCAAGTACTTCAAAAAAGGACAAAGAAAGTTTTGATAATGTAAAACCGATTACTAGTGCTAGTCGTACCAAGAAAGCTTCAGAATCAACAAGCTATTCGGAAGTTAAAAAGACAGGAACTGCAAATGTATCGGAAATCCCGAGTTCAGATGATTCGAGATTTGAAGATATTTAATATGGAACCTCTAGGGTAACTTTATGGGTATAAAAAAACTGTCTGATAATTACATAAGTATGAAGCAGCTTGTAAAAGAGGTTTCAGAGGTTGTACAAAAAATTTCTGGAAACGTCCTAGGTGACAAGCAGTATCATATGGTAGAGACCAGATTGAGCAGAAGATTTATTGAATTAGGTATTGAAGATCCTACTGAATATCATAATTATCTTAATGAAAACTATAAAGTAGAGAGCTCACATCTTGTTTCTCTTCTCACTACTCATCATACTTTCTTTTTTAGGGAATATATCCAGTTTGAGTACCTGGGCGTAGCACTTCCTCATATAATTAAAAAAATGAAGGAGCAAGGGAGAACTAAACTCAAGGTTTGGTCCGCAGCGTGTAGTCGAGGGCAAGAGGTCTATACCCTAGCAATGTTTTTAAAAAATCAAATACCTAAACACGACGATAATATTGATTTTGAGATTCTGGGTAGTGATATTGACCCTCAGTCGGTAGAAATAGCTCAAAATGGTGTTTATCACAAAGAAGAGATTAAAGAGGTACCACTTCATTACTTAAGTGGTAATTGGTCCAAGGGAACAGGCGAAATTGCTCATTTTGTACGAGCAAAAGATAGTTTAAGAACTCATTGCAAGTTTAACACGTTAAATCTAATGAATTTTAAAAATAGTCTTGAAGGAGAGGTCTTCGATATTATTTTTTGTAGAAATGTATTTATTTATTTTACTGAGCCGCAGATTAAAGAAGTTGTTAATGGATTTCTTGCACATCTCCAACCTCATGGACTAATTTTTAGTGGGGTAAGTGAATCTTTAAATAATCTGAAGCTTCCCATAAGGCTTGTGGGTAAAAGTATATATAGTCACTTAGACTTTGATATTAATAAAAAGGATATTAAAGAATCCGATTATGATCATTCTGATATAAAAATCCACCATCAAGATGAAAAGGATGTGCCCGTCATTGAGCTTAAGAATCACTTCAGAGTTCTTATTGTAGATGACTCTACTGTTATCCAAAAGATCCTTCAAAAGATTTTCACTAAGGATAAAGGATTTGAAGTCGTCGGTGTAGCGAAGAATGGTGTTGAGGCTCATGAGCTTGCTCAAAAAACTGAATTTGACGTCATGACGTTGGATATTCATATGCCTGAGATGGATGGTATCGAGTACCTTAGAAATTATTTTAATGATCAACATCCTCCCGTGATGATCGTCTCTAGTGCCTCAAGAGATGATGCTAGCACAGCACTAAAAGCTCTATCACTTGGAGCATCAGACTTTGTAGAAAAACCTGCACTTGATAATTTTGATGATCGCGCAGGTGAGATATTGAATAAAGCGATGGTTTTAGGAATCGAAGGGTCTCATCTTATGAAAGATATGAAGACTGAAAAGATCATCATGGAGCCGTATGAGATAAAAAATCCTCAAATAAAACTAAGAGTTATATTCGGAGGATTAAGTGATCGAGAAAAAATCAAGGCCTTTTTTAGTGATATTGAAATACCACAGCCTCCTACTGTTATTATGTTTGAGGGTATGGGGGAGCTTATTCAGGAATTAGGCAAAGATGTCCTCAAAGAAGTTCGAGGATATGATATTGAATATGTCGAATCTGGTAACTTTATTCCTCAAATTAACAAAATCTATTTCTGTGATCCTGTTATTTGCATGAAGGACCTAAAAGATAATTTCAAATCAAGACAGACTTCTATGGTCATTTATGGAGCGATTAACTCGAACCGAGTCGAATATACAACTGAATGGAGTGAATTGGGTGTTCTTGTTGAAGAGCTTCCAGGAAACTCTATTCGATCCATTAGACGTGAGGGAGTCCTCGTTAATATGGTACCTTCAACGAGTTTATCCTATGACTCTGTAAAATATTTATCAAATAAATGAAAAAACCAAAGTTCATAACAACACCAAAGGAAGATGGATATTATCATAAAGTTGATAATCAAGTTTTTCTAGTCAGTATCAATGATAAGGAAAACAAGTCTTGCGGTGCACTTATTCCAGTCGATTTTGATATCAGAGGTTTTATTGAAGAATATTTTAATAAATCTATCACAAGTTTAGGGTGCGAACTTGATGAAATGATCTTAAAAGTTGTAGGCCCCGAAATTATCGTTCAAAAAATAAAATCCTACATACCAGATATTATCAAAGAAACTAAATTTGTAATCAGAGAAAACGGATTTGAACTGCTCTACTTCCCTCAAACTGGACAAGTAAGAATAACAAAAGCAGTAGAGAAGAATCCTATATCCACTCCAGAAATCCAACAAGATAAAAATGAGGTGAAGGTCCTTATTGTAGAAGATTCACCAACATTAGGAGCATTATTTAAAAAGGTCTTTAGTTCAGATCCTGATATTCAAGTTTGTGACATTATCTTAGATCCCACTTTAGTTAAGGATGCAATAGAAAAGTATAATCCAACAGTCATTACCTTAGATATTCAAATGCCTAAGATGAATGGCCTGGAAGTTCTTCGAGATGTTATATTACCAGAACATAAAATTCCTACAATCATGGTAAGTAGCTTAAATAGGAATGAAAGTGAGCAGGCCATTGAAGCCTTAGAGATGGGTGCCTTTGATTATTTTGAAAAGCCTACATTAGAAAATATTGAAAAATTTACGCCAGAGATTATTGAGTGTCTTAAGGCAGCAAGTACTAATCATCACATATATGTAGCAAACAAAAAAGTGGCACGTAGAGAATCATATCAAACATCTATGGACGATAATGCCCTTGTTCTCATAGGCTCTTCAACAGGTGGAACAAACGCGTTGAAAGAAATTCTCATGCGTTTACCCGATAATATCCCCCCTATCCTTATCGTCCAGCATATTCCGCCTATTTTCTCAAAGGCTTTTGCCGAACGTATGAACTCTTTATGCGAATTTGAAGTGAAGGAAGCAGAAAATGGGGAAACCGTTAAAAAGAACACTGTTTACATAGCCCCTGGTGATCATCAAATGAAACTTCATAAAAAGGAGCTCGACTATACGATTGAAACTAATAAAGATCCTCATGAAAATAGATTTCGCCCAAGTGTGGATTATTTTTTTAGAACGACAAAAGAAATCTTACCCTCCAAAACTCTTGCTATTATGTTAACTGGTATGGGTCGAGATGGATCTAAAGAGATGAAGCAGCTACATGATTTAGGTGTCGCTACAATAGCACAAGATGAAGCCTCTAGTACTGTATATGGTATGCCTAAAGCCGTAGTTGAACTCAATGCTGCAGATCATGTTCTACATTTAGTAGATATACCTAAAAAAATGGTCGAGATCTTGGATGGATCATATAATATTAGAAATTTTAAAAAATCCTCGTAGCTATCTAGGGCTTAAAAGTAAATTCTAAAAAAATGCCTTTACCTTTTTCCGTTTTAATTTTTACTTTTGAATTATAAAGCTCATTAAAGATTGGAATATAACTTAAGTTTTTTTCGTTCTGATCAGCTTTAAAAGATAGTCTTTTAAAGTCACGCCCAATTCTCAAAATAGTTTCCGTAACATCACCATCCTTTACAGATTCATCAAAATTATTGGGAATCTTTATATCCAAATCCTCATATTTATTTTTAATACCATCAAAGTCAAATCCATTACCGTCATCTTTAAATGAAAATACAATACAATCATTCATTTTTTTAAAACCTAAAGTTATAAGTCCTCTAATATCTTTTCCAATAGATTTCCTCTTATCTTTAGTTTCAATACCAAAGTGTATAGAGTTGAATATAAGGACACTGATCAACTCATTGAGATTTCCAAGAGTGTCCTCTCCTATTTGAGTTAAATCACCTTCAACTTTAAGTGTTGCCGCCTTATTAAGGCTATTACACAAATCGTGAAGTTCCTTTTTAATGTCACCAATAAAATTCATCTCTACCTTCTTTATAGATAATCAATTCCCTTGAAATTAATTATAACTTCTAATTGATAATATTAAAGTAAATTGGAGGTATGTTGGATTATGAAAGCGGCAGCCAAGTCATTCAACACATAAAGCAAGCTAGTTACCGTTGCTCCCTTCCGGGCCTGGCGGGGTTCGCTAGTCACAGTATTGCTGGTGACCTGACTACCGAGTGCATCTTATACGATTCGAAAAAATCTGACAAATAAACCCCCATTGAAAAGAGGGCTGTAAGTATCTGTAATTACTTGATTGGCCTTAGTGTAATGTGGAAAGTCGTTCCCTCTCCTTCTTTAGAGGTGATTTTATAAACTGAGTTAATTTTTTTAATGAAATCCAGAATAAGGAATAATCCAATTCCACTCCCCGTTTCGCCCTCGGTTCCGCTACCGCTTTTTACAATATTTCCTTGATTTATTTTTTGGACGAGCTCTTCACTCATCCCAATCCCATGATCAGCGATAATTAGATCGAGCTCGTTACTGTCACCTTTTAATTCGACACTAATAGAAGTCCCTGGGGATGAAAATTTAATCGAGTTAATGAGAAGGTTTCTAATAATAGAGGCTAACAGCGAAGGGTTTGTATTAAATTTTTCCTTATATTTAATATCCATAAGGATACTAACTTTTTTAGATTGCATAATTTTATGCACATAACTTACTACTTGCTCGATGATGCTCTCAATATGGACACCGCCTTTTTCCATAACATTGCCAACGATCTTACTTTTTGTCATGGAAAGGAGTCCCTCTACCATGCTAAGAGTTCCATTTGATAAATGATCAAGAGTATCTACCACTTCCTCTAATTTTTCGTATTCTTTTGACTTAATTAATATTTTCATCATTTCACAATAAGAAATGATAGTTGCCATAGGTGATCTCAAATCATGACTAATCATGGAGTAAATTTTATCATTTAGGTTGAGGATATTTTTTAGCTCTTCATTCAGAACATTAAGATTTTGATTTCTATTAATTAATTCCGTTGAATCAAGAAAAGTTACGAAAACTCCCTTTAATTGATCTCCTCTCATTATAGGTACTGCCCTAGCAGTACACCATTTTAGCTCATTGTTAGGGGATCTGAATCCAATTAATCTATTTTCATATTCTTTTTTATGAGTAAGAACATATCCGACAGGAAACTCTTCAACGGGTAAAGGCATTACGTTCTCATCCAAAAGCTCCCAATTTGCGAGATGCTTTTTATTAGAAATAATTTGCTCTGGTGTGTAACCAAAAAAATTAGCACCAAAACGATTTATATTAATAATGTCACCTTTTTCATCATGAATGACAGAAGCACAAACCATAGATTCAAAGATCTCATTTAAATGGGATAGAAACTCTCTCATAAGCTGTCCAAAATTTAATGTATAGCTTAATAATATCGGCCTCTTTAGCATTATGAAAGTTGGTAAATATCAGTATTTAATTTTGGTATAATAATCAAGGAATTATAAATGGCGGAGAGCAAGGGATTCGAACCCTCGATAGGTTGCCCTATACACGCTTTCCAAGCGTGCGCCTTCGACCACTCGGCCAACTCTCCAAGAAGCTCAA
>CBDUBC010000006.1:0-61183 GCA_965365285.1 uncultured bacterium
ATTGTTGTGGCACCCGTCACCGCAACTACTCAAAACGTAAATGATGCTTCTTTTGTATGGAATTGTGATATTGAAAATACGGTTCCTTGTGATTTTCGTTATGAAATTAGTACATCAGAAACTCCTGCCTTGGATGATGATCCGTGGGGATCAGTGGTCCAAACTCAAAAACTAGATGGAGACGGAGAATTTTATATACATGTTCAAGGAAGAAACTCTCTAAATAATAATGTAGGAGAGGTTTCTACCTTATCCTTTTTTATGGATACCACTCCACCTACTTTTACAGGTTCGGACTTAGTGGATGACCCAGCTGTGAAAACTTCTAAAACTTGGAACTGGGGCTGTGATTTAGGTGCAGGCGATGATGGGACAATCTGTATAATGCGATATGCTTTTGATCAGTCCCCAACGACGGATGGAACAACATCTTGGAGTACCTATTCTGATACCAACACTACCTATACAGCTTCTGCATTAACAGGAAGGTACTACCTTCATGTTCAAACTCAAGATGAACTTGGAAACGAATCTGCAGTGACTTCTGTTTATGTTGACCTTGATAATTCAGCACCGACCCTTCTCGGTCTAGATAACGACACCGTTCCAAAGAATTCTAAAACATGGAACTTTTCTTGTGATCCCTCTTCAGGCCCTGGAGATTGTGAATACCGATTTGTTGTGGATACAAATCCTGTAACAGATATTTCAGCTCTTCCGTATGGCACTACCAATACGGCCACACAAGCCTCAGGAGATACGACCTACTATATCCATGTCCAGGCGAGAAAACCAGTGAATGGTCTTGAGAGCGTTGTTATTCATGCTTCAGCTATCCTTGATAATACGGCCCCAAGTATTAATATTAATAGCGAGTCCTTAGATGAGCCTCTAGATGGTTCTACGTCTTTAGATATAACTCCTATAATAAGTGGTACTTTAGACTCTGCAGCTGAAGACGGAGGAAGTATTCGAATTTATAATGATGCCGCATGTACGGATCCAATGATTGGAGAGGGTAGCATTAGTACGAACACCTTTTTAGTGAACAATATTACCTTCAATACAGATGGCTCAGATGACGGACTCCAAAGTTTTTATGCTGTAGTCGTTGATCAAGCTGGAAATACCAACGTTTGCACGAACTTAAATTTAAGCTATACGCTTGTTACTTCCCCAACTCTCTCTTCTCTCTCCAAAGAAGCAGGTTTAGAAGGAGAGTCCATAACTCTAACAGGAAATAACTTTGATGCCTCTGGAAATTCCGTCACCGTGGATGGGCAGGCTTGTACAGTAACATTTGAAAATTCAACTACTATTACTTGTACTCTTCCAACTCCAAGTGGAGGTGCGGGTGCTATTGATACTGTAGATGTTGTGGTTACAAATTCTTACTCTAATAGCTCTACTTTATCGGGGGCCTTTACCTATTTAGGGACTACGGCACAAGGATTTAAGCTTTGGTTAGATGGAAGTGATTTAGCTGTACTTTTTCAAACCTCCGATTGTACAACAACGGCAGCAACTCTTGATACCGATCCTGTTCAGTGTTGGAAAGATAAGTCGGGATCAGGTAACAATGTTATTCAATTGACGACTCCTCCTCAGCTTGATTTAGCCGCTCATAACTCTTTAAATGCGATCCTTTTTGATGGAGTTGATGATTTCCTAGAAAAGCTTACGGCGACTGATTTTTCCTTTGTGACAGGGGAGTATACTTATTTCGTTGTCGCTGCTTATGATGGTACTCAATCAGGTTATGGATCCCCTTTAAATACAACGGGAGCCGATGGTGATAAAGGAATAGCTCTTTTTGCGAATCAGGTAACGGGAAAATGGGAAGATTGGGCCTATACCCCTGGCCCAAATAATAACTCTGGAATTGTTGGTAATGCGACAGCAGGGCCTCAAGTGATCACTGTTGCCAATAAGCTTAGCGATGAGAGAGTTTATGCGATTAATGGCACCGAGGTGGCACAATCACCCTTAGCGGGTAGTTTTATCAATAATTCACTTTTGCGTATTGGAAATGGCAATAATCAGTTCTTTAAAGGGCATATTCTCGAGGTTATCCTTTACCGTAAAAAACTCACATCAAGTGAAAGAAGTGTGGTAAATACCTATTTGAATACCAAATGGGGCATCACACCTTAAAGCCTCTACTTTTTTTTACTATATTGAAAGAGTGAAAGATCAACTATCCGTTACTCAGCTCGTCTATAATATCAAGCAGGTTCTTGAAGGGGAATTTCGTTTTCTAAAAGTAGAAGGTGAGATTTCGAACTTTAGTCGATCTTCTGCTGGGCATATTTATTTTACCCTTTCTGATAAGGAGAGTTCCATTTCATGTGCTCTTTTTCGAGGGGATGTGCTGAGAAACCCCGAGGTTAAGAATATTAAAGACGGTGACAAGGTTCTTATATCTGGTGGAGTTGGGGTTTATACCAAAAGAGGAACTTTTCAAATTATTGTTAAGACGATATCCCTTAGTGGAAAAGGAGACCTTCTTGCTGAGTTTGAAAAACTTAAGAAAAAACTAGCTGCTGAGGGACTCTTTGATCCTCAAATTAAACAGAAAATACCGCCACTTCCAAAAAGAGTTGCCGTGATTACGGCGAGAGGAGGAGCAGCTCTTCAAGACTTTTTAAATGTTTTCCAAAGAAGAAGTTTATGGATGGATATTCTTGTTGTCCCTTCAGTTGTACAGGGCGACGCCGCTCCTAAATCTCTTATCCAATCTCTTCAAAGCACGATTGCTTATTCCCTCGATGCTCCTGAGGATAAAAAAATTGACGTAATCGTTCTTACGAGAGGAGGTGGAAGTTTAGAGGATCTTTGGGCATTTAACGATGAAGCCTTGGCATGGGAAATCTATCAATGTCCCATTCCGATAATCAGCGCTGTCGGTCATCAGGTTGATTATTCTATTTCTGATTTTGTCTCTGATCTTCGTTGTGAAACACCAACGGCCGCTGCTGAGGTATTAACGAGTGAGCAGGCAAAGCTTCTAGAAAGAATAGGTCACTTAAAAAAAGGTATTCTTTCTGAAGGCCGTCATATTATTCAAAAAAATAAAGTTAGACTCAATCATGCCCATCCTACTGCGAATTTAGATCGAATTTGGGGTCTCTATAATCATTATCAAAAGCGACTGAGCAAGTGTGACTTAAGCAATCGGCTCATGGAATTAACTAGCTTTCATGAAAAACAGCTAAATCTGGATGATCTTTTACAACGCCTACAGACAAATACTAAAGATCAAATGATCGAGTTTAGTAAAAGAGTTGATCGCTCAGGTTATCTGCTAAATGCTTTAGGGCCCCACCAGGTACTCGGTAGGGGGTATAGCTATCTTACAACTGAAGATGGCGATGTTGTTACGACTTTTAAATCCTTTAAAAAAATTCCAAAAAGCAAGGCGCTAGACCTTCATTTTTTGGATGGTCATGGTAAAGTAAGAAAAATTTAAAACAGGAGTGTAAGAATGCATGGATTGCTATATGTTGCCCTTTTCCTTACTCTAGTTTCCTGTTCAAGTTGGAAATCTAAAGAGGTTACCCTTCAAGAAGAAGAGATCAAGCTCACCGAACCGGTAACCCTTAAGATACGACCTGGAGAGGTCTTAAGAGTTGATTTTAGCGCCTCTAGTGGAAACCGAGCATTTAAATGCAAAGATAAAAAAATTCCATATTTCTATGCTGATGGTATTGCTGAAGCTTATATTGTGGAGACTTACTTTAGTGATTTGAGGCCCTTTGCCTGCTTTTATGGTAAAAACAAAGTTTTTGATGTGGTTGTCGTAGAAAAGGAATTTCCCTCAGAGAGACTTCATGTCGATCGAAAGAAAGTATTTTATTCAAAAGAAGACCTTAAAAGAATAAGGGCCGAACAAAAAGTTCTTAATAAAATCTATAATGGTTCTTTAAAAAGACCACTTTTTAAAACTGGTTTTGAACTACCGATTAACTCAAAAATAACCTCGATCTATGGAACAAGACGTATTTTTAATAATAAAAAAAAATCGCAGCATCTTGGGACTGATTATAGGGCTAAGGTGGGAACTCCTATTTACTCTTCGAACGCAGGAAAGGTCGTACTGAGTAGAGATCTCTTTTTTACTGGAAATACAATCATAGTAGATCATGGACTTGGTCTGTTTACACTCTATGGACACCTGTCGGAGACAAAGGCAGAGGAAGGAGAATTTCTTCCTAAAGGTGCCCTAGTAGGTCTTGCCGGAATGACAGGAAGGGCAACAGGTCCACACCTTCATTGGGGTGTAAAAATTCATGGTGAATGGATTGATGGTAAGAGTCTGGTGGCAGAAACCGCAGATGAAAAGTTATAAGGTCTCAGAACTTTCCTCAGATACGTCTTTTAATCAATCCTTTTTTGAGATGACCTCCTTTGCCTTAACTAAGGAGAAAGGCGACAAACAACAGCATAAAATCCTAGATCAAATGATCGAGCTTCACCTTGATATATTCCAATTTAAAGAGGTGAGTGAGGTTCTTACAAGACTCAATCAAATTATCGAAAAACAAAATTCTTTTATTGAAGAGTTTGTCCTTAACGAATCGTTTCCTATTTATTCTGAAAAAGAAGGAAATGCTATCGGGGTACGCTTTAAGGAAGAAGAGTTTTATGAAATGGACTCTCTGATATGTCACCTTGGAGTTAAGATTTTAGAGCGTTTTTACTATTATAAAAATAAAATAAAAGATGAAAAACCTGAAGTTGTTTTTTTTGAAGAGGTCTTTCAAAAATTTCCGTTCCCTTTGATCGTCTTAACAGGAAAAGGTGAGATTTGGCTTCACAATCAAGAGTTTTCTAAACTTAATATATTACCAACGGATCTTTTAGAAAAAGAGAATGACCAAACCTTTTTTACCAACGAACAAACTTTTAAAGTCAAAAGAATGGATTGGGATAAAAATGAGCAGCATTTTATTCTTTACCTGCTTAATTCTATGGATAATCTCAATAAAGATAAGAGATTAAAAATGTCCTCCTTTTCTGAGTTGGGAATTATGGCAAGCTCGATTGCTCATGAGTTGAATAACCCTCTGATGGGGATTTCAGCAGCTATTACTCTAATTGAAATGGATGAAGATTTCAGTAAAACTCAGCAAAAAACCATTAGGGAAATGAAAGAGAGTGCCAAACGTTGTGGAGAGCTTGTAAGCGTCTTCCTTGGGTTTTCAAAAAGAATAACAAATTTCGATACCAGTGAAAAAATTACGGATTCTTTTAAACGGGCCCTTAATCTTCTTCGTTTTCGTATGATTGAATCTAATATTTGTCTTGATTGTCAGATTCAGAAGAAACAAAGCTTTAATCATAGTATTAATTCCAGCGTGATTACTATGGTTTTTTATTTAATTTTGAATGAAGTGATTACCGTTCACTCCAAAGAAAAGTTGATTAACGGACAATGGAGCAGTTCTTTAAAAGGAAAGCTTACGGAAAAAGAGGGTGAGCTTATTTTATCTATTGAAGGACTAGCAGCAAAAAAAATCTTTGAAACGATGGGTTCTCTAAGTCTTACAAGAAATCTTCTCAATATTGATGGGCTTGAATTATCACAAAGTGAGTTTGGTATACATCTAGAAGTAAAAAACAAACTGGCACAATTAATCGAACTTGATACCCAACAAGAACTTCCTTTTTCCTAGATATATTCTTTTGGAAAAAAATAAGTATGTGATTTAGAATCAATGAATTTTTCAAGATCGGCTAGAAGCTTATTAAAATTTCGGTCTCGAGGAGCATTGAAGAAAAGTAGATCTGGATTCTTTGCGTTCTTTTCCATCTCAATGAAACTTCTTAAAAACTCTTTAAGCTGAGGGTTGTAGTGATTCTTTTTGAGTTTATGATGAGCAATTTTATTCGCTTTACTGGAAATATTTTGAATGAGTTTCTTTTTATGGGCAGGATAGCGAAAAACTAAGATGGCCTTTTGGTGGAATGATTTAAGTGGAATCATAATATACTGTTCTGGAACAAGATGAAAGCAAATGACAAAGTCTCCAATTTCTTTGGAGTCAATTTCGAGGGCCTGTTGGTCCTGTTTTTTAGTACTGGTGCTAGCATCCGTAATTTCCTTTCCAGAGATATGAGTCTTCCACAGAAATTGGATAATTTCCTCTCTTTGATTTTCTTCGATTTTAGAAAATAGAGTATTGTAATGGACAAAGATTTCTAAGAAAGGTTCATAAAGTTTTATCGTAATGAGATTCCAGTCATAACCATCGATCTTACTTTCTATATAATCTACTTCAGAGGGTTTATTCTGACAAGGGAGTGAAAACAGAATAACACCATTACCTCCTTTGAGAGTAACCAGATAAGGTGTTTTTATATTTCTAATCACCGAAAGAATCTTTTCTTTAGGTGTACCTTTTTTGAAATTATTTCGATCGAGCTCAAAACGATTTCGTGGATAATAAAGATTATTGATCTTTGAAATACCTTTTTCAATAAAGATATCGAGATATTTGAGAAGAAGCTGAGCACTTGCCATAGCGTCATCTAAAGCACGATGCGCTTTATGATGAGGGATTCCAAAAATCTTACTCATGTAATTCAAATTCGAATTGAGAAGATTGGGAATAAGGTATTTAGTCATAAGGTTTGTACAAATACTTTTATTTTTTAGTGGTTCTTTATGAAGTCTCTTCAAAACGGAATTAAAGAAAGGAACATCAAAAGAAGTATTATGGGCGACTAAAATAGAATCTCCCATAAACTCAATGATCTCATCAATGACCTCTATAATAGTAGGGCAGTCCTTGACATGACTTTGCTTTATATTTGTTAGCTTTTGAATAAACTCTGGAATAGGTATTTCAGGATTGATGAGAAAGTTTTTCTGCTTAACGATCTTTCTATGTTCAATTTTAATTAAACCAATTTCAATAATTTTATCGACGGAATGGTTACCACCGGTCGTTTCAAGATCAAAAACGCAAAAGGTGAGGTCATCGAGAAGTTTTGTAGATATTTCGTTCATAGTTGGCTCCGAGTATTCACTCGCGAATTTTCTTCTATTATAGAGGAGTTCTCTATAGGTGTGTAGAGGTAAATATTTCTATTTAAGAAGATCTTCCTTTTTAAATCCCTGGGGGAAGAGTTGATTAAAATTTAGAACCTCTTTTGTTCCTTCTCTGTTTAATATAGTCACTTTGGTGCTGTCATCAGCAAATTCTTGAATGACTTGTCTACACATTCCGCATGGATAGAACCCTCCATCAGTATAGATGTAGATATGTTTGATGATTTTACAACCTGCAGCGATTGCTTGAAAAATGGCATTTCTTTCAGCGCATATTGTTGCACCATAACTCGCATTTTCTACATTACATCCACAAAAATGTCGTCCGTCTTCCATGACAACCGTCGAGCCTACTTTAAATTTAGAATACGGGCAATAAGCCTTTTCGGATATCTCTTTGGTGAGTTCTTCGTATTTCATAATGATTCCCTATATTTTTTTAAGTGCGATCATTAGTATGTTAGAGAAATTTTGCATGGCCTTAAGAGCTGTTTCTTTTACTTCTTCATGGCTAAGTTTTTGATTTAGAATTCCTGCTGCCATATTGGTGATGCAGCTTAGACCGATGACCTTTATACCCATATGATTAGCCGCAATTGCTTCAGAGACAGTACTCATTCCCACCATATCAGCGCCAAGTGTTCTAAGCATTTTAATTTCTGCTGGAGTTTCGTAGCAAGGTCCCATCAAACCTGCATATACTCCTGTTTGGAGAGAAATCCCTTCTTCTTTACAAGCCTTCAGAATTATTTTTCGAAGTTCTGTGCTATAAGCATCAGACATGTCAGGAAAACGTGGTCCTAGTTCTGAAATGTTCTCTCCAATAAGTGGATTATTTCCAGAGAGGTTCAGGTGATCCGAAATCATTACAATGTCAGCAGGTTTATATTGAGTATTAATACCACCTGAGGCATTGGTGAGAATTAAATTTTTTACTCCCCAGGCACCCATCACTCTCACTGGAAAGACAACTTCACTTAAGTCATTCCCTTCGTAGGCATGAACTCTTCCTTGAAGTAATGCGATTTTTTTATTTTCCCACTCAACGAGATGGAGTGTCCCTTCATGACCTTGAACAGATGTTTGAGGGAAATTAGGTATTTCACTGTAAGGGATCGATTGGTGAGATTTAAAATTTTGGACAAAATCTCCTAAGCCTGATCCTAGGACAACAGCAATATTAGGAATAAATTTTTGTTTTTTTAGATGTTCAAGAGTTTCTGTGATTTGTTTATGACCTAAGATTCCCAATGAATTTCCTTTGCTAGAATGAGAGGTTTTAAGGTTGGTTTTTTATCTGAAATTCGAATAGCTTTTTTTAATATATCAACAGTCTGCTTAATAATCTCATCCTGACCTTTATGGTGATAAATTTCAAGAATCGGCTCATTCTTTTTGACCTTTTCACCAATTTGTTTATAGAGATTAATTCCTACGCTCAAATCAACTTTGTCGCCTTTTTTGGTACGGCCACCACCAAGATGGACAATACTTTTTCCAAAATCAATGGCGTTCATTCTGGAGAGGTAACCGCTTTTAGGGGCAAAGAGAAAAGTTTTAATAGGTGCTAATTTAAATTTTGAAGGGTCATCGATATAGGATGTATCGCCCTCTTGAGCTCGAACCATCTTTTTAAATTGCTCAAGACCTTTGCCGCTCTCTAATGCTTTTTTAGCAAGTACTATTCCTTGACGATGATTCTTGGCCAAACCAGCTAAATGAATCATTCCTCCAGCAAGCTCGAGACTCAATGCGGTTAAATCTTTAGGTCCATTACCTCTAAGCGTTTCAATAGATTCAATCATCTCAAGAGCATTACCCATAGCCTTGCCTAAAGGACGATCCATATCAGATACAATCGCCATAAAGTGATGCTTAAATTCTTTAGATATATTCATCATACTCTTTGAAAGCTTAAGAGCACGGGTCTTGGTTTTTAGAAACGACCCTGATCCTGTTTTTATATCCATTACAAGACCTTTTGCCCCACCAGCAATTTTCTTACTCATAATCGAGGCAGCAATCAAGGGTATGGATTCAACCGTTGCTGTAACATCACGAAGAGCATAAATCTTTTTATCACTAGGTGCGATCTCATCTGTTTGACCAATGAGAAAGAAATGATTTTCCGTCAAAAGAGTACTTAACTCATCGAGAGCAAGGGAGGTTTTAAATCCAGGAATGGATTCAATTTTATCGATGGTTCCTCCTGTATGACCTAAGCCTCTTCCCGCGATCATTGGAACCTTAACTCCGCAAGCACTTGCAAGAGGGCCAACAATAAATGATGTTTTATCACCAACACCACCTGTAGAGTGCTTATCAATAATCTTAGTGTCCTGAAATTCGAGCATCTGCCCAGAATGAAGCATTGAATCTGTTAAATAGAATGTTTCTTTTTTATCCATGCCTTGAAAAAAAACTGCCATGAGAAATGCACTCATTTGATAGTCAGGTATTTTTCCAATATTGTGTTGTGCAATGAAATATTCAATTTCACCTTTAGTGAGGACGTTTCCGTCTCTTTTTCTATGGATGATTTCTTCGGCGAGAAAGGTTTTATGACTCATAGCTTTGTACCGTTTCCATTTGGATTAGCCTATATTATCATCTTAATTGAAGATATTGCCAAAAGGTAAATACATGAAGCGATTAGTTATAATTTCTCTCCTTCTCCAATGTTTAAGTTTTAATTTGTTTGCCCAAGACCAAGGGGGAGCAGGGGATGCCATCCTCCAAGATAGTATTAAAGATGTTTATACTGTGATTGGTGTTGGTGTTGGAGGGGCCATTATTGGTCTTTCTACTCTTTCGTTTGCTGAGACTCCAAAAGATAATCTCAAAAATATTGTTATCGGTGGGGCCATTGGAATTATTATCGGTGTTGGAATTGTAGCCTACAAACATGCAACGAAAACCCAATCCGTTTATGAAGAATATAGTCTAGCGCCAGATATCAATTTTTCGACTTCTCACCGAACGGCCGTTCATGAGTCCTATTTTCAAAAAAATAGCAGTGACACTCCAGCTCAAATTGGTTATCAATTCTCCTTCTAGGACGATTTGAATGAAAATACTTTTCCAAACTTCGGCCATCCTTCCTGTGGTGAAATATGGTGGAACGGAGCGCGTTATTTATTGGCTGATGAAAGAACTCTCTCGCAAGGGGCATGAGGTTTTTCTGATCGGTCACCCCAATTCTTACGTTGAAAATATTGGAGTCAAACTTATTCCTCATCCAGAGGGGTTAACGGACTGGAGAAAGCTTATTCCTAAAGGAATAGATATCATTCATCTTTCTTATCGACCTGTTTTTGAGCTTGATTGTCCTCTTGTCATTACTCTTCATGGAAACGGACAAGTAGGTGAGAGCTTTCACCCTAACACTGTTTTTATTTCAAAGAAACATATGGAAATTCATGGCGGAGAGTTCTTTGTTTATAATGGAATTGATCTAAGTGAATATCCTTTTCAAGATCGAAAGCGTGGATGGGAACGATTTATGTTTCTTGCTAAAGCGCGCTGGAAAGTAAAAAATCTAAAAGATTGTGTTCGCGCTGTAAGAAAGAATAAAAAGTGGCTTGATGTGGCAGGTGGAACAGGTTTTAGTTTTAACTCCAGGATTAAATATCATGGCATGGTCGATGATCGAAAAAAAGGAGAACTCTTTTTACATAATGATGTTCTTCTCTGGCCTGTGCGATGGCATGAACCTTTTGGGATTGCTATGATTGAGGCCATGGCCATGGGACTTCCAGTGATTGGTTCAACTTACGGTAGTCTGCCCGAGGTCATTTCTCCCGAAGTTGGAATTCTTTGTAAGAATTACTCAGAGTTTGAAAAGGCCGTAGGACTTAAAGAGAATTTATTTAACTCTGAAGAGATTCGAAGTTATGTTGAGAATAAATTCTCTTCATCGCTCATGGCCGATAACTACTTGAATATCTATGAAAAAGTGATCCATGATGGGGTACTTTGCCAGAAAAACCCTCGCTACATGCCTGAGAATTCACCCGAATTTTTACAAACGTTTTAGTCTGAAATCTCCGATAAGATAGGTATGAAAATTGTTATTTTTATATTATCGCTCTTGATGATTTCCTGTAGTCATCAAAGATCAAAAAGACTTCCTAGTTCTGAGGGTCAAAAAAAACAAGTTGTACTTATTGGAATAGATGGACTTGGGTCTGAATATTTGAAAGAGGCCAACCTACCTCATCTTAAAAAATTAATGAAAGAGGGATCCTATACCTTAAAAATGAAACCAATCCTTCCTTTGGAGAGTAGCTCTAATTGGTATAGTATTTTCACAGGTAAAAAAGATCATGGACTAATTCATCTAAACCAACGACCAAAAGACTTTCATTGGTTGAGTACAGTTTTTAAAACGGTCAAGCTTCAAAGACCCTCTCAAAAAATTGGAGCATTTTATGATTGGAAAAGAATTGAGGAGTTACTAGAGGGGCCTTTTTTTGATCATAACGGTTTTTATAAAACGGGAAAGGCCGTTGCGTGGAAGGCAGGTCGTTTTCTATCCTTTGAAAATAGCTCTCTAGGCTTTGTTTATTTTGGGCAATTAGATGTCGCTGGTCATCGTCATGGTTTTGGAAGTCCAAGTTATATGAAGATGCTTAAAGAAATTGATGATTATATTGGACACCTCATTACAAAAATTAAGCAAAGTAAAAATAGTGAAAATACTGTGATTGCTGTGATCTCTGATCATGGAGGAATAGGAAAGGATCATCGAACTGAAGAAGAATATAATCAGGAATTCGTACCCTTTATTCTAAGTGGAAAAGGGATTAAGAAAAATTATGAAATAGAAGAGGAAGAAATCTATAACTATGACCTCGCTCCAACCCTTTCAGCTCTTTTAGATGTACTACCTGACTCTCATTGGGATGGAAAGGTTTTAAAAAGTGCTTTTGAAGAAGCTCCTATTTTTGATGGTAGAGAAATTTTTAATGCTCCTCCAGAGAAAGAAAGTTTTCCTTTAGCGAGTAGTATTCTTAATTATGGGAATGGGAATGTTTATTTTTTTAACGAAGGTAATTTTTTTCGGTTTAAACTTAATCAGGCAAAGTTTCTTTCAGGGCCCAATTCGAATTGGAATTTTATTGGATTAAGTCGCTTTAAAAATGGACCTAATGAAATCGATGCAACTTCTTATGGAGGCGACGGATACGCTTATTTCTTTAAGGGAGAGGAGTTCATACGTTTCAATATCTCAGAGGATAAGATATCCTCTGGTTACCCAAAAAAGATCTCAAATAGACATTTTAATGGGCTTAAAAAATTCCTTGATGGAAAACCTCTTGATTGTGCTTTTTATTTTGGAAATGACCTCATCTACTTTTTTAGAGGTGAACAGGTTCTTGCTATTGATATAAAGAATAATCAAATTGAAGCTGGGTTTCCTCGATTAATTGAAAATGCCTTCAGTGATCTATCTAAATTTAAAAATGGGGCGAAAGATATCGATGCTTGCACAAATTGGTTGAATGGTAAGGCCTATTTCTTTAAAAATAATGAATTAATGAGAATAGACCTGAAAACCAATAAATCAGATGAATTTTACCCTTTAAATCTTAAGTAAATTTAATCAGGGAATCAAGACATGTGTGTGCCGACTCCTCATTGAGTGGTTTACTATAATTGGTATGCAGAACTCTTCCGAGAACGTTGATTCCAATATATGAGAGCTGCATTCTCATGGCACCTAAAACATGAACACCTCCGCCTCCACTATGAGTACCTACAATGGCCGGCTTATTATTAAATGCCTCTCTCCAATCTTTCCCGCATCGACTTATCCAAGTAATGGCGTTCACCATCGCGGGAGGAATGCTTCCATTATATTCAGGAGCGAGAAAGATAAAGGATTTTGAGATCAAAAGCTTTTCTTTTAAAGTTTCAGCATCCTTTGGAATATCAGCATCCTTTTTGGGAGTATAAAGAGGAAGATCAAGCTCACAAAGATCGATGATCTCAAAGCTTGAATTCTTCTCCTCGATCATTTTTCCTAGCGCTTGCGCCATCTCTAAGTTTTTACCCTGACTAGAAACAAGTATCGTTATATCCATTTTCTTCTCCTAATTTAGTTCAATGATGAAAAATTTGGTTGAACTCTTTAATGCCTTAAGTTGAAGCTCTTTTTCATCTGTTATTGCGGCCGCATCGCCGACTTCTAGTTTTTGTCCATTTACTTCCAGTTCTCCTTCATAACAATGAACCCAGGCATGGGGAAGAGAGAGTGAGTGTTTTTTCTCACAATTACTCATATCTCCCAACCAAAATTTTGTATTTTGGTGAATTTTAACGGAGCCTTCCTCTCCTTCTTTACTGACAACCAAGGTGATTCCGTCCTTAGGAGCAAAGCTTTTTTGTTCGTATTGAGGATCAAGCCCTTTGGTATCTGTTTGAATCCATATCTGAAAAAGTTTGGTCGGAGCATCTTTAAGATGGTTGTATTCACTATGATAGATACCTCTTCCCGCACTCATCCTTTGAACTTCACCGGCCTGAATTACAGAAGTATTTCCTATACTGTCTTTATGTTCAAGTGCTCCCTCAATGACAATAGTGACGATTTCCATGTCACGATGAGGGTGTGTAGGGAAGCCTTGACCTCCCTCAATCCTATCCTCGTTTATAACTCTTAGATCACGAAAACCTAGATAACGAGGATCGAAGTAGTGGGCAAATGAAAAGGTGTGCTTTGTTTTAAGCCAACCGTAATCTGCTCCACCTCTTTCATCTGATTTTCTTAATTCGATCATAGTTCCTCCTTACTATTTGAGATCAGGCCTTACTGTTAAAACTTCTCTAAAATACTTCCAGTGCCCAACAGTTAGAAATACGTGAAGGGCCACTAAAAAGATGACATTAGGTAACCCTGCCGGATCGAGAAATAAGTGATGGCAAACAATCACAACGAGAATTGGGGTGATGACCACTAAGGAAAGAGCTGTAAACCTTCCTGTGAGCATCGAGATTCCAACTAGTACTTCAATGGCCTTAACGATTGGAAAAATAAATCCCGTTGCCGCTAGGGCCCCTAAAAAAGCTCCACCTTCAGAGGATGGGGCAGGAATAGGGATAAAGTTAAAAAATCCATTGAGTCCAAAAACCAAAAACATAAGCCCAAATAGTAATCGTGCTGAAATTAATAATTTTTCTTTCATAAAAATCTCCTTTTGATCATTATCGTCTGAAATATATTAAAAAAAAGTATATACTTTTTATTAAAAATATAGAAAATATTTATATAGTAATGTAAAATTAATTATTTATGACTTTTGATCAGCTACTAACTCTAGACGCAATTATAAAAACAGGAAGCTTTAAGGCTGCCAGCGAGAAGCTTCATAAAACTCAGCCCAGTATCTCGATAGCGATCAAAAAGCTCGAAGAAGAGTTTCAACTTCAAATTTTTAATCGAGAAGAATATCGACCCAGACTCACACCCATGGGGAAAAAGTTCTACGAAAAGGCTAAATTAGCTCTCTATCACATGCAGTCCCTAAATTCCCTTGGGCAAGAACTTGCGATGGGAGTAGAAAATGAAATTAAGGTAGGTGTGGATGTGATTATCGATCATGATCGTCTTTTGCCACATTTAAGAGATTTTTTTTGTGATTATCCCAAGACTAATTTAAGTCTAACCGTCGATGTCCTAAGTGGAACCTTTGAAAAAATGGAAAAAGGTCAAACAGATCTCTCACTATTACCATTGGGACAAATAATTTTAGATGAACAATATGACTTTGTTCCATTCTCGGAGGTTATGATGATTCCTGTAATTTCTAATAAGTTCTTTAAAACAGTTAAAGCTAAGGACTTAATAGAAATTCCCCAAATCGTAGTTTCCTCAACTGGAGAAAGAGAAAGTCGAGACTTTGGAATTTTAAAAGGTGGAAGGCAGTGGCGAGTGACAGATATCAATATTAAAAAAAGTATTATTAAGTCAGGGCTTGGTTGGGGAAGTCTTCCTGAACATTTGATAGAAAAAGAACTTCAAAGCGGAGAGTTCAATAAAGTTAAGGCCCCTGGAGTCGGGGAAAACAAAAATAATATTTTTCTCGTACGAAATAACCTTAGACCTCTTGGACCCGTAGGAACAAAACTCTGGGAGATGTTAAAAAATAAAGGAATATCATAATGGAAAAAGTAATTTCCGGCTTAGGGCTAATTAGTTTTATTTTTATTGCTTTTTTAATGAGTGAATCAAGAAAAGATATCAAATGGAAAACCATCACCTCAGGGATCGCTCTCCAACTTCTTTTTGGTATCATCATCCTAAAAACTGACTTTGGACTCATGATCTTTAAAGTACTCAATAATGTCTTCACAGGTATTCTTGACTATACTCATGTTGGCAGTGATTTTGTTTTTGGAAAACTTAATAATGCTCAGGAAATGGGTTTTATTATTTTTACTATGGTTCTTCCCAGTATCATTTTTATGAGTGCGCTCATGTCTGTTCTCTATCATATTGGATTCATGCAAAAAGTGATTAAGACCTTTGCCTATATTATGGTACGTCTCATGGGAACCAGTGGAGCAGAATCTCTAGCTGCCGCTGCCAATATCTTTTCTGGGCAAACCGAAGCTCCTCTTGTTGTACGCCCTTATCTTAATCGAATGACCCATTCTGAAATCATGGCTCTAATGACCGGTGGTATGGCCACGGTCGCAGGAGGAGTGTTTGCAGCTTATGTGGGAATGGGAATCGATGCAGGTCACCTCCTTGCAGCTTCCGTTATGTCCGCACCGGCAGCGCTTGTCTGCGCAAAGCTTATGGTTCCAGAAACAGGGGAGTCCCTTACTCAAGGAACAATTAAAGTCGAAATTGAAAAAAGATCCATCAATGTGATAGACGCGGCCACAAGCGGAGCGGCAGAAGGCCTCAAGCTCGCCTTAAACGTAGGGGCCATGCTTTTAGTGTTTATTGCCTTTATTGCTATGTTTAACGGCATTTTGGCATGGTTTTGTGGGATATTTGGAATGAGTCAGATCATTACCTTAGAGCAGATTTTTGGGATTATTTTTTCTCCAGTGGCATGGCTTTTGGGGATTGATTGGTCTGAAAGTCTAACGGTTGGACAATTACTTGGAAAAAAGTTAGTTCTAAATGAGTTTGTAGCGTACCAAGATTTACAGCTTCATATGAAACAGCAAACTCTCTCACCTCGCGCAATTGCAATCTCCACTTATGCTCTGTGTGGCTTTGCTAATTTCGGTTCAATTGCTATTCAAGTAGGTGGAATTGGTGGTCTAGCACCAGAGCGTAGAGAAGACTTCGCTAAGCTTGGCGTTAAATGTCTTATAGGCGGTACTTTGGCTTGTTTAATGACGGGCGCAATTGCAGGAATGTTTATCTAAGAGGGAATATATATGGCCAAAGATTTAATCATTAATCAGACGCTTAATGAATGTAGGGCCGCTCTGATCGAAAATAGTGAGATCCTCGATTTCGTTATGGACCGAGGAGTTGATGAGGACTCCAGCCACCCCAGTGTTGGCAATATATACAAAGGTAAAGTTTTAAGAGTTTTACCCGGTATGCAATCTGCTTTTGTTGATATCGGTTATGAAAAGGCAGCATTTCTTTATGTCGATGACGCCTATATTCCTTCTCTGGAGGAACAGAGAGAGATGGTTGCTAAAAAAACTATGGAAGATGCTAACAAAGCGGCACAGATTGGTGAAATCATCCCTGATGAAATGAGTACTCTTGCTGAAACTATGGATATGAGACTTCGACCTGAAGCCAATATTGAAGACTTCCTTAAGGAAGGCATGGAAATTATCGTTCAAGTGGCCAAAGAACCAATCTCCTCTAAAGGTCCTCGAATTACCAGACATATTACTCTCGCGGGTCGATACGTTGTCTTTATGCCATTCATTGAACATACTGGTGTTTCAAGAAGAATTGGGAATGAAGAAGAAAGAGAACGCCTCAAAGAAATTCTAGATAATATTCGAAATGAAGGGCAGGGGATCATTGCTCGAACCGTAGCAGAGGGTCAGTCGAAAATGATCCTTAAAAATGACTACCAAATGCTCAATAAGATTTGGAAAGATATTCATAAAAGAAGCAAGAAGGCCAAAGCACCTTCAACGATTTATAAAGATATGACTTTTGTTCAAAGAGTTCTTCGAGATATTACCGACGAAAATATTGAGGGAATCGTTGTCGACTCTAGAAAAAATTTAAAAGAAGTTGAAAAGTTTGTTACCAAATATCTTCCTCGAATGAAGGGGAAAGCACGGTACTATGATGGTGAATTACCTATCTTTGAACAATACGGAGTTGATTATGAGATCGAAAGAGGGATTAGTGATAAAATCTTTCTTCGTTCAGGTGGATCTCTGAATATTGATCAAACCGAGGCCCTTGTTTCTATAGATGTAAATACAGGAAAGTTTGTTGGACGAAAAAATCTTGAAGATACTATTCTTCGAACTAACCTAGAGGCAGTTAAAGAAATTGCCTATCAACTTCGTCTAAGAAATTGTGGTGGGATCATCATTATTGATTTCATCGATATGCAAAAAACAGAATCAAGAGATATGGTCTATCAGGCCCTCCTAGATGCCCTTAAAAAGGACCGAGCAAAAACAAATGTTCTCCCCATCTCAGGCCTAGGCCTCGTAGAGATGACTCGAAAAAGAACCCGAGACACTCTCACTCGTATTCTCTGCGAGCCATGCCCTTATTGTGAAGGAACAGGAAGGGTAAAATCCTCTATCACCGTAACTTATGAACTTGTCCGAGAGCTCATTAAAGTTCTTAAGAAAAGCACAGGTGCCAAAAAGATTTTTATCTATGCTCATCCTGAAGTAACAGCAAGACTTTGTGGAGAAGAACTTGATATTATTGATAGCTTAGAAGAGAAATATCAAACGACTCTTTTGATTCGTTCTGAAAATAACTATCACATTGAGCAGTATGAAATCTTTGCAGATGAAGATAATAACTAGGGTTTCTCGTAACGAAAGTTAACAAAGCTCCACTTTTGAAATTCACCTTCAGGGCAATTTTTCCAAAGCATAAGATCTTGACCCTCTTTTTTGGAGTTCTGAATATCAATGCAACCCTTAGGAAAATCAAGAATTCCGGCCCCACTTTTATGAGTAATGACAGCTTGGTCATTACAGCTCCACAAACCAACTGGAGAACCTAGACTTTCACCAAAAGGAAAAAGACATTTTTTTTCAAAGCTATTTTCAAGTACATAGCCCTCGTTTAAGTCATTTCTTCTCCAAAATTGTTTTTGATTATCGGAACATTTTTGGACTTGAACCTTTCGATCACTGGTGCTTTCTAAGCATAGACCCGTAAGTACATTTTTAATTTGAAATTCATTAAAATTATAATCAACCAGCATAAAATCTTCGGAAACAAATAGTTCTTTTTGATGATTGAGTATATAAGTTTGATGAAGACTTGCTAGATAAACCTTCTTTGCCTTTTGAGGGGTCTTTTGCCAGGAACCTTTGTGATGGGCGCCTCCCAATTTAATATAAATAAACTGATCGAATCCAACTGCGGCCATAGTTCCATCTGAGGCCAGAGCGATATGAGTAAACTCAACTGGCTGAGGAAATTTTTGAAACCCTTCTTCAGTTTTAAGATAGTATTCCCCAAAACTGCTTAATCCAGCTGCTAAATCTTTATGGTAAGCAAGTACCTGTTTAAAATTAGTCTCTAATGCTTCATCTCCAAAATAGGCATGTCCATTTTTTTTAACTTTAAACTCTATTCCATCCATTCCGATTGAAGCAAGGTAGGCCTGAGACGGCAATCGACTGAGTGAAAAGTCCTCCACACTATAAATGGATCCATCCTCCTCCACAGCGGCACCAGGGGCTAAATTTTGGATTTTTTCCTCTCTCAGCCGCCATTTACCCATAGAGTCGAGTCCATATAGAGTACCCAAATCTGTGAGAAATAGAACGGGTCCCTGTTTTTGGACCAGAACATCAGATACATGATCTAAAACCTTATTCATGGACTGACCATAAGTATCTGAAATTACAATTAAAATAAGAAGGGTTAAATATCTCACATACTCCTTTCGGCAAAGGGGCCCAGGCCTTGAATATAATTTTAGTTACGATGCATTAAATGCTTTAAATCTTGTAGTTTAGGTGATAGCTTGCCCCCTACATTTACTAACGCTCGCTAATTTCAATAACGAAGTTAGCTACCAAACCAGGAGTGTCTATGATTTACGAAATCGCCATAGCTGCGAAAGACGACCTTAATGAAACTGAACTCAAAAATCTCTCGAATCTTGTTCACGATGTGGCAAAAGATCACGGTGGAGAAGTCATCATCGAAGATGATTGGGGTTCACTAAGATTCGCTCAGCCAACATCAAATGGTGTTGAAAGAGGAAGATACCTATACTTCATCTACAAAGCTGACAATCTTGCAAACACAGAACTTAACCGAAGAATTAAAATTAACGAAGGGATTATCAAATATCTTATCGTTAAGCTTGGAGAAGATGCAGATCTTGAAAAGATTTCTAAAGGTTACAAAACTCCGTATAGCAAAAAGTACAAGGGAAGTGTAACTGATGTTCTTGAGTCTGAAGGTGATAGCAACCTTGAAAAAGACAGAAAAAGATTTTCTAAAGGTAAAGCTTGTTGGTTTAAAGCAAAAAGTATTACTGCAGATTGGAAAGACCCAAAAACTTATCAGTGGTTACTTAATGAATTTGGAAAAATCTCTCCAGCTAGAGTTACTTCCATTTCAAGAAAGCACCAAAGGTTTGCTGAAGCTGCAATTAAGAGATCAAGAAACATTGGTCTTTCAAGTATCTTCACAAATAGAATAGCTACTGAAAGATAATAAGGATATTAAGGTTAATGGATCCAAGTAAAGATAACCAAGACAAGAAGACGGGACCCGAGGTCGATTTTGAATCTTTTGCAGATTCTCAACCTCTTCCTAAGCTTATTTTCTTGGGAGTCATGACTCTTGCTTTATGCTCTTTTCCTCCGTTTACGATTTTGGCACCGGTGCCTCTAACGATCGGCTTCCTTCTTTTTGGAAAAAGCCGAGGGTTAGTATTAGGAGCCGCCATTGCTGCTATCTTGTTCGGACTAGGAAAAGTTTCGCCTCAGACATTTTCTCTGGGAGCGGTCAGCGCATTAATGACAGTTCTTTATTCGTTTCTCATCTCTGAGACTATTTCTCGTAAGGTTGCTCCTGTTAAAGGGTTAATCACTTCGGGATTTCTTGTGGTTGGAATTATTCTCGTGACTTGGCTAGGTGCTAAGGTTTTAGGTGATTTTTCCATTAAGCAAATGGTTGCCGATCAGGTGAATCAGATGGTGGAGGCATTAAAGACAGGTAAAAACGCAGAGCTTCTTAAAGCAGGACAAGGGGAAGAAGTTCGTTATCTTCAAGATATCGTTCGTGACCCCAGTGAACTTGTCAAAAATATTTTATCTTGGCTTCCGGCGACTGTTTTTATTAGTGTTTTCATTTCTCTATGGGCGGGTTTTTTCTTAGTTTTAAGAAATTGGCCAATCTGGAGAGTGAAAGTAAATTATCCACATTCATTAAAAGGACTTACTCATTTTAAAGTTCCAGAATTTTTTGTCTGGCCTTTAATTGTAGGCCTCGTTCTGATGTTAGCAGGAGAGTACCTCCTCGGAGACATGGGAGTCGTGGTTGGAAGTAATCTTCTTTACATGATGGGTGTGTTTTATTTTTTTCAGGGATTTGGTATTTTCCTCGATTTCCTCACGCACCTCAAAGTGTTTGGTTTTTTCCGAACTTTGATGGTGGCCATGGGACTTATGATCGCTTGGCGAGTGTTGGTGTTTGTAGGAGTATTTGATCTTTGGATCAATTTTAGAAAATTTTTTAAGAAAAAAGAAAATGATGATAAAGGAGATAACGTATGAAGGTTATTCTAACTGAAAGAGTACCATCACTTGGTAACGTAGGAGAGATCGTAAATGTCTCTCAAGGGTATGCTCGAAACTACCTCATTCCTCAAAATGTTGCTGTTGTAGCAGATAAAGCTCATAAGAGAACACTTGAGAACCAACAAAGAGTTCTTGCTAAAAAGGTTGAAGATGCAAAAAAAGCCGCACTTGATCTCAAGGGTAAGCTCGATGGAATGAATCTTGAGCTTATTAAAAAAGCTGGCCCAAATGGAAAGCTTTTTGGTTCGGTAACAACTGTTGAGCTTTCTAGCGTCCTTGCTGAGAAAGGTCTTGAAGTTGAAAGAAAGCTTATGACACTTAAAGTGCCAATTAAATCAATTGGTAACTATGAAGTTGATGTAAAGCTTTTCCATGATGTAAATGCTACTTTTAATGTAAGCGTTGCAATGGATCCCGAGCAAGCTAAAGAACTTAAGGCCAAAGAAGAAGAAGCTAAAAAACTTAAAGAAGAACAAGCTAAACTTGCTGCCGAAAACAAAACAGAAGAGGTTTCTGAAGAAAACCTAACTGAAGAGCAAATGCTCAAGAAAAAAGCTGACGAGATTCTAAGATCTTAATAATGCAAGGGGCGCTTTTTGCGCCCCTTCTTTTTAGCACCTCATCCCTTGGAAATTTAATCATTTGAGGCTAACTTTCTTTTATGAAAGAAATTAATGAAATGCCTCGTGATATCCTCTCTGAAAAATCTCTTTTAGGCTGCCTCATTGTTGATGGCTCCGTTTTTGATGAAATATCAGATCTTAATTTAAAGAAAGAGGATTTTTTTCACCCTCAATATGGAATTATTTTTGAGGCCATCAATGACCTCTTTAATACTCGTCAACCCATCGACTATGTAACTCTGAGTTCAAAGCTTAATGATAAAGGTAAGCTAGAAGCGATTGGAGGCGAAAAAGCTATTTTAGAAATTGTTGAAGACCACGCCTCTTCTGCAAATGCCTATTATTATGCAAAGATTGTTAAAGATAAAAGCTCTCTTCGTAATATTGTCAAAACTGCTCAAGTCGTAGTGGAGAAGGGAAAAACTTTTGATGGAGATCCTCAAGAGTTCTATCAAGAAGTGGAGGCGAGTTTCTTTAAACTCACCAATCAGGCCAAAAATGCTAGCATGATTAAATTAAATGCGGCACTTAAACAAAACCTTATCGACCTAGAAGATACTTCACGGACAGCAGGAGAAATCTCCGGACTACCAACAGGGTTTAAAGAGCTCGATAAAATGCTTCTGGGGATGCAACCAGGGCAATTGATCATTCTTGCCGCTCGACCTGCCATGGGTAAAACCTCTCTTGCCATGAATATTGTTATCAATGCTGTTGAACAATCGAGACTTCCTGTAGCTTTCTTCTCTCTGGAGATGCTTTCTCAAGAACTTAGTATGAGGCTTCTGTCTGGTAAGGCAAAGGTGGATTCTCGAAAATTAAGAACCAAGGACTTTCTTGATACTGACCTGAGAAATATTTCCATGGCAGTTCAAGATCTTTCTCATCTTCCTGTTTATATTAATGATACGGGAGCTTCTTTAAATGAAATTCAGTCTCAGTGTCGTAAAATTAAAACGGATGAGGGGCTTGGTCTTATCGTTATTGATTACCTCCAGCTAATGAAACCCAATTCTAATAACCCTTCACGTGAACAGCAAATCTCTGAGATCTCGAGAGGGTTAAAGCAGATGGCAAAAGAGCTTGGTTGTCCTGTTCTTTGTCTTTCGCAGCTTAACCGGGGAGTTGAAACAAGACCTGGAAATAAGAGACCAAACGTTTCGGATCTTAGGGAATCCGGTGCGATTGAGCAAGATGCCGATATTGTTATGATGATCTACCGAGACGAAGTCTATAATCCGGATACCAAAGATAAAGGAATTGCAGAAATTATCGTCGGAAAAAACCGGGGTGGAGAAATTGGGACTGCTAAAGTTTCATGGGTAGGGAAGTATACTTCCTTTGAAAATCTCACATATAAACCAGACATCATATGATCCTATGAGGAAGAGCTTTTCTGTTTTTCTTACTCAAAATTCCTCGAGACCATTTGCTTTAATGGAAGAAATGGAATGGGGGTATGCCTATTTTTATAGCTATCGAATCGATCTTTTGACCGGAAAGAAAGAAGAGTATTCTATTCATCAATTTTTAAATTCTTGTGAAGATATTATAATCGCTCAATCTTTTACAAGACCTCGGGTGATCCATCTCTTTTATGAACTTCATGAGGTCTTATATCTGACAGAGATAAATGAAGATGTTCTTTTGGCCATCGATATCCTCTATAACAGTTGCCGACAATTAAAAAGCTTAGAGGGAAAGCATTGTCAGCTAGAACCTCTAAGCTCTCCTCTTTATGAAGATTATGAAAAAAAGTTTAAATTAGGCCAAGAAGAGTTATTAAAAGGAAATTGCTATCAATTTAACCTTACGGAAGAATTTAAATTTAAAGTGAATACTCTGCATCCTTTTGATCTGCTATCTACTCTTTGGAAAAATTCCAGTATGCGTGGGCAGTATGCTCATGCTAGCTACCTTCCTACGCTTGATAAGTTCTATGTTAGTAATTCTCCTGAGTCCTTATTTGAAGTTCATAAAAAGGAAAAGGAGCTCATTGTTCAAACAAGACCCATTAAGGGAACGGTCGCCATTACGGATTCTGTAAATAAGGCCTGGAATCAACTTAAAAACTCTTTAAAGGATCAAGCTGAACTTTTTATGATTACTGATCTTATGAGAAATGACCTTTCTAAAATACAGGATCCCAAATCGAGAGTGATGAAGAAAAAAAGTCGGCTTACTGTTCCAGGGCTTGTTCATCAATATTCTTTAGTGGAAACAACTCTCAATAAAAAGGCTAATCTTTACTCTCTTATTAGAGCTCTCTTTCCCGGAGGAAGTATTACAGGGGCCCCAAAGAAAAGGGTATTGGAGATTTTAAAGGATTTAGAAAAAAGATCTCGAGGCTTTTATTGTGGAAGTACGATACTTCTTTATAAAGATGCTGTTGCTGGTTCCATTAATATTCGATCAGCGACTATTGATCTAGACTCCAGAGTTCTTTCCTATTCTGGTGGAGGCGGGATAACCTTATTGAGTAAAGTTGAAGAGGAATATAAAGAGATGCTTGGTAAGGTTCAAAGTTTTACCCGACTATTTTATTAATCAATATTCTAATAAAAACTTACTTTCTTTTTTTCGCACCTCTTGAAATTGACATCGCTTCATTTTGCTCGATATGATGAGTGCACTATGCCGTAACTGTATATGAGATGCAAGTGAAGGAGTGTTTTATGGTTTCCAAGGATGGGGTCTGTAAATCTCAAAATGTCAGTCTCAAAGACCTTGCGAATATGTCGGGTTTTTCTGAAGCTTTAATTCAAGATGAACTTTGTCTAGAAGGTGATAACCTCACGCTAGAGCAGCTTAGAGAGTCTATGATGAAGTATCTGGATGAGACGTTTAAGGAAGTTCAGTAAAGTTGATCTTTACTGTTAAGTAGGAAAAATGTTCGTAGCATTTTTTTGAGAAGATTAAAATTTTAATAACCTCCGTGGTTAATCCGATTCCATAGCTGAAACTAAAAGGAAGTTTTCTATGGATATTGGATCGGTCATTGGATTAGTTGTCGCGGTTGGTGCAATCCTCGGTTCTATCTTAAGTGCCGGTGATCTTGGTGCCTTTATCGATATTCCCTCCGTTATTGTTGTTATTTTTGGTCTTTGTGGGGTTACCCTTGTTAAATGGCCGCTTGAATCAGTACTTGGTCTAAGCAAATTTATGATGAAAGTCTTTTTTGGGACGACTGAGAATCCTAAAGTCACTATTGATGAAATTTGTACCTTAGCAGAAACGGCCAGAAGAGAATCAGTATTCGCTCTTGAGAAAGTGCCTATTGATGATCCGTTTTTGAAAAAAGCTTGTACTCTTGCTGCGGATAACCGACCACCAGAAGTGATTAGTTCTGTATTACAGCTTGAAATTGATGCCATGATTGAGAGGCATAAAGTTGGAAATGATATCCTTGCTAATATGAAAGACGATGGTCCTGCTATGGGTATGATCGGGACTCTCATCGGTCTTGTTATCATGCTTGGTAACTTATCGGATCAAGCTGCTATTGGTCCTGCCATGGCCGTTGCTCTTCTTACTACATTCTATGGTGCAATTATTGCTAACGTCTTTTGTGGTCCTTTTTCTGTAAAGCTAAAATTTCGATCCAATCAAGAGTCTACCAAAATGAATATTATCATTGCAGGAGTTCTTGGTATCGTTGCCGGAGAAAACCCAAGACTTATCAGGGAAAAGCTCAATTCATTCCTAGCACCATCGCAGAGATCTGCTGATGAAGGGGATGGAGGAGAATAATTAAATGTCTGAAGAAACAGAGTGCCCCAAATGTCCTGAATGTCCACCTCCTGGGTTACCCGGATGGATGGCGACATTTTCGGATCTCATTACTCTGCTTTTAACATTCTTCGTTCTTCTACTTTCTTTTGCTAAAACAGAGTCCGCAAAATATGAAGCTGCTTTGGGGTCCATTCGAAATGCTTTTGGTGGAAATGTTCTCAAGCAAGGGGAAGTTCTTCAACCTGGTAAATCACCAGATAATCAGCCGGTGATGATGGAAAGTTCTGAAATTCTAAAACCTTTTCCTATTGAGTTCCTCACTATGGAAGGAATGTTTGATAAGCACGAGATCAATAGAGAGAGTGCAGAAGACCTTGATCAAATGAAAAGTGATCTTCAAGAATATGATCTACAGAATAATGTAACCATTTATGAGATGGCAGAAGGTATAAAAGTCCGAATTAATGATAAGATCTATTTTAAAGAGGGATCCGTTCGCATTGAAGAGATTTCTGTTGAAGTCTTTGAAAAGCTTGTGAAACTTCTTGCAAATAAAAACTGGACTCTCTTTGTTGAAGGTCATGCTAGTAAAGGGGAAGTCTCCTCTGATGGTTCAAGAGATGCTTATATCTTGTCTTCACTAAGGTCAGCTGCTGTTACCAAAGCAGTTGTTCGTCGTGGTGTCCAGGCTTCTAGAGTATCGGCCGTTTTTTATGGAGACTCTCGTCCGGAAAGAATTCCGGGTAAATCTGAGTTCGAAATTCAAGAGATGAGCCGAAGAGTTGAATTCATCTTAAGAAAAACTGATCTAAGAACTGAAGGTCGTGCAGTTCCTTCTCAGCCATGATTTCGCTTTGTTTTCTCCATTCTTACACTTCTCTTGAAGAAGCGTTAATCCAAACGATAGGAATTAGCCGAAGTAAATTAAAAAAGGGAAAAATCTCTAAAAAGTTTTTGAAGAAAAAAATCCTTGAAAAAGATCAGGTAGAGATACCTGAAGATCTTATTAATCTAGGGATGATTAATCCTCGCTACCATGGTCCAGATATTAAAATTATAAAAGAAGATGAGTTTTTTCTTGTTTTAGAAAAACCTCCACAAGTTCATTGTCATCCCTTGCTCTATAGTGATCAAATCAATTGTCTAAGCTTTATAAGAGAAAGATATGAAAATAAAGAAATTTTAAATATTGGGAAGGACTTTGCTGAGAAGGGACTTCTTTATAGACTTGATTATGAAACATCGGGAGTACTAGTCTATTGTAAAAGTGATTCTCTTTTTACAGAGATAAGGAAAAAGTTTAAAGATTTTTTTAAACAAAAGATTTATCAAGTAGTTGTGGAAGGGAATTTACAAAAACTTGGAGTTTTAGAAGATTATCTTATTCCTGTCGGAAAAAACGGACATAAAATGGCCGTAGTTAATCATTCTCAAGGGGCCCCAGCATCTCTTGAAATTTTAGAGACTGATTATAACGAAAAAAGAGATATCAGTTTTGTTCGAGTGGCCCTTCACTCTGGACTTCGTCACCAAATCCGTGTTCAACTCGCGAACTTGGGGCATCCTATCGTAGGTGATCCCCTTTATGGAAAAAAAGGGGGGCGACTTATGCTTCATGCTAGGAAGTATGATTTTGAAATGGATGATTGTAGGGAGACCTTTGAGTCTGACTTTGATCTATTTAGTCTTTTCCTCTGATTTATTTTTTTCAATCACTTGAACAGTTCTTTTAATATGAGCAAGGATAAGCTCCTTATCCGTGAGAGTTTGAAGTTTTACGAGATCCTTTCCCTCTGTGATAGCGGAAACGGGTCCTTGAGGGGCATCCAAAACAAGTTTAATTAGAAAGGTTCTCTCTAGGTTATCTCCTGGAGAATTTTGAGCAACAACCATAAGATTATTTGCGAGTTCTCCATAAATAAACTTTTGATAGGAAGCAGGATCTTTAAGTTTTTTAGTAAATAATTTTGATTTGGCCATAACAGTCAGATTGTTACTATCACACCCTGAGCTCCAGTCTTTGGGTATATTTCGACTTAGCTTAATATTTAAGGCCGTACAACTAGTGGCTTTTAGAAGCTCGGCCCTTTTTGAGAAATAACCCTTCTCATAAAGCTGATAAATAAAAATATAAGCAAAGAGAATGCCAACAATTAAAAGGGGTTTATTTAATAATTTTTTTGAAATCATATACACCTATTATTACATAACTTGGGCAGAAATGACTAAGGCCAGAAAATTAAAACCCGATCAAAACAGTAGGAAATATAAGGACTTGAATATACATGCTTACTAAGTCACTTCTATTTAATAATAACTTTTGGGAAATCATCGCTTTGATTGCTCGATCTGATAATCAAGAGAATCTCGAGCGAGTTTTTAAGGAGGTTCCTCTCTCCCATAAAGAGCTTGATCAGATTTTTGAGTTTATCCAAAGCTTTGATTTTGATATTCGAATTAAAAGAAACGGAACGTCTCATATAATTCAAATTCCTTGTCAAAAGGAAAAATTACAATTTATTCTTTCTTTCTCTGACTGGCTCTCCTTACAATATCATTTTATTAACTCAGAACCTGAGGCAGAACAATACTTTAAGAAGTTTGTGACCAATAAAATTGAAGAAATTAAACTAAAATTCCCTGGTTATAACTTTTTTAATTTCCCGGATCATAAAAAACCAGGCTCCGATTTTCCTGAACTTCGAAATATGTTGGGAGAAAGTTTTGTAGAGAGTTTAGAGGCTTGCATCTTTGATGGGCTAAGCTTAACAGCCAACTTTAGAAACGGACAAAGTATTGATCTATATCCCAAAAGAGTTCTTTTTATTGAAGATAATCTTTCTCTTGTAGGGGAAGATATACATGATAAATGTCTAACATATTTCTCCCTGAGAGATCTAAAAAGTTTTCAAACTTTAAAAGATAAAAAGTATAAATCCAATTTTACGAATCTTGAAATTAATGATTTTATATCACAAATTCGAAAGATGAATGGAAAAGAGGTGAGACTTATCTTAAGAGTTATCCCAGGGGAAGAGGTAGAGCTCAACCCTCCTTTTCATCTTATGGGAAATCCCTGTTTAATCACAAACTTTCAAGGGCAGAAAATATACGCAGCGACTGTTGAAATTACGGATGAGTTTTTCAATTGGTATCATGAGAATTCTCAAACACTTGAAATTATTGAACCCATTAAGATTCAAGAAGCATATCAAGATTTTCTTTCTCGTAAAACAGAGCTTTTCAAAAAATCTGCATAACGCTATTATCATTCAATGAAAGATCAGTCTAAGATGTTTTTCTTTTTATCCTTTATTCCCGCAATGGCCTATTGGTTTCTAGAAGAGAATTACTCTATTCGAATTGCCGCACTCGGTGGTGTAGGACTTGCTGTTATTGAAATCATTTTAGAGAAATTGATTATTAAAAAAGTTCATAAAATATCTGTCTTTAATTTTGTTTTAATCGTATTTCTTGGAAGCCTTTCGTTTATAGGTGATGATGGAATATGGTTTAAGCTTCAACCCTGTCTGACCGGTCTTACGATGGGTGGAGCGATGACTTATTTTTCTTATAAGGGTAAAGGGCTGGTGTTTGAATTTGCTCAAGAGATGGGTATGAATCAAGGTCCTATTCAAGCGTTTGTACTTCCCCTGATGGAAAAGCATCTGGCTTATTTTATGGTTGGTTACGGCGCCTTTATGGGGGGAGTGAGTTTTATGGCAACGACTTCAACTTGGTTGTTTTTTAAAACCGTTGGCTTTTATATATCGGCCTTTGTCTTCTTTCTAATTGAAATGGTTTTCATTAGGACGAGAGTCATTAAGACTTTTGGCTCTTAAAGAATTCAGTTTGTTTTTTTACAGACTCCGCATGGATTGCACCAAAAATTTCCTCCATATAGTCTTTTTTAAGGCCATAATTCATTCCAAGCTGAGTGCGTTGATTGAGAATCTCATCCATTCTTTTTTGTTGAAATGCCGTAACGTTTTTTTCCAATTTTAATTTTGCAATTTGATCGACAACCTCCATTCTTTGGGCCAAGGCCTCAATAATATCAGTATCAATCACATCAATACGGTCTCGAAGGACTTCAAGAGTTCTTTCAAATTCTACATCAGGACTAGACTCATTCTTATAATTGAGCTCTTTAAGAATTTCAAAAAGTCTTCCTGGCGTAACTTGTTGTTTGGAGTCGGAAAGGGCCTTGTCAGGGTGGATATGAGTCTCAATCATAAGGCCATCCATGTGTATATCCAAGGCCTTTTGACAAACATCGAGAATGGTATCTCTTTGTCCACAAATATGGCTTGGATCACAAATGATGGGAAGATTAGGGTAGTGGTGTTTAAGTTCTATAGGAATTTTCCAAAGCGGTCGGTTTCTATATTTTGAATCAATAGAGGAAGAAAATCCTCTATGAATTCCCATAATTTTTTTAATCCCAGCTTTAGAAATTCTCTCAATCGCCCCAATCCAAAGAGAAATATCTGCATTGATTGGATTTTTAATCAGAACAGGAATATCAACTCCCTTTAAGGAATCTGCTATTTCTTGAACCGCAAAAGGGTTGGTGGTTGTTCGAGCCCCAATCCATAGGACGTCAAGCTCTGCTTTTAAGCAAAGCTCTACATGTTGAGCATTGGCGACCTCTGTACCGACAAGAAGTCCTGTTTCTTTTTGGACTTCTTGAAGCCAAGGAAGTGCTTTTTCTCCCACTCCTTCAAAAGAGTTTGGTCGAGTACGCGGTTTCCATACTCCCGCTCGGAAGATTTGAACTTGGTCGATGCTTTTGAGCTCTCTTGCGGTACTAAGGACTTGCTCTCTGCTTTCAGCAGAGCAAGGCCCTGCAATAATCACAGGGCGCTTCAGTCCTTTAGACCAATCTTTTAGAGAGCTAAATTCAGTCACTATCGTTTTCCTCCAGCAGCTTTGAGAAGTCGTCTCATTTTATAGTGAGAGAATCTTTGACCAAAGGTTACATATCTAAGGGCAGTCTCACCGTTTTTGTCTTCAAGGTTTACATCAACACCGATATTTATGAGAAGTTCAACCATATCTACTCTTGTGTCATCAGGTCTAGAGCCAGAGCCTACAATGGTAAGATGGATTGCCGACCTTGATTGCAGATCGACTTTATTGAGATCACTGCTTTCTAGCTTCATTGTTAGAAGAGATCTTAGGAGGTCAATATTTCCAACTCTAGCGATATGAAGAAGTGGCGTTTCTCCAAGATCATTGGTCTTATCAAAAGCGGGACCGAAAGAGAGTAGGGTTGTAAAAATTTGATTATTTCCAAAATCAATCGTTTGGTGAAGGTAAGGAGTTGGGTTTGCACCAAGCTTAAGGAAGGTTGCAATGACCTCTGCATTTTGGTTTTGGAAAACCATAGCAAGAATCTCATCAGGAGTTAATCCGATCTTTTTACCAGTTGGATCAGCACCTTTTTTGACTAGGACACTCATCTTATGAAGGTCTGATGCTTTAGCGGCTTCAACGAACTGTCTTGTCAGTTGTCTAATTTCAGCAGGTCTGTTGGAAATCTCTGTTGCAGCACCACCAAAGTTAGAGGCTTTTTTACCAAGCTTTTTCCATTTATTTTTTACTTTGGTTGAGTGAGCGTCTTTTTTCAGTTCTTTTAAAAAGACCTTTGCATAGACGTCTCCCATTGTACTTCTTCTAAGCTTTCTTTTAAGAAACTTTTGTCTTTTGGCCTTTCGAATCCTTGTTTCAAGTGCCTTTTTTGCAGCTTCAATAACAAACTGTCTTTTGATGATTTCCTTTTTTGAGGCCTTCATCATTTTAGATTTTGTTACTTCAACTTTTGCTTTTCTAATAAACTCTCTGGCATGAATTCTAGAGTGACCAAGCTTTTTAATTTTATCTATTTTGTCTTCCCAAAGAGATGGTTTGGCATAGGCAATAGACTTGTTATAAATGTCCTCTAATGGAGCAAAGAATCCTTTAAAATTAGGAACATCTTCATCCCAGATAAAGTCTGGTCTTTCAAAGCTCAACCATCGTCCACCGATGATTTCATCATCTTGATTAAGTTCAAGTTGGTATTTGTATTGCACAACCTTTAGAGAATCTCGAGTGGAAACAGTTCTTTGGTAGTGTTGTCCTACTTCGGCGACATATCGAACCCACACTTGAACTACCACTTCTGATACGGTTCCTGGCGCAGCTTCATCACTTGCCCCTGATCTTCTACTTAATTCTTTTACATAATAAGCTTCAATCGGTTGGTTCCAAACTTCAGCATCTCTGGTGATATCAATAATGAAAGATCTATCTTTTAAAGCAATTCTATTAGTGAGGATCACATGGAATGCCCCGGCGTTCACATCTTCGCAACTTTTTGAGTTAATCTGCTCAAGAAATTGTTCTCTTGTAATTTCTCCGGCCTTTAGTTTTTTCTCAAGCTCTTTAAAGTCAAGGTAGCATCTTGAGCCAAGAAATCTCTGATTTGTTGCAGGTAATACGTGACCTTTTAGAGTAAGAAGAGCTTTGATGTCAGAAGTATAGAAAGGAATTTTGATTCCGTCCTTATTTGTCATCACAACGGGATCAGGTTCAATGTATTGATAAGTTGCTGGTGCCCAAGAGTGGCATAGACCTTCCCAAGTTGGGATTGTGTATCCTGGTTGATACATTTCTGAACCTTCAACCGTTTTTAGAATTTGAGTTCTATTTCTTTCGTAAGTGGTTACGGGGTAATCAGTTCTTCCGAGATAGATATCGTATTTTTCAGCAGGAGAGAGATAGGAAAGTTCCCTCTCACTGAAAGAGTTAAAATTTCTATTGAGTTCATACCCGTACTTTACGTTGTCTGCTCGTGATGGATAGCCGTAACGATAGGTGAGTCCGCCCTTATAGGTGGGCCAGTAATCACCACTCCAAGGAGTGCTTTTGAGTTGGCCTCTTTTAGGAAGTTGGTCATATTTTCTTTCAAGCTCTTCGTAAAAAAGCCCTGGGTTATTATTACGATCCCATCTAGAGAAACCATGGGAAACTGATGCAGAGATTAAGCAGAGAAGTAAAATAAGTAATTTCATCCTGATCCTTTGCGTTCTTGAATTTAATGTTGCAGGTAGCCTCATATCATGAGGGCACCAGAGAGGCTAATAATTTTGGTTTATACGCGATGCATTACTTTGTCTAACTTGCTAATAAATAAAGGACAACTTATAGTCTCAGCATATCGTTTCGAGGAGTGCAAATGGCGCAAAATTTACTTAAAGTCCTAAAGTCCCTAAATCTAAATGCAGATTGGATTGGCTTTAGACAAGTTACCAAAAAAAAGAAAACATTTACCGTTAGAAACGGCTATCCAGACTACTCAGGAAGCGTTCTCGATAAAGGTGTGATGGTCGAAGTCTTAAAGGGTGGGCAGTTTGCCTACTGTGCAACAGCGGACTTAACTCCAGCAGGACTTAAAGCAGCTGCTGAATATGCTCTAAAACTTGCTGAAAAAGCGAGTGCCTATAAGTTATTTGATTTTAGTCTCAAGCACCGACCAAAGGCCGTAGGCGAATATAGATCACCGGTCGTAGACGCCTTTAATTCAAAATCTGATGCCGATATTGTTGATTTTCTATGCCTCACAAGTGATCAAATCCAAAAGGTAAAAGGAATAGACAATAGCCTAGCAAATATCATGCTCGTTGATAGCCAAGTTGAATTCGTAAGCACCAATGGTTCTGATTTTAGAAGTCAAACTAATATGGTTTCTTACCAACTAAGTGCTACCGCAGCTAAAAATGGCGAGTCTCAAACAAGAACATGGTCTGGAAATGGCCAGATGGGGCTCGAATTTATGGATAAAGAGCTCTTTCAAACGGAGGCCACTAGAATTTCAACACAGGCCTTGGAACTTCTAGATGCCCCTAACTGCCCTGAAGAGGCAATGGATCTTCTCATTGATCCAGACCAAATGGTACTTCAGGTTCACGAATCCATAGGGCATCCACTTGAATACGATAGAATCCTTGGTGATGAGAGAAATTATGCCGGATGGAGTTTTGTTAAACCTGAAGATTTTGGAAAACTTCAATATGGTCCTCAAATCTTAAACGTGACTTTTGATCCAACGGTCTCTAATGAGCTCGCAAGCTACAAGATTGATGACGGTGGGGCAGAGGCGACGAGAGAATATATTATCAAGGAAGGAGTTCTACAAAGAGGTCTAGGAGGTTTAGAAAGTCAGGAACGACTTGGACTTCCAGGAGTTTCTAATTTTAGAAGTAGCTCTTGGAATCGAGCTCCTATTGATCGAATGGCGAATATCAATGTAGAGCCAGGAATTAACTCAGTTGAAGATATGATCAAGAGTGTAGATAAAGGAATTTTTATGCACACTAATAAATCATGGTCTATTGATGATTATCGAAATAAATTTCAGTTTGGCTGTGAATACGCCCAACTTATTGAAAAAGGGAAACTCACCAAAGTCGTTAAAAATCCTTGTTATAGAGGAGTAACTATTCCATTTTGGAATAATTTAAAAATGGTGGGTAATAAAAAATCAATGGAAGTCAGTGGGTCCTTTTACTGCGGTAAGGGAGAGCCTAACCAGGTCATTCAAGTTGGTCATGCGGTACCAGCTTGTCTATTTAGTAACATCGAAGTTTTTGGAGGAGCTTAATGAGCTCAAAAGTAAATGAAATAAAAAATTATCTTGAAAATATTGGTCAATTCATTATTGAAAGGACGGAGAGTGATGAACAAATGGGACTCGTCTTTGTTGGAGAGTCCTCCGCTTTTATGAGATTTAATACTTCTAAAGTGAGACAAGTTACTCATGTGGATCAATGTCACCTAAGTTTAACTTTTCAGGCAAACGAGAGAACCTCTCATTATGATGTAAGCCTTTCTTTTGATGAAGTTACGGATCGAGAAGAACTACAAAAAGTAATTCAAGACCTAAGAACCAATACGAATAAGCTTCCTAAAGACCCTCATCAAGTGCACTTTGAAAAAGGTGAAAACTGTGTTGATATCAACGAAGGCAAGCTTGAAAATATTGAAAATCTTTTTGATCTAGTTCTTAAACCGTTAGAAGGGCTTGATGTGGCCGGTATTTTAGCGAGTGGTTCGGTTTATCGGGCCTCGATGAACTCTTTAGGACTAAACCAGTTCTATTATGGCGAGACCTTTTCCGTAGACTTCAGCCTCTTTGATCCTAAACAAAATGCCGTAAAAGGTTTTTTTGGAGGGAATGAGTGGAATCAAGAATCTTTCGTTGAAGAAGTCAGCCGATGTAAAGAATTCCTCTCAAAAATGTCTGTAGAGAAAAAAGAGATTCCAAGAGGCAAATATAGAACTTATTTTGCTCCAGCAGCCGTAAGTGACTTTGTCGGCATGTTTGGTTGGTATGGAATCAGTTTGCGAGCAGTCAAACACAATAGATCCTCTTTTTGTAAACTCTATAATAAAGAAAAAGAGCTTTCGCCAAAATTTAATCTCATAGAAGATTTCACATTAGGACTAGGGCCTAAGTTTAATTCTAGAGGTGAGATTGCAGCAGACCAATTGGAGCTTATATCCAATGGTAAGCTCCAAAATGTCCTTGTAAGCTCTCGTTCTGAAAAAGAATTTGGAGAAACGAGTAACGGTGCGGATACTCATGAATCACCGCGAAGCCCTTACGTTACAGGTGGAAATTTAAAAACAGAAGATGTTCTTAAAGAACTAGGAACAGGACTTTATATCTCAAATATCCACTATCTTAACTGGAGTGATACTTTAAGCGGAAGACTTACAGGTATGACAAGATATGCTTGTTTTTGGGTAGAGGATGGAAAAATAGTTGCTCCAATTAAGGATCTTAGATTTGATGAGTCTTTTTATAACTTTTTTGGAGAAAAGCTCATTGATCTTACCGAAAACACAGAGGCGTTTCCTCACATCTCAACCTACGGTCAAAGATCAGTGGGGGGGATGAAGGTTCCTGGGATCCTTGTGGATGATTTTACGTTTACTTTGTAAGCTTATCGATCCAAGCGTCGGTGTACTCAATAAGTTTTGAAGTAATACCTTCTTCTTTCACTGAGTGACCGGCATTTTCAACAATTTCTAAAATACTTCCTTTATAGGCCTTGTGGAGTTCCCAAGCGGATTCCATAGGGCATACAACATCATATCTTCCTTGAACGATTACACAGGGAATACCTTTAAGTTTGTCTACATTTTCGAGAAGCCATTGATCGGTTTCAAAAAAGCCCTTATTCGTAAAGTAGTGACACTCAATCCTTGCAAAAGCATCTGCAAAGTCATCATCACTACAAGATTCGATGTGATCAGGTCTTTGAATAAGAAAGCTCGTCGAGGCCTCCCAAATAGTCCAAGCTTGAGCAGCTTCTTTTCGGACATTGGCATCTTCACTGGTAAGTCGTTTGTAAAAGGCGCTAATATAATCGCCTCTCTCACTCTCTGGAATAACTTCTTTATATTTTTCCCAAGCATCAGGAAAAATTCGAGAGGCTCCTTCTTGATAAAACCATTGGAGCTCTTTTTGACGAAGCATGAAGATTCCTCGAAGAAACAAAGCCGTGACTTTATCGGGATGAGTTTCAGCATAAGCAAGGCCTAGAGTCGATCCCCAGCTTCCACCAAAAACTGCCCATTTATCAATTTTAAGATGGGTTCTAATTTTTTCCATATCCGATACAAGATCCCAAGTCGTGTTTTCTCTTAGCTCTGAAAATGGTTTACTGTTTCCACAACCCCGCTGGCAGAAAACAATAATTCTCCATTTTTTGGGATTAAAGAATTGTCGGTAAAGAGGGGAGGATCCACCCCCTGGACCACCATGCACAAAAATAACAGGTTCACCATCCGGGTTACCGGACTCGTCAAAATAAACGCTATGGAGGTCACTAACTTGAAGATGCCCTTTGTTATAAGCTTCAATAGGAGGATAAAGAGTTTTTTGTGTCATGATTATTTTCCGTGTCATGTGAATATAGGATGCCGATGGTATAAAAATTTTTCTAAAAAAGGAGGCCCATGCGCTTAAATAAAGGGTTTATTTTAACATCCAGATCGGAAGATATTAATTCAAAGCATTATATCTTTTTCTATGGAATTTCCTCGCATGGCCCATTTGAAATTATTATTTCAGACTCGAGACCTCTCTTTTTTATAGAAAAGGAAGCGACTCTTCCTTCAGGGCTACCTACCTGTCAAAGAAAAGCTTTAAAACTTAAATCTTTTCAAGGAAAGCCTGTCGATGCGCTTTACTTTAACACTCTTAAAGATTTTCAAGAGGCAAAGGATAGCTTTCATCAAAACGGTTTAAGAACCTTTGAAGCGGATGTAAGAACACCAGAGCGCTACCTGATGGAGCGATTCATTTATGGCTCTATTGAGTTTTTTGGAGAGTTTGAAAATAAAAATGGTCTTTTGATTTATAGGGATCCCAAAATTAAACGAGGTTCCTACGATCCAGATTTTAATGTTCTCTCTTTGGATATTGAAACGAGTATGGGTAACGACCTTTTTTCTATTGGTCTACACCAAAGAGGCCCAAAAGGTGAGTTTAAAAAAGTTCTTATGGTAGCAGATCATTATGAAGTGATTAACAAAGAACTTACTTATTTTTCAAGTGAACAAGAAGTCCTTCTTGAACTCCTTGAGGAGCTTAAAAAATATGACCCCGATATTATCGTCGGTTGGCATGTTGTGGGATTTGACCTGATTTTTTTAGAGAGAAAGTTTGATCAGTATGGAATCGATTTTAAAATTGGTCGAAGTAATTATAAAGTTTCCATTCAAGAGAGAAAGGGAATAGGATATTTTATCCATATGGATGGAAGAATTGTCATTGATGGTCCTCCGGCCATGCGAAATGCTTTTTTTAGCTTTGAAAATTTTAAGCTTGAAACTGTCGCTAAAGAATTACTTGGAGAAGGTAAGGATATTGATAGTGATAACTCTGCTAATAAAGTAGCAGAGATTGAAAGAAGATTTCGAGAGGATAAAGTTTCACTCGCTCATTATAACCTTCTTGATTGTACACTCGTCCTTGATATCTATGAGAAAGTTAATCTTATCGAGCTCATTAAAAAGAGAGCACAGATTTCAGGTCTTTTGATGGATAAAATTGGAATTTCTACGGCGGCCTTTGATCATATTATGCTTCCCCATATTCACAGAAAGGGTTTCGTTGGACCTAATATTCTTGATGTCCAAAGAGAGGTCGGCGCTACAGGTGGATATGTTCTAGAGCCAGAACCAGGGATTCATGACTATGTTCTTGTTCTGGATTTTAAATCTCTTTATCCCAGTATTATTCGAACCTTTAAAATAGACCCGTATTCAAGAATAATGGCCGATACCAACCCAGTCTCTAATCCGGCCGGTGTCCATTTTTCAGCTACCGAAAATATTCTTCCCAAATATATTGAAAATATGATGGCAAAAAGACAGGAAGCTAAGGAGAGTGGAGAAGAACAGCTCTCTCAGGCGATTAAGATTCTCATGAATAGTTTTTATGGTGTTATGGGATCTCCAAGTTGTCGTTTTTATCATGTGGATCTTCCTCGATCGATCACAGAAACAGGGCAATGGCTTCTTAAAACGACGATTCGTTATCTCAAAAATAAAGAGTATAGCGTAATTTATGGAGATACCGACTCTGTCTTTGTGAAACTCAGCCAGCAGGACCGCTCAAGGGCCAATGAGATTGGAAAAAGACTTAGTAAAGAAGTGACGAATTATTTAGCAACCTTAATTAAAAAAGAGTTTGGGGCAGAATCTCAATTTGAGTTTGAATTTGAAAAACTGTATCGAAAGATTTTCTTTCCTCAATCAAGATCAGGTGAAGGGGCCGCAAAGAAACGTTATGTAGGTATGGTTGTTAAAGATGGTTCCGAAAAACTAGATTTTGTAGGTATGGAGTATGTTCGAAATGACTGGACCAAAATGGCCAAGGAATTTCAATTTGAATTGTTTCAAAAGCTTTTTACAGATCAATCCTATGAAGATTGGATTAAAGAATTTGTAAAGGCCGTTAAAGAAGGGCTTTATGATAAAAAGCTAATCTATAAAAAGAAACTCACTAAGGCTCCTCATGAGTATACAAAAAATATTCCTCCACACGTGAAAGCTGCCTTAAAGCTCAAAGAAGCGGGTAAAGATGTTGGAAAAAATATCTCTTACGTCATGACTTCTAATGGGCCATGGCCGGCAGAGCTTGATTTTGAAAAACTTGATTACGAACACTATATTGAAAGACAAATTAAGCCTCTAGCGGAAAATGTATTGTTTTTATTTGATAAAAGTTTTGATGATATTGTGATTGGTGATCAGCTAGCGCTTTTTTAAAAAGGACCTCTCTTTCGAGAGGCCCTTTGGAATTTTATTTATCTACGTAATGTAGAGTTCTACCTTCCATTTTTTCTAGGAATCTATGAAGGTTTTTAATCCCTCTTGCGGTAATGTTTTTATTACCAAAAGCCTCTCTCACATCTGCTTTGAGAGCTTCTGCTCTAAAAGACTGAGTTGCCATAAGAGCTTCTTCAGTGACTTCTCTACCATTGAGAAGATCGTCAATGACGTCTCCACTAAAGTACTTAGAGATATCTAGGAAAAAAGCAAGACCTGATTCATACTCAGCATCACCTGTGAAAATCCCAACAGATCCAAGAACTCCTTTAATGTCAAAACCTAGAAAGATATTTGCACCAGGAATTTTTCCGTTAAGCCTTTCAAATTCTTTGATCGCAACTGCGAAACCAAAAAGAGCTCGACTTTGTTGAAGAGCTAGATAGATTCTTGAATGAATCTTATCGATTTGAAGTTGAATTACATCAGATTCATTGATTCCGGCAATCGGAAGATCTGCTCCGTTAGGAAGCTTTGCCCATCCACCAGAAACTTCTGCTGAAGCACTTAAATTGGCCTTAATTTTAATTTCATTAAGCCCTGGAGTAAGTGTAGGTCTAAAGCTGATTTCACCATACTTTGGACTCTCTGGATCTGTATAGTTATAGATAGGCAGTGTAATTGCAGAAAGGTTTGTTGTACCAATCTGAACTTGAACTGCTACACTAAGATACACGTCACCATTTTCAAGAGATGTTAAGACATTAACATCTTTGACAATTTGTTGTTGCTCTCCATTTTGCCCACAAGAACCTAGTAGTAGCAGTAAGCTTAGTGAAAAGACTTTTAAAAAATGCGTTAATTTCATGATTTTCCCCCTTATTATTCAATCACTGAAAATTCTTCAACATCATATTCATCGGTTTGTATTTCACGAAGAGATATATCTTCTTGCATTTGGACTCCTACCGGAAGCAGAGAAAATCGCGCAGAGTAGCTCTCTTTGTTAAATACAGCAATATTTTCAAATACCCATTTGTTAAGACGAGTTTTAGATGCTCGGTAAAGTGGTTTATTCTCATCCTTAAGCCACCGACCAAGTTGGTACCCAAGGTACTTTGGAGTCTTCACAACCAGAGAGGTTTTATTTTCTATAATAAAATCAACTCCAGCTTCGAGATCCAAAAATTGTTTAATATTATTTACAGAAAGCTGAATATCAGCCCCTTTTCGGTCGTAAAATTTGAACTCCATCTCCTCGGCCTTAAGGGCCTGAATAATAAAAGGAAAGTGGTTGAGAAGATCTTTACATGTTTCACTCAAAGTTTCGTTATAGTAACGAAGAAGAGCGACCGCATCGATATACTCGATATGAGCACCTTTAATTGTTAGGGCCATAGTCTCAACGCTGCTAAATTTAAGTCCAATTTTAAAGAAAGGCATTCCAGCATTAAGAGTTTTGATCATGTCGACATTAAATTTTCCGTTGGTCGTAATTTTTCTTTCTTTTGAAGGTATAGAAGTTTTATCTATTCTTCTTAAATTAGTGGGAATTCCATCAATCGCTTCAGGAAAGCAACTATCTGGTGCTGCTACCCATGCCATTGATTTAGGAGATCCTCCCACAAGAGTTCCCGGACCTGCTGTCTCCATAGGAGAGGGATAAGGAATGTATCCATAGGATTTTATTTCTTTGAGATATGAATTAATTGGATTACATCCAATACTTGTTAACATTAGTAAACTGATTAAAAAGATCGGTTTCATTATTCCTCCAAGGGCTGCATTTTTTGCCTATTCGTTCTAAACGCCTTTGAGAATTAGCTTTAAGTTGGTGAGCATTACGCTTTCTGTTGTTTGTCTAACGAAATGAGTATCTTAAGTACCTGAGCAAAATTATTGAAAATGAGCATTGATTGTTTTTTTAAATCGAAAAAGTTTAAATAGTAATAATGGGGAATAAACAACTATCTATGGACATCACTTTCAAAGCGAGAGAAATTTCGATTTTCCCTCTAGAAACGGGTGTTGTGTCTTTTTCTAAAAACACAACATACAACCTTTTAGAAAATTCTTTACATGAAGAAATTCTTTGGAAGGGGGCTTTTTGGAACTATTTTTATGAGTGTCTTATTTATAAAAACCCAATACTAGTTTGGACTCAAACCAAAATCGATAAAAAGCATTTTTTAAAATGGATTAATTATTGTCAAAGGAAAAAGCATCTGCCTAAATCTATTTCTCATTTGATAGAGTTTGAAAATATCGAGGATCAGAAGCAATTAAAGGAGATTTATTATTCTCTAATTGAAAAAACGATTCTCGCTCAAGGGTATAACTCTCAATACTATCTGAGACTGTTTGAGTGCGATCAAAATAAAATTAAGCTTCACTCCCAGCATTTAAGTTCTCTTGCCGAGACCTATGCCGAATTTAATTATTTAATTTTCTCAAATTATGGGCCAGAAATGAACTTGGGGAGACAGTTTCCTGTTCGTATGCGGACCCCGGGTAGTCATATTCAAAATCAACTCAGATTATTTTAAGGGAACCTCAGATCTCCAAAAATCTTCGTGATATTCAAAGTGACATAAGGATTTAACTTTTTGCAGATATTGATGAAAGGTTTCACTAAATTGAAATTCTGGAAATATATACATACCCCAAAGATGGGAAGCTAACATAATGTCTTTAATTGTAAAGGTTTGGCTCTCATAAAAAGGATTCAACCTTTCTTCTAATGACGTTAATACCAGTTCCAAGTTTTTAAGATGCTCGTCCTTATTTTGAATCAGTCTATAAAAAGGACCTCTCTTAACTTCTTTTTTCCTTTGAAAATAACTTCTCGAGCTTTCATCAAATTCAGGAGTATAAATCCAGTAGGGCATACAAAGCGAGTGGACAGATTTGCCTATGAGATCAAGGTGTTCATTTAATCTTTTATCAACAGAAAATTCATTTGAAAGAACATTGTCTTTATCGAGCTTTTTGATGATGTCTAAGGATTCGTTCATTGGTTTTTCACCATCGAATTCAAAAATAGGAAGCATTTTTACTCCGGTAAGATCAAGTGGAGTCTTCTCATCATCATATCCTAGAACTTGCGATCTATAAGGGGTCTTGAAAAAACCAAGTGCCATTCTTACCCGTACACAAAATGGACAATGAACATAATGATATAAAGTTGGCATGGATTCTCCTTAATATTATGAACTACTCATATTACTCCTAACCTAAAAAGAAAAGCCTGTAAGATAATTTAAGAAGAGAAAAAGTTCAATATTCCGCTTTACTGCTGGGAACAAATCTTTTCTTACATTCTTAGAAAATAAAAAATCTGGGATACAATAGATCATAAGAGTAATTTTTTAAGGAGGCTTATGTGAGAGGATTTCTAATGGCCACGGTTTTATTCCTTTCTTCTTTTGGAGCAGTTCAAGGATGTGATGAAGAAGGAAAAACAGGTTTCATGCCAGACAACAACCTATGGATTGCACCAGGCAATAGTTTAACTGAAATGACGGAGGAAGAGTTTGATCAAATCATTGATAGACTTGAAGAAATTTACACTCCGATTGTTGAAGCTGAAGGTGCAAAACTAAAAATCGAAAGAAAATGGAGAGATGGTACGGTCAATGCGTATGCTCAAAGACAGGGACGTACTTGGAAAGTAAGAATGTTTGGTGGTATGGCCAGACATCAATATGCAACTAATGATGGCTTTGCACTTGTTCTATGTCATGAGCTTGGACATCACCTAGGTGGAGCTCCTAAGAAAACTGGTTGGTTTGGATCAGTATCTTGGGCCTCAAATGAAGGTCAATCTGATTACTGGGGGTCAATGAAATGTCTCAGAAAATATATGGAAAAAGATGATAACGTCTCAATAGTTTCTCAAATGGATATTCCTGAAACTGTAGCTAATAAATGTAGAGAAAACTTCACTCACGAAAACGATATAGCCATGTGTGAAAGAGGTTCTATGGCCGGTCTTGCTCTAGGAAGAATTCTTAATTCTTTAGGAAGATCGGGGAGTGATGTTGATTTTGATACTCCTTCAAGAAGTGTTGTAAGCAGTACAGATCACAACCATCCACAAGCTCAGTGTAGACTAGACACTTATTTTGCTGGCTCCGTTTGTGAAAGAGATCATTATGCAGATGTAAGTAATACAGATGCTAATCAAGCTGTTTGTAACAGAGCGGACGAGGATACTGCTGGACTTAGACCATTATGCTGGTATAAACCATAAGCTATCAAAATAATTATATAGGAAGGGGGCCTTTGGTCCCCTTTTTTTTTTATGAGTGATAAATGGTTTGTTTATATTATTGAATCTCAAAACGGCCGTCTCTATACAGGTATTACCAAAGACCTTCAAAAAAGATTTAAAGATCATCAAACTGGAAAGGGTGCTAAGTTTTTTCGATCTAGCCCTCCTAAATCTATTGTTTATACTGAAGAAAGCTCATCTCGTTCGGAAGCATCAAAAAGAGAGGCCGAGATCAAAAAGATGACGAGGTTTAAAAAGATTAAACTTATCAAGAGTTGCGCATAGCGCAGTTGTAAATTTTCCTCTAAAAGTTAAAATTTCTTATGATCCTATTTAAAAAACTAGTTTGGAAAAGAACCTTTTCTCTTTTTAGGGAAAAAAATCTTGCACTTGTAGCGGCCGCGAGCTCTTTCTTTTTTATGCTCACTCTCATTCCTTTTCTTATTTTATTGATGAAAACGGCGAGTCTTTTTTTTTCAAGAATGAATGATTTTGAATTAAAAATTTTTGAAATGCTTAAAACTTTTCTTCCTGAAACTTCGCCAGAGCTTCTTGGAACTTTTCAAAAGATCATCCATCAGGCCCTTTTTAAAAAGGGTGGTGAAGGCTTTGGACTCAGTATCTTGTTTACGATACTAGGGTCTCTTTCTTTGTTTGGCTCCCTTTCAAAGGGACTAGAATTGATTGGAGGAAATACCAAAAAAGCGGCCTTTAAAAAACTAGAGGACTTCTTCTTTGTAGGTGTCTCTGTCATTTTTGCCATCCTATGTTTAACTCTACCTAGTCTTTTTGGTGCGATTGAATCCCTCATGGGAAATATGGCCGTAATTACACAACTCCACCAAATCTTTCCTGAAATGAAGTCGATGTTTTCTTCCTTGGGTTTTCTCACGACAAGTAAATATCTTTTTCCGCTCATTCTTTGGGTTTATATCGCTATTCTTTTTAGTTGGTATTTTAAATTTAAGCTTCGTATAAGGGATTTTCTTTTGGTCTCCTTTATTTTTTTATTGATTCTTAATATTGCAAAAGGACTTTTTCTTATTTATATAAAAATGGTTTCAGGAGGCATGTTATCTAATTATGGAAGCCTTTATACTTACATTTTAGCAATGCTATGGATATATTTAGTCATGATCGCTTTTTATTTCAGCGCCTGTCTTTGTCAGGCTAAAATTTGGATAGGGAAAGAAGATGGGGCTCATTAGATTTGTTATTGATATTTATATTATGGTCTTGATTGCTGATGTCATTCTAAGCTATCTGCCACAATTTCAAAGAGAGAAATGGGCATTATTCATTCATCAAGCAGCTGATATCGTCTGCAAACCAATTCGATCAGCTTTACCTAGAGACCTTCCTTTTGATTTTTCACCGATGATCGCCATACTACTTTTAAATTTATTGGTTTATTTATTTTAATCTTTGGCAAAAAAACTAAACTTCCAATAAAATAGAAGTATGAGTAGTGACTTTGATTTTTTGGCCCAAGAGACTCTTAAACTTTGTGAAAAGCTTTCTTCTGGAAATGATTTTGATGTGATGCGAAATATGAGCTATGAAGCTTTTGAACAAAGCTTTCTTGCTCAAACGCCCAAGGCTTCTACGGAATTGAAACCTGGGCCTGGGGTTCTTTTTTGGACTAGTAAAAGTCAAGGAACCTATTCCATTAGAGGAATTTTGAGTAAAGACGTTAAAGTAGACTATGAGAAATATCTTTCTCATGATCAGCAGATACTTACTCAACTTAAACTCCAGGACTCAAACGATAAAGACCTTCAGGTTTTTCCAACTTATTCTATATTCGAGGCCCGCTATATTCATCAAAATATTTTGAATCGAAGAATTCTTCTACAAGAGGAATGGGCAACCAATATTAGCGATCCAGGAAATCATTGGTGGTTGATTGCTCATGAGGATTATCTTGAAATTCAGTTTGGAAATCGTGGAATGTACTCAAAGGAAAATGTGATTGAACTTGGCCCATTAGGCGATGGCCGAGGCTTTTCAAAGATTTTAAATTCTCATATTGATTTCCTTACGACATGGATTCCTTTTAAGGAATTTTCAAGTAGCTATAAATCTCTTCATTTAGTTCCTGAATCTAATAAAAATGAAAATTATCAAATCCTTAAAAATATTTTTCTTCAGGGAGAAATTTTTGAGGGAGTCGATTCTGCACCAGAAAATCTAAATCAAATTCTTTATCAACTTTCTTGGGCGAGAAAGTTTTGGATTTTTACCGAATCCTTCCTCTAATACTTGATTCCATTAGTTTCTTGCAACCTGTTAAAGCCATGTTAAAATAGATATGTGATGCATTAGGCATTTCAATTTTAACAGGATGTTAGCTTTGGATTTTACCTTCGGAAAAAGATCTCTTGATAGATCTTCCTCAACACCACCCTCATCACCCTTTGGTCAAGGACAAGCTCAAGATAGCATTGCCAGTGATCGGCTTCAAAAAGCGATTGAGAGAAATCGTGCAAAGCAAGCGAAAAGGGAAAACAGAACTCCAACTCATAGGCCAGTTCATTCGGCCCCATCTCATATGCCACCGCCTCCTCCAAGACCAACTCAGCGTCCTGCCATGGGAAGTGGAATGAACGCCCAAAGACCAGCACCTGGTTTTCGATCACGATTTAATAGGGGAGAAAGCAATCCGACTAGAGGTTCTACTGGTTTTAGTAATCGGTCTATGCATTCAAACACTATGGGACAGAGTCGTTTTGCTTCATCAAGACCAGCTTCGGCACCCATGCCTCATGCAGAAAATAGAAAGAGCTATATGAATAGTTCTGTGATTCATGACAAGATTAGAGAAAAGTTAAACGCACCTATTAATCGAATTAAAGAAACAACAAACGAAACCATCAATAAAACAAAAGGCTTTTTAGATGCCTGGTCTCTTCGAATAGGGTGGCTCTTTTGTCTTTTTCTCCTTGTAAGACTTATTGTAAGCGATGGAGGACTTATTGATTTTTACTCTAAGAAAATAGAATTTGATAACCGAGTGAGCTATAAGCAAAGTCTACAAAAAGAAAATTTAGATCTTATTAAAGAGATCGATCAAATTAAAAATAATTCAACGATTCAAAAAGAGCTTGTTCGAAAACATCTTGGTTATATAAGTTCTGAAGAGTATCTTGTTTTATTTTCTAAAGAGTCCAAGTAGATAGCGAGAGACTTTATTCCACGAAGGATTCCAATTTAAGGTTTGTCCCACTTTGATTTGGGCAGCTAATGGTGATCCCGATTTCATTTCTAAAACATGCCAGGCCACAACTTCTTTTAATCTAGGAATGGGCTCCTTAAAGCCTGGGTGATGAGGAGCATTTCGAATAATGTGGAGAACCTTTAAATCTTGATCGAGATAAAAAATATCGAGATCAAAATAAGTATCCGGCATCCAAAAAGAGCGAACTCCCTTGTTTGGGAAAAAGAAGAGAAGACCCTGGTCATCTGCAAAGTCTTGAGGCGAGACTCCACTTAGTCCTCTCGCTTTCTCCTCTGAACGGTAGACAATCTTAGCCTTAATGACCTGCCCATTGCTTAGGTGTATTTCACCCTCAGTGAGATTATGCGGCATGTTACCTTGAGAATTACAGGAACAAAGACCAAATAATAGGGCCAACATCAAGATATTTTTAATGAGCTTTAGTGTCATATACGTTATATAGAAAAGCAGTTTCAAACATTAGTCAAGGTAAGGAATATGACCTCAATTAAGGGATTACTTAGAACTCATAACTGTGGAGAGCTCACAAGCGAGCATGTTGGGGAGGAAGTTATTCTCTGTGGCTGGGTAAATAAAGTAAGAAATCTCGGTGGACTCCATTTTATTGATGTACGAGATAAATTTGGACTCACTCAGCTGAGTTTCAGTGAATTCCAAGGTGATGCTAAGGCCATAAAAGAAGCCGCTCTTGAATCCGTAGTAATGGCCAAAGGAAAAGTTTCCAAGAGACCCGAAGAGGCCTTGAATAAAAATATGAAAACAGGTGAGGTTGAGGTTCTTGTTAGTGAATTTAGACTTCTTTCTAAGTGCGATATCGATAAAATTCCTTTTTTACCCTTTGGTCAAGTTGAGGCAACTGAAGATAATAGACTTAAATATCGATATCTCGATCTACGTACAGAAAAACTACAAAATATATTAAAACTTCGATCTCAAACAGCTCTTAAAACAAGGCTCTGCCTAGACAAAGAAGGGTTTGTTGAAGTCGAAACACCAATCCTTTACAAATCTACTCCAGAAGGGGCGAGAGATTATATCGTTCCTAGTAGAGTTCATCCTAAAAAAGTATATGCGCTCCCACAATCACCACAAACGCTAAAGCAGCTTCTTATGATCGGTTCTACTGATAAGTATTTCCAAATTACTAAATGTTTTAGAGATGAAGACCTTAGAGCAGATAGACAGCCTGAGTTTACTCAAATCGATATTGAGGTCTCTTTTTCTTCTGCTGAATATATTAAAAACCTCTCAGAGCATCTCATTAAAGAACTTTTTCCTGTTGAAAATGATTTTGCACTTCCTATGATGACTTACGAAAAGGCCATGGAAATCTACGGTAGTGATAAGCCTGATACAAGATTTGGTTTAAAGCATATGATCGTAACAGACCTCTTTGAAGGAAGTGATTTCAAAGTATTCTCTTCAGTAATCACTGAGGGAGGACTCATTAAGGCCATGTTTATTCCTGAAAAACTTGGAAGCTTTTCAAGAAAAGATACGGATGGGTTCACAGATATCGTCAAACCTTACGGCGGTAAAGGCGTAGCTTTTTATAAAGTAGACGGTGGAAATAGGAGTGCGGGTATATCTAAATTCATCTCCGATGAAATTCACCAAAAACTAGAAGCTTTAAGTGAAGAAAAAGGAAATGGGACTTGGTTATTCTTTGCGGATGCCAACCATAAAGTTGCCCACGACTGTGCCGATGCCATTAGAAGACATCTTGGTAAAAAATTAGAACTTATCGGTAATGGTTATAGTTTTCTTTGGGTGTATGATTTTCCTCTCCTTGATTATGATGATGAATCAAAGAGGTTCGTGGCCATGCACCACCCATTCACTAGCCCGAAAACAGAAGAAGTTTCGAACTTTTTGTCTGCCGATGTTAAAGATCCAAAAGGAAGGCTTTCGAATCTAAGGGCGGAGGCCTACGATGTCGTTTGTAATGGCTATGAGATCGGAGGCGGTTCAATTAGAATTTATGATGATAAAGTACAGTCTCAAATGTTTAAGGCATTAGGAATGACAGAAGAAGAAACCAAGGCCCAGTTTGGATTCTTTATTGAGGCCCTAAAATATGGAACTCCTCCCCATGGAGGAATTGCTTTTGGACTCGATCGAATTATCATGCTTCTTGCAAAAACAGATAGTATTAGAGACGTTATAGCTTTTCCAAAAACGTCTTCTGCTTCTGATCTAATGTCCGCGTCACCGTCAGAAGTGGCCGAGCATCAGCTTAAAGAGCTTCATATGAATTGGCGCTAAGCCGCTTCATCAAGATCTTCAAAAGATTCATTCATGTTAAATAAAGAAAGAGGTTTTTCCTGTATAGGAGAAGCCTCTGTCATCGACATCCAATCCGAAACACCCAGGTTGTTTTTAGAAAAGGCAATTGGAATAAAAAGCACTAGCCCACTCATATAGCAAATAAAAGTTCCTAAGGTACGGAGAGTGATTTCTCTTAAGGTTGGGGGAAGTCCCATTTTATTTTGAATTTTTATCTTATTTAAAAGTGCTCCAAAGGTTTTTCCATCAAAAACATATTGAGTCCAAATAAAGTAGCCAAAGAAGAGGATTATAAAAAGGCTTAACTGAACATAGGGGTAGTAGGAAAGCAGTTCAGCATGCTGAGCTTTATTAATAGGGAAGAAATCCTCTATCAGTTTAAAGTAGGCCCCCATAAAAGCACGGTTCATAATAAAAATAAAGAGGATATCCAGAGTAAAACTATAGAGACGTTTTTTTAGTAGCTCCATAACTCTCTTTCGAAAACTAAGAGAAAATCTTTAATTATTGCCGAACCTGGCCTTTGAGATCGCCTAATTTGCTGAGTGCTTCTAAAGGGGTCATATTATTGATATCAAGTCCTAGGATATCCTTTTCGAGGTTTTCAAGGTACTCAGGTATTGCTGGTGCCGGTAGAGGGGAGTCGAAAAAACAAAGTTGTTTTTCTTCGTCGGCCTTAAAATTGAGTGTGGTCTCTGGTGTTTCCTCAAGGTTTTTGAGGATTTGCTGACTCCTGTGAAGAATGGAGCGAGGAAGACCAGCGAGTTTCGCAACATAGATCCCATAACTTTGAGTAGCAGCCTCTTCAATCAAATTGTACATAAAACGAACTTCACCATCGTTATTAATTGTTTCCATGGTGAGGTTTTTGGCCCCTTTCTCATTTTGTGCGACCTCAATGAGCTCATGGTAATGAGTCGCAAAAAGAGTTAGAGCTTTCGTTTTTCGAATGAAGTGCTCGGTGAGTGACCACGCGATACTCAGACCATCATAGGTGGAAGTCCCTCTTCCGACTTCATCGAGAATAATAAGAGATTTTCCTGTCGCATGTCTCAGAATTTCCGCTGTTTCACACATCTCGACCATAAAGGTAGATTGACCAGACTGGATATCATCACTTGCCCCAAGACGGCTAAAGAGAAAATCACAAAGTCCAAGACTTGCTTTTTGAGCAGGCACGAAGCTTCCGATTTGAGCAAGAAATTGGATGATGGCCATTTCTCTCATGACGGTTGTCTTACCGGCCATGTTAGGACCTGTAATAAGACCAAAATATTTTTGATCATCAAGAATAAGGTCATGGCAGATGAATTGATCTTCAAGATTTCTTTTAATAAGTGGATGCCATGCTTTTTTTACGTCCATGATCTTAAGATCAGGAAAAATTTGAGGGCGACAAAACCCTTCCGCTCGGGCAACGTAGGCGAGGGAGAGGTAGGCATCAAGAGTGGAGAGGTACTGAGCAGCACTTAAAAACCTAGAAGAAAGTTCAATCATCTCTTCAACGAGTGAATTAAAAATTTCTCTTTCCATTTTTTCAAGTTTATCGCGAGCAATCAGAACTTCATTCTCAAACTCAATAAGCTCTTTTGTCGTAAATCGCTCACAATTAACGAGAGTTTGCTTTCTTTGAAAGTTTTTAGGCACTTTAGAAGCGTGACCTTTAGAAACTTCAATAAAATGTCCAAAAACATTATTAGATTTGATACGAAGCTTTTGAATTCCACTGGATTTTTTATATTTTTCCTCAAGATTATCTAGTTCTTTAGAACTACTAGTGAGAAGCTTCTTAAATTTATCTCTTCGTGGATGAACCTTAGGAAGGATCAGGTTTCCTTTTTCAAGGCTTGCTCCTGGTTCATCATTTAAGGTTTTAAGGATTTTTTTTGCTAGATCCTTTAAACTCTTTAGCTCTTTGGGTTTAAGAGAATCTAAAATGGATGATTTTGTAACCTCAAGAGTACTTAGAATTTCAATTGTATTAGCAAGATTAATCAGATCCCCAGCAACAAGCTTCTTATGGCTAGCTTTTGCCATAATTCTTTCGATATCTCTGATCTCTTTAAGGGAGTCTCTTAAAGAGTGAAGTTTATCATCATTGAGAACATAATATTCAATAAATTTTTGTCGCTCTTTAATAATGGAGAGTTCGGCCAGAGGTTTTTGAAAGAGCCCTTTTAGCCTACGGCTTCCCATAGAGGATACAGTCTGATCACATAAACCCAAAAGGCTATCTTTCTTATTTTCTGAGTACTTAGGAAGAATTTCTAAGCCTTGAAGAGTTTTTGTGCTACTTTTTAAAAGACCGTCTTCTGAATCAATTACAAGAGGGCGTATATGATAAAACGTTTCTTTAGATTGAGTCGTTGTGATGTAATAACCAAGAACACCAATTGCTATAAGAAGATCTTTTTCATGCTTTAAAAACTGATCTTTTTTGAATCCTGATACAAGAGGCTCGATATAAATTTCATTAAACTTTAAATTAAAGGTTTCTTCTGAGAGTGTCGTTTTAAGCACTGGACTGTGCTCAAAATATTGGTTCATTTCTTCGTTGTCAGTCCATTGTCCCATGAAACAAAGAAATTCTTTTGGGGCATAGGATTTAAGCTTTTCAATTTGATCGTGAGGGTTTGGAATTTTAAAGGCGAGGAAATCACCACTGGTGAAATCAATCATCACAACATAGTTTTTGTAACAAGTTGCGATAAAATGATTTTCTTCCTTCAGAGCATCTAAATCATAAGGGAGCGCTGGACTTACGATCTGTGTAATTGATCTCTCTACAATCCCCACTGCCTCTTTCGGATCTTGAGTCTGTTCACATATTGCTACTTTATGCCCTGCTGAAGTAATTCGATCAATATAAGCAGTAGCAGCATGATAGGGAATACCTGCCATGGGAATTTTAACATCCCCAATTTTACCTCGATGAGTTAATGTGATGTGTAGGATTTTTGAAACTTCTATTGCATCATCAAAAAACAACTCATAAAAATCTCCCATACGGAAGAATAGGTAGATATCAGGGCATTTCTTCTTAATTCCATAAAATTGTTCCATCATGGGAGTGAGTTTGTGTCCTGCCTTGATGATGTTTTCAATGGAAATAAGTGTTTTGGCCGTCAAGCAAAATGTCCTTAATTAATAGGGGCTAAAGGTAACATATTTAGTTTTTCTTGGTAAATAAAACATCACAAAAATATTTTGAAGATTTGCTTCTCTTTTCCCCCTAAAAAGGAGTTTTCATTATATGATCTGATATAGGGAGTTATCGAAAAGAAATAAAAAATATTTAGGCGAATTATGAGGCATTATTTTTCGATTTTTCTTTTTTCTAGTGTATGCGTTGCTGTCGCTATCATATCACTCACATCAGATACGACCGATAGCGATAAGCTTGGGATGGGAGAATTTGCAGAACGCGATCAGTTAAGCGTTAGTTATTTCAAAAATCTTAATTATTTTGTGACACGAGATAAAAGAGATGTTCTTAAAGTTAAAACTAGAGAACTTACTCAAAAATCCAGTAGAAGCTTAAAGTACATTACCTTCTTTGATCCAGTGGGAACGGCCTATTCTAAGAATAATGAACCTATTAATTTTGATTCCAAAGATGGTCATTATTATTTTAAAGAAAACACTCTCAAGTTATCAAAAGATGTTCACATAAAAACGACAGACTCTAATATGTCTGCAGATGATATGGTATATTTTTTCAATGAAGATAAAATCTTGGGGACTGGAAATGTAAAAACCAAAACTGTGGCCAAAAGTACACTTGATATTATTGATGTTAGCTCCAAGGAACTTGAATCCTATCCCAATCAAAAAATTTCTTTTTTCAGGCATGACGTTCGAGGAAAAATAGAGAGAAAGAAAAAGTATGAGCCACCCATTTATTTTAGCTCTGAGGAGTTAAAAATGGATATGCCTCTCAATAAAATTGATTTAGATAGAGAGGTTCATATCCGCAAAGGCAATTTAAGGACTTATGCTAAGAGAGGTGAGATGTTCATTGAGAACTACAACAAAAGGCTCAAGTACTTCTCATTATATGACGATGTCAAAGTAGAGGAGACTCTATTGGTAGATGGTAGAACCGTGACTAGAAAGGCATTTGGAGAAAAGTTAGAGGGGTTTACCAGTCTGGAGCAAATCGTTCTCACGGGATTCCCCAAAGTTATCCAAGAAGGCGATCTTATTAAAGGAAATAAAATTACTTTAAGAATTAATAACGAAGTCGTTGAGGTAGACGACGCTAACACTAGGTTTGAATTAAAATGACCCATGAACAAATAGAGTTAAATGCACAGGGATTGAGTAAAAGCTACAACAAAAGAGTTGTTGTTGAAGATGTCAGTGTTGACGTCAATCTTGGCGAAGTTGTGGGACTTCTAGGACCTAATGGTGCAGGGAAGACAACTTGTTTTTATATGATTGTTGGTCTAGTTAAAGCTGAAAAGGGAAAAATCACCCTAGGCAATGAAGATGTGACCGATAATCCAATCCATTTACGAGCAATGAAAGGTATTGGTTATCTTCCGCAAGAAGCATCTATATTTAGAGATCTTTCAGTAGAGGAGAATATTTTTTCAGTTTTAGAAAATAGAAATCTTCCTCTTTCCAAGAAGAGAAATCTTTTAGAAAACCTTATTGAGGACTTTGGACTTAATAGGATTGTGACGTCTAGAGGAAGTGAACTTTCTGGTGGAGAGAGAAGAAGAGTAGAAATCGCTCGGGCACTTGCTCTTGAGCCTAAATTCATCCTTCTTGATGAGCCTTTTGCTGGAGTCGATCCTATCGCGGTAGGGGATATTCAGCATATTATTAAAAGTCTTAAAAGTAGAAATATTGGAGTTCTCATCACGGATCATAACGTTAGAGAAACTCTTAATATCGTAGATCGTGCTTATATTATGAATAGAGGTAACCTTTTAGTTAAAGGAACTCCCAAAGAAATTATTGAGGACGAAAAGGCCAAGAAATTTTACCTTGGCGAAGAATTTAAAATGTAGGGAATTGAATGGCGATTAAGTTAAATCAAAGCCTAAAACAAACGCAAAGCCTTCTCATGACGCCTCAGCTTCAGCAGGCAATTAAACTCCTTACGCTTACTCATATGGAGATGACCAATGTCATCGCCCAGGAGATGACCGAAAACCCAATGCTCGAAGAGATGGGCCAAGGGGATGCGGACGAATATAAAGTTGAAAGTATGGAGCTTCAAAATCAAGAAGCAAACTCTGATAATTTTGATGAAAAACCAATAATGAGTAACGAGCAAGACGACTTTGATTGGAAAAGTTATGTGGAAGATGATTCCAACAGCTATATGCCACCTAATATGGCAGGAACGGCCAGTTCTGAAGACTTCCCTAACTATGAAAATATGGTTAGTAAAGGTCAATCTCTTCAGGACCATCTTGAATGGCAAGTAAGAATGGAAGAACTCGATCAAGATCAGCTAGGTCTTGCTCTTCTTATTATCGGAAATATAAATGATGATGGGTACTTAGATTGTGAGTTTAGGGATCTTACCTCTCAAGTGAAGCTTGGTGAATCAGAATGCCAAGATATTTTAGGAATCGTACAAAGACTTGATCCTATTGGCTGTGGCGCCTCTAATCTTACGGATTGCCTTCTTGCTCAAGCAAGAATTATGGAAGAGAGAAGTCCTCTTCTTGAAAAAATTATTCGAGAGTACCTCGCCGACCTTCAGGTCAATAACTTTGCTAAAATTGCAAAAGAAACCGGAGTAAGTTCTGAGGTTGTTGAAAAAACCGCAGAACTTCTCCATCAATTTCATCCAAAGCCAGGAAGACTCATTTCAAGTAAAGAGATCCATTATGTTGTGCCTGATATCTACGTTAAAAAGATTGGAAATCAATTTGAAGTTGTGGTTAATGATGAAGGAGTACCTCGTCTAAAGGTTTCAAGCCATTATCGAGAAATCTTAGAGACCATGAATGGTAAAAAGTCTGAGGAAGAGAAGAAGGCCCTTGAGTACGTAGAAGAAAAATATAAATCGGCAATTTGGCTGATCAAGTCTATTCAAAATAGACAGAGAACGATAGTTAAAGTTAGTCAGGCGATCGTGCGAAGACAGCAAGAGTTTTTTCAAAAAGGCGCAAAATTTTTAAAACCAATGATTCTAAAAGATATTGCTGAAGAAATTGAAATGCATGAATCTACAGTTTCTCGTGTTACCACCAATAAATTTATGCATACTCCGATCGGAGTTTTTGAATTGAAATACTTTTTTAACACTGGAGTAGGTGGCGGAGTAGGTGGTGAGGACGTCAGCTCTGAGGTTCTTAAGCTTAAAATTAAGGAGCTTGTGGATAATGAAAGTCCTAAAAGACCTCTTTCTGATCAAAAGATTGCTGATCTTTTGAAAAGAGAGGGACTCGAAGTGGCACGAAGAACAATTGCTAAATATAGAGAATCGCTGGGGATTTTATCCTCGGCTAAAAGAAAAATTAAAGCCTAGGTAGGGAGGTAAAACGAAGGCTTGATTAATACTATCTCAAAGGAGTGTTAGATTATGAAAGTTACCATTTCTTTTAAGCAAATGGATCATACTCCAAGTCTGGATGATATGATTCGTAAAAAAAGCGAGAAAATCGCAAAGTACATGAATGGTAAAACAGAACTGAAATGGACGTGTTTTGTAAAAAATCAGGTGCATTTTGCTGAAATTTCTCTGATTGGACCTCAAATTTTTTACAATGCAACAGCATCTTCTGAAAACCTTTACAAATCCTTGGATCTAGCAGTTGAAAAAATTGAAAAACAACTGGCTAAGAAAAAAGAACGAATGAAAAACAAGCTTCATCGGCGAAGAACTGATCTAGAATGTTTAGATCCGGAGAATGCTTGGACGGATTACGACGAGGAATCAGAAGGTTATTCCGAAAATTTCTTTAAAAAAGTTTCTTAACCATAGGGAGGGGCAACCCTCCCTTTTTATTTAATTTTCTTTTCAACTTCAGAAAAATTATCGAATAGCTTTTTTAATAATTCCAGATCAATCCCTGGAACATTATTACCCTCAATCCCTTGCCCGTTCTTGGTCATCTCAATAGGAATAATCTCAGCCCCTTTTGATTGAAGGGCCTTAGTAATATCATCGACTACATCCTGTGTATCAAATTCTGCCTCTTCTAAGGAGTCCTTTTTTTTTAAGTTAAAAACAAACGCAATTTTCATAATAGTTCACCTCCACATAATCATTAGGTATTTTCCAATTTTTGTCACAAGGTTTTTCTTAAAAAGTGAGGATACTCTTGGCCCTTATCTTGAATATCTATATCCAGAAGAGTAAAAACTAACCATTTTTGGGGATAAAATTGTTTAAATTTCAAATGCTTGTCTATTTTTTAGTCACTTTCAGTATTGGCTGCTCAAAAAAGCTTAGTCATAGTAGGGTCTATTCGCCCTTGGGGATGAATGAGGTTCAGTGCTCAAATAGGCGTGTTGTAGTAGATCCTATTCATGCCGAAATCGAGGATCTTTATAAAAGAAGCGAGTCTCTCTTTTTATCTTTTTATATGGAGAAAAATGATGATTTCCTAGATGAACTCATCAACTTCAGCAAGACACCCCTTGAACCCCAGATTATTTCTTTAAAAAAGATTAAGAATCATTATCTAAAGTTTAAAGAGCTTCCTCTTTCCTGGGGAGAAGATGGTCGGCGATTGAGTACCTTTCTTTTTGAAGGAGACAGAAGCATTGACATTCATTTTGAAGAACCTAAAAGAGTGGCGAAGTATCTTGATGGGCTCTCAAAGCTTAGACAAATGTCCGATCGCTTTAAATTAAAGTCCTGTAATTTATTGCAGCTCAAAGGTCAGAAATCTAGAGATATACGCGACTTTTTTAATCTTAAAAAGATGATAGAGCTTGGTCAAAGCGAACTTGTAGGGCCTTTGAAAAAGAAAGTATGTCACAAGCTTTCTATTTCCTGCGATCAATCCAACGAGGAGGTTTTAGCTCACTATCATGATAAAAAAATTAAACCCCTCTTTTCTCTTCAGAATTGGGGATTTAAAGACATACAATGTACAAAGGGTGAAAAGAAAAAGTATCAAATTCGAATTCCGTCGCATCCATCCTATATTAGCGAGCTCAAGGGAATTGAGAGCTTTTGGGAAAGTGAGGAACTAGAGATTAGATTTTATCCTCACTCGAGAGGGGTAAAAATTAAAGAAGAGCCTAATGGACCTTCCTACGTAAGACATGCCGATATAAGAACGATTCATATTGATTCAAGACTAAACCCTATGATGAGAGAGAGGATTCTTGCACATGAATTTGGGCATGTTCTTGGCTTTGAAGACTGTTATGTCGAGTTCTATAATCAAGATAAAGAGATCATTTATTATGAAATCGATAATACCAACTTAATGTGTTCAGGGGATATAGGAGCAAGAATCCTGCCACAATACACTAAAATTCTTATTTCAAATTATTGTCGGCCTTAAAAGCACCAAGTTTTTCAAAAACTGTTGATTTGGCCATGACAAAATGGCTGTGTTCAAGAAGTAGACCCTTTGAAATTAATCGAATTTCCTCACCTTCTACTTCACTAACGGTGTCATCACCAGCAGCAATCGCAAAAAGCATTTTGAGAACATTCAGCTTTTGTTCATTTGAAAAGTAGTTGTTGAGCGGGTGGCAGTACTTATGGTTTTCGATGCCTGAAAGCTCTTTAATTTCATCGAGAGCAATTGTGACGATTGCATCAATTTCATCTTGTCCTAAATCTGTCCAATCAGTAATGGCCTTTTTCATAGCGATAACTTCACCCTCATCGATCTCCATATCAATGAAGGCCACGCGAGCAAGAAGTCCTGCGATACAGGTGAGTTTTATAAGCTCATCTTCTGGGTAATTGGGGACGATTTTTTCGAGTTTTGATTGAAGCCTGGAGGAAAGTTCCTTTTTTTCTTCTTTTACTGACTTGAAAAAGTTCCATAAACCCATAGATAATCCCCTAGAATGAAATGTGCTAAGTACATGAAAACGTGTAGAGCGCGCGGGTGCACTTGGCGTCAATTTTTATTCATTATAAAATGGATTACAGGCGGGGTAAATACCCGTTAATGAAGGATTGGGGTTGACGGAATGATATTTGAAGCCATCTTTAGTATGAGTGACGATAGCGACACCGAGGGAGGAGTCGCAGTCAAAAATAGAGTGAAAAGACCAAAGAAATATAAGGTTCTTCTTCACAACGATGACTACACCACAATGGAGTTTGTTATCTATATTCTTCAAAAAGTGTTTGGGAAAACCTTTGATGAAGCACAGGAAATAATGATGCAAGTTCATATGAAAGGATCGGGAGTTTGCGGCATCTATACTTTCGAAATAGCAGAAACTAAAGTTTCTAAAGTCGAAGGTTTGGCCAAGGACAACGGGCACCCCTTAATGTGTACTATGGAGCAAGAATGAGTATGATGAGTCACCAATTAGATGTGATACTAAATAGGGCCATTAAAAAGGCTAACGATCTTAATCATGAGTTCATTACTCTCGAGGGCGTTTTATGGTCCTTACTCTCTGAACAGTCCATTCAAAAAATTATTGGTGAGTGTGGAGTGAATAGTGATGATATTTATGAAGATCTGGAAGGATTTTTCACAGATACTTCGAATTTTAGTATCCTAAATGAGGAAGAAATCCAAGAACTCAATAAAATTCACTTCTCTGATGAAAATGTGAGAAGAATGGCCCAGGAAAATGGGATTCGATACCAACCTGAAATCAGTCTAGCTCTTCAAAGAGTCATACAAAGGGCCGCGATCCATGTTCATAGCTCGAATAAAAAAGAAATAAGACCCATTCATATCCTAGTTGCACTTTTCCAAGAAAAAGAGAGCTTTGCAGTCTACCTTCTTGAAAAACACGGAATTAAAAAACTCGATGTTATTAAAAGAGTGGCACATGGCGATGATATGGCAGCTAATACAATCTATAAAGAAGAGTCAGGTACGGAAGAAGCAAAGGAAGATGTCATTGAGGATGTGACTCCGAAAAAGCCTAGAAGAAAAACAGCGCTAGAAGAATTCACATCCAATCTCAATGAACTTGCTAAAAAAGATAAAATCGATCCCATTATTGGTCGAGAAGAGGAAATTACCCGAATTGTTCAAATCCTTTGTCGTAGAAGAAAAAATAATCCTATCCTAGTTGGAGATGCTGGGGTTGGTAAAACTGCCATTGCTGAAGGACTTGCTTACAAAATTGAGCAAGGAGAGGTTCCTGAGGTTTTAGAAGACACGGTTATTTATAGTTTAGATATGGGTTCTCTACTTGCTGGAGCAAAATTTAGAGGGGACTTTGAAGAACGATTAAAGGCAGTTTTAAAAGAACTTTCCCAAAAAAATGAAAAAGGGGAGCGTTCAATACTTTTTATCGATGAAATTCATACAGTCATGGGCGCAGGGTCAACTGCCGGGGGAAGTATGGATGCTTCAAACCTTTTAAAACCAGCGCTATCAAGTGGAAAAGTTCGATGTATGGGAAGCACAACTTTCGATGAATATCGAAAGTTTGTAGAAAAGGATCATGCTTTTAATCGAAGATTTCAAAAAATTGACATCCATGAACCAAGTAAAGAAGAAACAGTTAAGATTATTATGGGACTTAAACCTCGTTTTGAGACCCATCATGGCGTGAAGTACTCAAACAACGTCATTAGGACTGCTGTAGAGCTCGCTGATCGTTATATTACAGATCGAAGGCTTCCTGATAAGGCCATTGATGTCGTCGATGAAGCAGGGGCAGTCATTCAACTCCTACCACCATCTAAAAGAAAGACAAATATTACGATTAAAGACATTGAAAATACGATCTCTGTACTTGCAAGAGTTCCGATTCAATCCGTCTCTGGAAATGAGAAAGATAAGCTTAAGGATCTTGAAAAGAACCTCAAACTCCTCATTTATGGACAAGATCATGCCATTGGTAAAGTCTGTGATGCTATTTTAATGGCAAGATCAGGGCTTGGAAGCAAGGACCGGCCGACAGGATCCTTCCTTTTTACTGGTCCTACTGGAGTTGGGAAGACAGAACTGTCGAAACAGCTTGCAAAACATCTCGGAATCCACTTTGAGCGCTTTGATATGTCCGAATTTATGGAAAAGCACTCTGTTGCTAAGTTTATTGGAGCTCCTCCAGGATATGTAGGGCATGATCAAGGGGGAACACTCACTGAAGCGGTCAATAAGAACCCTCATTGCATCCTACTGCTCGATGAAATCGAAAAGGCCCATCCTGATATCTTTAATATCCTTCTCCAAGTCATGGATCATGGGGCACTAACAGACTCTCAGGGGCGTACTTCAAACTTTAAAAATGTCATTTTAATCATGACAACGAATGCTGGGGCCCAAGAAATGGAAGCCGGAAGTATTGGTTTGGGAAATACGACCTCAAATAATGACCTCAAAAGAGAACGAGCGCTAAAAAACTTCTTTACCCCAGAGTTTAGAAATCGATTGGATGGAATTATTCACTTTAATCCACTTTCAAGCGTACAAATTCATCAAATTGTGGAAAAATTCCTTTCCGATTTGGAAATTGTGCTTTCAGAAAAGAGTGTTCAAGTTGAATACAATGACGAAGTCATCGATTGGATCGGCAAGAAGGCCTATGACCCTAAAATGGGAGCTCGTCCAATCGCTAGATTTATCGATTCTGAAATTAAAAGAAAGCTTAGTCATGAAGTTCTTTTTGGTCATCTTGAAAAGGGTGGTGAAGTCCATCTTTCGATTAAAAATGATGTTCTCGACTTCAAGTTTATTTCAAAAAAGTAATCCTCTGCCACCTATAATAGGCATTTTTTTCATCAAAAAGTCCCTCTTTAAGAGGGATTTTTTATTTTTTCTAGATAAATTTGTATATTTTTTTACTAAGAAAACAGTACTGTTAAAAAATTAAATTGGCCGTAAACTTTAAAATTCTTAAGTTATTTGGGAATTTGTTTATTCGTTTAAAATCTTTAGAAAAAAAAACTTTAAAAAAAAATTCATTAAGAACTAAATAATTATTTTGTGAATCCGATTAATGTTAAAACATTGTTTTTTTATTTGCGTTACAAGAAATTTATGTTTAACCTTATAATATAATTTAGAAACACTAGGAGGACGTAATGGCAAAGAAAAAAAGAGCTACAAAAAAGAAAGTAGCTAAGAAAGCAACGAAGAGAAAAGTAGCTAAGAAAAAAACTACTAAGAAAAAAGCAACTAAGAGAAAAGTAGCTAAGAAAAAAACTACTAAGAAGAAAGCTAAGAAAAAAGTAGCTAAGAAGAAAGCTACTAAGAAGAAAGCTACTAAGAAGAAAGCTAAGAAAAAAGTAGCTAAGAAGAAAGCTACTAAGAAGAAAGCTGTAAAAAGAAAAGCTACAAAAAGAAAAGCTACTAAGAAAAAAGCTGTAAGAAGAAAGAAGTAATTCTTTTTTGATGAAGGGCCCTTAATAGGGCCCTTTTTTTGTCTGAAGTTTAGTTTCGGATATTCCTGCCATGTACCTTCACAATCTCTCCATTACAAGAAAGTGCTGTCGCATTGGTAATTTTTAGATCAACCCAGTTCCATAGGTAATCTTTTTCAAGATCATGCGGGTCAAAGATTACAGATCGGAAGAGCACACGTCTGAACTCCAGTCACCCGTCCCGATATCGTAT
>CBDUBC010000007.1:0-52515 GCA_965365285.1 uncultured bacterium
TTATTAAGAGGTAAAAAATGCCTGGTGGGTATGGGGAATCAATTCTTTTGAGCTTCTTTTCAGGCAGTTTTCTAAATCCCTTAGGATATCAATATCAGACCATTGGGATAAAACCTGGATATCTCTTTTTAGTTCTTTAATTCTCTCTAGCGTCTTTTCATAGAGATTAGGCCTACTCTCTAGATTTTGAGACAGATCAAAAAGTCCGTAATCACTGGCCTTGGCCCCAATATAGTAATAACCGCCATCTCTATCGGGCCCTATATTAATTTTGCTCAGATCAATTTTTTCTAAATGAGAAAATGGAAAGTCTGGGATATCCGTTCCTGTCAGATGGATGAATGGATTTTGATACTGAGTTTCTATTTCTTTAAAAATATCTTGAAGTCTTTGAAGAAGGTCTCCCCTTCCTTGTTCTCTATAATGAAAATTTTGAATACCGACTTCTCTAGAAATATTTCTAAAGTAGTTTTCGCCATCACTATCTAGAGAATAGCCATAAAAAAGTATCTTTCTATTTTTTTGATTTTTTTTTAATGCACTCAAAAAATCTTTAAGAAAAGCTTCAGAAAGCAAAAGGGCCCTTTCCTCTCCGATATCCTGAGAGAGTCTAGTTTTAGAAAAACCCAGAGTTGGTTTCTTTCCGACAATGACAAAAACTTCTTGGTTCATTTTTAAGTAAAAAAAAGCCCCTCAAAAAGAGGGGCCTTGTAAAAAACACTAGAAAGGAGGAATTACATCATTCCTGGCATACCGCCCATTCCACCCATTCCGCCCATGCCACCTGGCATTGCTGGAGCGTCATCTTTCTTTGGAAGATCAGCGATCATAGTTTCAGTAGTAAGCATCAATCCAGAGATAGAAGCTGCGTTTTGAAGAGCGCTTCTTACCACTTTAGTTGGATCGATGATTCCAGCTTTAACGAGGTCTTCATACTTGTTTTCTCTAGCATTGAATCCCCAGCTATTTGATTTACCGTTTTTAACTTCGTTAACAACAACAGAAGCTTCAAAACCAGCGTTAGTAGCGATTTGTCTTAGAGGCTCTTCAAGAGCTCTTTTGATAATTCTGATTCCGAAGTTTTCCTCTTCAGTATTACCTTTAAGACCTTCTAGTACAGAAGTAGAGTGTAGAAGAGCAGTACCACCACCAGAAACGATACCTTCTTCAACAGCAGCTCTTGTAGCGTTAAGAGCATCTTCAACTCTGTCTTTTTTCTCTTTCATCTCAGTTTCAGTTGGAGCACCTACGTTGATAACAGCTACACCACCAACAAGCTTAGCAAGTCTTTCTTGAAGCTTTTCTTTGTCGTAGTCAGAAGTTGTTTCTTCAACTTGAGCTTTGATTTGAGAAACTCTTGCTTCAACATCAGCTTTTTCACCAGCTCCATCAACGATCGTTGTATTTTCTTTATCTACAGTAACTTTTTTAGCGTTACCGAGGTGAGCAAGTTCAGCCGTTTCTAGGCTCATTCCAAGCTCTTCAGAAATTACTGTACCACCAGTTAGAGTCGCGATGTCTTTAAGCATTTCTTTTCTTCTGTCACCAAAGCCAGGAGCTTTGATTGCACAAACATTAAGAGTTCCTCTTAGTTTGTTTACAACAAGAGTTGTAAGAGCTTCACCTTCAACATCTTCAGCGATGATAAGAAGTGGCTTATTAGTTTGCATTGATTTTTCAAGGATAGGAAGAAGTTCTTTCATGTTAGAAATTTTCTTATCTGTAATAAGAATATTTGGATTGTCGAAAGAACATTCCATTTTCTCAGCTTCATTGATGAAGTATGGAGAAAGGTATCCTCGATCAAATTGCATACCTTCAACAACGTCTAAAGTTGTTTCAGCAGTCTTAGATTCTTCAAGAGTGATAACACCATCTTTTCCTACTTTTTCCATAGCTTCAGAAAGGAGGTTACCAATTTCGATGTCATTGTTAGCAGAGATTGTTCCAACTTGAGCAATTTCTTCTTTTGTACTTACTTGCTTGGTAGCTTTTTTAAGAGCATCGATTACTTTTTCAACAGCTAGATCGATCCCTCTTTTAAGTTCCATTGGATTGTGTCCAGCGGTTACAAGCTTAACACCTTCTCTATAGATAGCCTGAGCAAGAACGGTTGCTGTCGTCGTACCGTCACCGGCATCGTCGTTTGTTTTTTGAGCAACTTCTTTAACCATTTGAGCGCCCATATTTGCGAAATTGTTTTCAAGTTCAATTTCTTTAGCAACAGAGACACCATCTTTTGTGATTGATGGAGCACCAAAAGATTTTTGAATAACTACGTTTCTACCTTTTGGTCCGAGAGTAACTTTAACAGCGTTTGCAAGAGCGTTTACACCGTCGAGGATCATTCCTCTTGCATCTTCACTATACTTTAATTCCTTAGCCATATTAAAACTCCTTATAATATTTTTTTAAATTTAATTTGATAGCCAATTATTTGGTGAAAACACCAAGGATATCGTCTTCTTTCATGATGAGGTATTCTTCACCATCTACTTTAACTTCTGTTCCGGCATACTTTCCAAAGATTACAGTGTCTCCTTCTTTAACATCAAGAGGTCTAAGTCCACCGTCATCTAATCTATAACCTGGTCCAGTAGATACGACTTTACCTTGAGCAGGTTTTTCTTTGTTGTTGTCTGGAATAATAATTCCACCAGCTGTTTTCGTTTCTTCCTCTAGTCTTTTCACTAGAACTCGATCTTGAAGTGGTCTAACTTGCATACGATCCTCCGTTTTATTTACAGTTGCTATTTCAACTAACTATTAATTTAGAACTCACCCAATTTAGTATCAGTCTTGCCAGTGTCAAGGGTGGCCCGTTAATTTTTTTTTAAAATTACGATGACTTACAGCATAAAAAAGAACTAACCCCTTAAAAATCTATACATTGACAGTGGGGGGTAGTCATAAATTTTTAATCACTTAGCTGAGAGCTTTTGGAGAAAGTTCTCAGTCAAAGTCTTATCGTAATTGAAATTTAGGGCGTGCTCTAGAAACCGTTCCTTAGGCCCATCCCCCTCTACCATTTGATAGTTTTCCTCTAATTCCTCGTAAAAGTCTTTATAGAGACTAAACCAGTCTGTTTGCCCATACTCCTCTAAAAAAAGTTCAAAGTATAGGTCGAGGGCACCCTCATCCATTCCCATGGGGTCAAGGGAGAGCTTTTCATAAAGATTAAGAGAAGTAGATTTACTCCACTTTGCTATGAGATTCCTAAGGTAATCGAGTGCGCGTTGAGGATCTCGCATAAAAAGATAGTTATAAAAGAATAAGCATTTTAAGACATCTTGCGAGGTCTCTATTTTTTGAACACTCAGTCCGTTCGTAAAATGGTGCCACTGATCTTCAAATTGATCCTTAATAGTTCTAATACATAAGGTTACTGTTGGTGCATCAAGATGAATGAGTCTGTGATTAAAGTCTTTCCCTCTAATGATCTCGCGACAATCACCTACTTCTAGCAATTCAATTTTACTTAGACTTATTTCACTCTTATGAATGTCTTTATCATAATTTTCTATGGCCTTGACATCAAAGACCTCATGAACAGAACGTCCGTAAAGAAGCTTAAAAACTCCCTCAAAAGAGTGACTATGAATCGAGGTATCATTATCAATCCAAAAATAAAGGTCCAAAACAAACTCTCCATTATTAAATATGGTAACGGGAGGTTGTCCAAAGCCATTATAAACATTAAGTTGATTAGGAAGTTTATTTTTAAGTGACCAAGACGATAATTCATTTTCTAATTCCGACAAGGAAAGCTTTATTTCAAAATCCTTAATATGCTTTAGGCATGCTTCTTTGAAGGAAATCGTTTTTTCATTTTGAATTTTTGTGGCCAGATTAATTAGTTCTTTCAATCGATATTTCCATTGGTTCACTCTAATTTTAAAGTGTCATAGCAACATAAAGCATCAATGTATAGAATTGAATATCTTTACAGAGTATCGTTCCTAAGTCTCTGAAATTAAGTCCTTTCTTTATTTAAGATCGGAGAGGTTCACCCCTGAGGCAACGGCCACATCAAGAGGAACTTTAAGTTTTACGACTCCTTCCATCTCTTTTTGAACAAGGGACTGGACCTCTTGAAGTTCATCTTCAAAAACCTCAAAGACAAGTTCATCGTGAATCTGAAGAAGAAGCTTAGACTTATAGCTCTTAGAATCCATTATTTTATTAATATTAATCATAGCAAGCTTTAGGATATCCGCGGCCGTTCCTTGGATAGGACTATTGATAGCAATTCTTTCAGCTCCCGATTTAATATTTCTATTGGTGGATCGAATATCAGGTAAAAATCTTTTTCGACCAAACATTGTTTCAGAATAACCTTTTTCTTCTGCAAGCTCTTTAAGTGAATCCAGATATCCTTTTACTTTTCCAAAACGATTAAAATAATTTGTAATGTATTCTTTTGCTTCTTTTCTTGAAATACCAAGCTGCCGTGCCAGCCCAAAAGAGGATTGTCCATACATCAGACCGAAGTTAACAGCTTTAGCACTTTCTCTCTCTGCTTTAGTGATTTTATTAGGATCTTTTCCAAGAACTTCTGCGGCCGTTTGCCTGTGAATATCCTGATTCTCTTTGAAGGCCTTAAGCATAGTCGGATCTTCAGAAAAATGGGCCAGAAGTCTTAACTCTACTTGAGAATAGTCCGCTGATAAAAGCAGATTTCCTGGTGTGGCAATAAAAGCTTTTCTAATTTTTTTACCCTGCTCCGTTCTCGCAGGAATATTTTGTAAATTAGGATTAACGGAAGATAGACGACCTGTTTGGGCCGTATGCTGACTAAAATTGGTATGAATTCTTTTAGAGATAGGGTTCACAAGTTTAGGAAGAGTCTTTACATAAGTGCTCTGAAGTTTATCGATTTCTCTATATTTTAGAATAAGACCTGGAATAGGACCAATCGCTCTGGCATCCAGTTCCTCTAGGACTTCTGAGGCAGTAGAATAACCTGTTTTTGTTTTAGTAATGACAGGATAATTGAGTTCCTCAAAAAGTAATTCGCTAACTTGCTTAGGAGATCTTAAATTTAAATTTTCAAGTTCAATTCCTTGGGCTTTAACTTCCTTAGCAACATCTTTTTCAATATCATCGATAATCTTTTGGAATTCTACTTCTAATTTTTCGAGATACTTGGAGTTTAAAAGAATTCCCTCCTTTTCCATCTCAGCGAGAACAAGAATGAGCTTTTCATCAATATCATCATAAACTTTGGTTAAGTCTTTATCTTTCAAATCCTTTTTAAGCTCTTGAGCGATCAAAAAACTGACATATGATCGTTCCGCCATGACATCTGTAAGTTGTTCAAAACTAACGTCCTCTTCATTGATTCTTTTTTTGCCGATATCAATCATATCGTGTTCTAAAATCTTTTTAGAGAGCGCTGAGAGATTATGATTGTTGGAACTACTCGATACAAAGTGAGCAAGTGTAACATCAAATATTTTTGCCTGAAACTTTATCATCTTAATGAGAGAATGCCTTACGTCTCTTTTTGAGTGCTCGGTAATGATTTCAACATCCTTATTGGACCAAACGGCGTTAAGAAGTTGATGCTCTTCTTCTTCTGAAAGATTCTCTTCCACAGTAGCAAATGGAAAAATATAAGACACCTTCTCATCCAAGGAGACACTAACCGCGAGAATTTTTCTTTCTAAAAAGTTTTCATCTGTGTATTCAGTATGAAAAGAGAGAGACTTCTTTGCTTTAATTTTATCTAGAATATTCTTAAAGTTTTTAGAGTCTACAATTTCCTTTTTCAACTCAACCTTAGGTTTAGAAGTTTCAATAATCTTGAATTCTCCCTCATTAGAACTATCTGTCTGTCTGGCAAGGTCTTGGAGCTTTTGAACAATCGTTTTAAATCCAAGACTTGTTAGGTACTCGATAAGGTCGGGAGAGGGATAGAAATGAAACTCGGTATCCTTAGGTTCCACTCCTAGATCACAATCTGTTTTAATTTGGATAAGTTTTTTTGAAAGAAGACCTTGATCAAGGTAGGTAGAAAAAGCTTCCGTTAGTTTTTTACCCTTAAAAGTATCTTTTTGTTTAATGCATTCATCTAGCGTACCGTGTTCAGCAAGAAGCTTTGCTGCTCCTTTTGCTCCAATCCCTTTCATTCCTGGAATATTATCAGAAGTATCTCCAACCATAGAAAGGTAATCTACGATTTGATCTGGTCTTACTCCCATCTTTTCAAAGACTCCCTCTTCATCGTAAGTCTTCCCTTTCATAGTATCGACGATCTTCACTCCATTTCCTACAAATTGCATAAGGTCTTTATCACCAGAAGCAACTAGAATTTCTTCAAACTCATCTACCCACTGAGTACAAATACTTCCGATAATATCGTCCGCTTCCACACCCGGAAGTTCTAAGAAAGGGAGGTTCATTTTTCGAATCAATTTATCGATCAGATCAAATTGGGGAATAAGTTCTTCAGGTGGCTCGGTTCTATTTGCCTTATATTCCTCATAGATTTCATGTCTAAAGTTTGGACCTTTACTATCTCGAGCAATAAAGAAGTGTGCATGAGGATAAGAAGCAAATAGTTTTTGAAGCATCGATAAGACGCCACTAATTGCATTGGTAGGTGTTCCATCGGGAGCAGTGAGATTATGTCTAATAGCGTAGAACGCTCTGAAAATAAAAGACATTAAATCAACGACAACGAGTTGCTTATATTTTGGTTTTCCCATTTTTATCCTCTTTAAGAATTAAAAAACGGGATACTAGCACTCAATAAAAAGGATGGCCTTACGGGCTAGGTCTTACTTCGGAAGAATCAAACCATCCGGCCTTTTTTCTATTTTTGGCAGCGACGGTGTTTCGATCATTCCCCATCACAGAAGTATCTGCCATAACGTCACCCAGTCGGTGTCCTGAATCAAGTTTTACGATCAGATAGATTTCCATAACAATAAGCGGGATACCGAGAAGAATCGAAAAGATCCAGCCCCAGATGGGAAGGATAGCGGGAATCAATGGTACGATTATGGGAAGATTCCTAATAAAAGATTGTCGTGTGCTACAGGGGGCACCATCTTCAAGGGATATTACGCAAAATCCCATAAACTTTTTACCAACCGACTGACCATTTTGAAGTGAGTCAGAAACGCCTAAATAAAGCACTGCAAAAAGAATTCCTACGGGATAAAAGAAGATGGCGAGAATAAGCACAATGAAGAGATCAATTGACTTCGCAATCAGTCTGGAAAGGATCGCCACTCGAATAGGGCCTTTAAGGAAGTACTTTCTCTTCATGTCTAGATGTTATCTCACAGTGCGACTATGGGAAACAAGGAATATTTTTTATCATAAATACTTGAAAATTAATCACGCAAAGCGAATTACCTCCTATACATATTTTTAAAGGTAATATAAAAGGGGAGGACCTAAAAACAGACGATGGAGATATATATGACTTCTGTTAATAAAACTGATTCTGCAAATTTTGAAAAAGATGTCCTCAAGGCCGAAAAACCTGTTCTTGTAGACTTCTGGGCAGAGTGGTGTGGACCATGTAGAACACTTGGACCAATTCTTGATGAGATCGCAACTGAAGTTGGTGAGAATGCTCAAATTGTTAAGGTAAACGTTGATGAAAACGCTGATCTTGCAAAAAAATATGGAATCAGAGGGATTCCTACAATGATTTTCTTCAAAAATGGCGAAGCTGCTAAGACTCTTGTTGGGCTTCAGTCTAAAGATGAAATCAAGCAATCTTTAGAAGATCTAAAGTAATTAAGGAGTTTCATGGAAGATTATCTTTACAGGGCCTTTAACGAGGCCCATCAGGTGCTCGGTTCATTTTTGAACAAACCTGACAGTCTTAAGACGGTAAACACCTTTAAAGACATCATGGTTCAATGCTACCGACAAAACGGCCGAGTTTTTAGTGCAGGTAATGGTGGATCCCTTTGTGATTCCATGCATTTCGCTGAAGAGCTTACTGGCCGATTCCGAAAAAACAGATCTCCACTTGCTGCAATGTCGATTAACGATCCTTCTCATATCACTTGTGTTGCTAATGACTTTGGATATGAAGAGATATTTTCTCGTTACCTGGAAGGATGGGGAAGACTAGGTGATGTCTTCTTGGCGATTTCAACAAGTGGGAATTCTGCCAATATTATTAAAGCAGTTGAGGTTGCCAAAAATAAAGGCATCTTCTCTCTAGGTCTATTAGGTAAAGGTGGCGGTCAACTAAAAGACCTATGTGATCACTCTGTTATCATAGATAGCCAAAGCACAGACCGCATTCAAGAAATGCATATCAAAATTATCCACTGTTTAATTGAGGGGATTGAAAGAGATCTCTTTCCTGAAAATTACCGATCCGTAGAAATATCCAATTAGGGAAAGAACTTCCAATTGGCTTTCCCTTTTTCTTAAATGACTTAAAATAGAAGTAATTAGATTTTAATGAGAGGGGTTTTCCATGGACGGAGCATCATTAGGTATACTGAACAATTTCGCCGCCTTTATGCAAGAGGGTGGGGCCTTTATGTGGGTTATTCTCTTTGTATGGGGATTTGGAATTGCGATTTCTTTAGAAAGATTTGCAAAACTTATGTTTAGAATGGACGTCGACGGTCCAAGCTTTATGAACGAGCTTCAAAGATATGTTCTCTCTAATGACATTCAAGGTGCCATTCGAATCTGCTCTGGATCTAAGGCCATGCTGCCAAAGGTTTTAAAGTCAGGTTTAAAAAGAAGCACACAACAATCAGAACAAATTCAAAATGCTCTCGATGCAACAGCGCTCGAAGTAATTCCAAAGGTTGAGCTTAGACTTAACTATCTTGGATTGATTGCTAATATTGCTACTCTACTGGGACTACTCGGAACTATTTCTGGTCTTATCCAATCTTTTGCAGCGGTAGCAAGTGCAGATCCTGCTCAAAAGGCAGAGCTTCTAGCAACTGGTATTTCAAAAGCAATGAACACAACTTATCTCGGACTTCTTGCCGCTATTACAATCATGGTCGTTCACACATTCTTAGCTGCTAAGTCAGACAAGATCATCGGTGAGATTGACGAATACTCCGTTAAGCTTATGGATCTTCTTGGAACCAAGAAGACTCATCAATAGGAGTCCAATGTGTATCAGCCACCTAGCCGAAAAAGAAAAGCGCGAGCAGAGGTAAAAAAACCAAACCTCGTGCCCATTTTAGATGCTGTATTCATTTTCATCTTCTTTCTTCTTCTCTCGGCTAATTTTAGTCTGATTTATGAAATTCATAGTAATGTACCTATCGTTTCAGATGCCCCTCCCCCCAAAGAAAAACCGTTGGCACTGACTTTAAGAATAAATAGAGACAATCTTAGTCTCTATCAAGGTGTACCTTCTGTATTCATTCGATCTTTTAAAAAGAACGGAAAAAACTATGATACTCTAGGACTTCGATCTCACTTAATTTCTATTAAGCAAAAGAATCCAAAGGAAAGAAGTATCATACTAGAGCCTAAAGTGGATCTTCGTTATGAAGAAATTGTTAAAATTATGGACTCTGTTCGACAGCTTAAAAATACAGAGCCAGCCATTTATGTAAAAGATGATGTGAATGGGGATGTTAGAACAAGAGTATTATTTGATGACATTATTTTTGGTGATATCCAGAGTTAAATATGAGTAGAAGCAGTAGAAGTATTAGAAGTAGAAAATTTAGAAAAAAGAAAGGTCCTTTAGAGCTAGATATTACCTCTCTCTTAGATATTCTTGTTATACTTCTCGTCTTTTTACTTAAAAGTTATAATTCTTCAGGTGTTGTTATTAATGTTTCTAAAGATATCAAACTCCCCTACTCTGAGTCTGCTTCACCAGGTAGCTCTGGGGTTAAGGTTCAAGTTTCTCCATCCATGATTTGGGTAGAAGATAAAGTCATAGTTAATAGTCGAAATATGGTCAATGGCAGCACATTTGATGATGATGGAAGACGTATCATTCCTCTATTTAATGAGCTTGTTAGGATTAAAAATACTAGTAAGGTTGTAGAAAAAAGTACTCCGGAAGCAAAAAAGTTTTCTGGTATAGTTAATTTAATCGTTGATAAAAGTGTGAAATACTCTTTTGTTAAAAAACTTATGTATACAGCTGCAGAAGCTGGTTATCAAAAATACAAATTTATTGTTAAGGGCGACGAATAGTTCCTAGAAAAAGATCGCTGTTCCCACTAGAATGACTAATGCTAAATTTAGATAAACATATCGAAATTTATGATTCTCTTCTTTTAATTTAAAATAACTAAGACCTAGAAAAAGAAGAGACCAAATCACAATTAAAGTTTTATAAAATGAGCTTTTTAGATGAAGATCGACTGGAGTCGCATTCAAAAAGATTGGTCCAACAAGAAGAACTGTGAAAACAACATTCATTATATTCTTCTGAATTCTGTCTCTTTTTGTAAGCTCTTCAAGAGCGGATAAGGGGTAACGATTAATAACAGGAAATCTGTCTAACTTAAGAGGACGATATTTATTATAGGTTTTAACAAGAAACTTACCTCTTTTAGTCGATGTAATTCTCTTACCAAGCTTTCCTAAATACATATCATTAATAAATAGAGCAAAAAGAAGGGCCACGCCATAATCCCCCACATCAATTCTCCCATCAAAAAATTCATAGATACAAAGAATGGGGAATAAGAATATTAATATGAAGTTAGTAGGACCTATTTTTCTTGCAAGACGTTCAAATTCCATAAGTTAATCCTTAGGAATCATTATACTCTTTTTAATAAAAAAAATCAGGAACTTGCTCTAAGGTCCTGATTTCTTGATTCCAATAAATTTTATTTATTAACAGGGTAGAAGTTAAACGGTTGATTAACTTCAACCTCTCCACCACCGAGTGGTGAAGGAAATTGAATCCCTTTTAGAACATTTACAACACAGCCTCTAACTGAGCCTGGAATATTAGATGATGAGCTTACTCCGGCCTTAGTCACATTTCCTGTTGCACCAATAATAAAATTCATATCGATCACCCCACTAAAAGAAGAGGAGCTTTGATCAAGAACTTTTTGATAACAATGCCTAAACTGAGGAAGATTCTCTCTCAGGATTCTTCGAATCACATCAGGATCCATACTACCTAAGACAACAGTCTTGTCAGGAATTCCTGCTGTATAAATAGTCTTTTTATCTACAAGCCCAGCTACTCCAGCGCTAGTATCGATTTTCCCAGTTACGACTCCGCTCAAACTTCCTACATTAGTAGTTACGGTTGCGGTCTTAAGAGTGGCTCCTTGAGTTGCACCAGAAACACTTGGAATATCACCTCCAGTTCCTCCAACTTTAACTTTAGCGATACTTGGAGCAGATCCTCCTTTCGCCACGATACTACTGATGGTTGATTTAAAATCAATAGACTTATAAGCATCCACTCTACCTACACTTTTAGGAACGACGGCCTTAGGTGCACTCACCTTTGCTACCTTTGGCGCTGCGACAGTTTTAACTTTAGAGACTGTTGGTGCCACCTTATCAACCTTAACATTTACTGTACCCTTATTAGGCTGGGCCAATTTAGGAGGAGTTACTTTAACCACTTTTTTAGGAGTAGCTTTTTTTGTAACTTTAGACACTTTAGACTTTTTAGTTTCCTTCACTTCAGATTTTGGAGTGGGATCTTTTTTTACAACTTTTTCTTGTTTTTGAGTTTGCTGTTTTGCTGCTATCTTTTTAGGTTTATAAAGGATTCTCGCTATTCTCTCAGGATCTTTTTCTTTATCCTTTTCTTTATCAACCTCAACATTAAAAATAAAAGTCAGTCCTGCAATAACAAGTAGATAAATGATCAAAAGGTATTTATTAAGATCTCTATCCTTGGAGAGAATAGGAGCTCTCTCGACTTTTGGAGGCTTGTCCGTTCTTCGAATAAAGATTTGAATGTCATTTTTTCGAAGAATAAGAATATCATCATCTTCAATTGGATAATGATCAGCTTGATGAGATTTCTTATCTGAAAGATAACTTACCTCATATCCCACGAAGTGATAAGCTGTTACGTTATCGCGATCTATCTTCAAAAACTCTACTTTTTCTTTTGCTCCAAGATGGACGAATTCTACTTCATTTTCCTCTGGATTTTGACCAGTGAAATAAAAAATTCCATTTTTCTTAGGTAAATAATCTACAGAATAAATTCTTCCATCAAAAAGAATAACAACCTCGACGGCCTGCTTATCCACTTCATATTTAAAGATCGGCATCAACTGATCTGTATCTTCGAAAATATATTCACTAAATTCAGCGTTGGGATCTGCTGCTAGCGGATATTCAATCTTATTTTTCTTAGGATTAGAAATAATAATCTTTTCTGGAATAGCATCTTTATTTTCGTTAAGAATTGGAGGAACAAGAGGATCAAGGATATCGAGCACAGGAGGAAGCTCTTTTTTCTTGTATTTCTCAAAGCTAAACTCGTGATTACCAAACTTAAGCTTCGCTCCTATATCAAATGTGGATTTTACAATTTTTTCACCGTTAAGATAGGTTCCATTTTTTGAATTCATATCATAAAGAAAGAAACCTTCTTTTTTAACCTCAATAATCGCATGGATTGGGCTTATATCTGCATAATCCAAAACGACATCACAAGTTTCACTACTTCCAACAAGTGCCCTACGAACCTTTACAATCTTATTGTTTTCGGCAGGGCCAGAAGAGGAGATGAGTTCGAAAAATTGTCTTCTTTCTTTAAATGTTTCCACTATTTATTCCTTACCGAATTTTTTCAATGCCTTTCATAATTTCAGCATTAAAATTCTTTCTATACGGCAGTTGGTTTTTAAATTTTCTTTGATAGCGTGGAGTAATAGATAAATCACCTGGCGAACCAATCTCACCATCAATAATCATATCTTCAAAGTCAAATTTCTCGTATTCTTTATACTTATAAATGATACGTCCTTTCTTACTTTGAGCATGGACCATAAAGGTAAAGGATATAAAAGTAGCAATGAGGATCAAAACTTTCATATTAATTCCTTTGAATAAATTCTTTTACAGTAAGATAGTATTCTCTATCTTTTTTTATTAAATTTTCGTCTATGTCTTCAAAAGCATCCATTGCTTCATCTCTTTTACCAAGAACCTTGAGTGCAACAGCATAATTAAGACCAATATCAGGTCGCTCTAGATAATCACCATCTATACTCTTATAAAATTCAATCGCCTTAGAAGAATTGTTACTTAGAAGCTCACAAGTTCCAAGAGCATTCAATACATCGATATCTTTTGGCGATTGTAAGTAAAATTTTTGAAAGTTAGGACAAGCCTGCTGATGCAGTCCATATCGAAGCTGTAGAAATGAATAATTAAATAACGGAGTATTAGAGGTCCCTTTTCTTCTTAGTGCTTCTTTAAAAGTTTCAAGGGCCTTTTGATCTTGTCCCTGTTTAAGATAAATGATTCCTAAGTTATTAAGAGCAGGTATATAGTTTTTATCGAGATTTTTTGCTTTGTTATAAAAAAGAAGGGCCATCTTATCATTTCCATGAAGAAGATAGCAGCTTCCATACACATTCCAAAAAGAAGGATTCGATTTATAAGTTTTATAAAGCTTATCTAAAGTGCGAAGAGCTTCATCTAGATCTCCTCGATAACAAAGGGAGAGCGCCTCATCTAGACCTTTTGATGAAGAAATATCTAGCTTAGGTTTCCCTAATCGATCCAGTGTTTCTTTTGCTAATACACTTGATCTAGTATCCTCTACAACAAAATAATCGTCTTTTTCATTATATCCAAGTTCTTTCAGCTCTTTAAAATCTGCTTCTTCAATCCAGTCTGCATCTTTTAGAGAAGTGCCGACACTAAGACTTTTTTTCTTAGAGCTAGATGCACAAGAAGAAACGAAAAGCAAAATTAAGATAAGGGAAACAACTCTCATGGGGTACCTGCCTTATCCATAAGCACTCCTCTTTTTGGATTTAAAAACTCAAGAGGAAAATCTAATTTTAAATCAGAGGTAAAATAATGATTACTAGGTGAAAGAATTTGTTGTTTTAAAATTTCTTTTTTACCTAAATTAAAAAATTCATTCGCTTTCCCATCTAAGACTTGAGTAAGCCCTTGCATACCCTTTTTAAAACTATTGATATAATCAGAAGACTTTCCAGGAGGAGTAAAATTTTTAATTTGATTTGAAAATTTTAAATAATTAGAATGCAGAACTTTATAACTTTCAACGATCCCATGACCAGAACCAATTCTTAAAACTTCCAGTGTTTTAGCCGTAAAGCGATCTAGAATACTGAGTCTCGCTTTCAGGTTTTTGTTAAAAACATCCTCAGGGAAAGTTAAAGGAAGTTTTTGAATCTGATCCGCGAGGACTTCTACCTCTCCAAGCTTAAATTTAACTAAAATTTCTCTTGCTTCAAAAGGAAGTTTTCCTCTTCTTCCAATATTTAGAATTTGATTTTTAATTTGATTAGCCTTGGTCATCTCTCCAATTTTTATATAGTTTTGATAAATACCATAAAGAGGCTCAATCATGGATGGAGCATATCTTTTGTTTTTGGAAAGAAATTGAGTGAGTTTTTCAGTTCTCTCAAAGTCACCTTTTTCTAAGTAGGCCTTGTTTAATGCCACCATAGCATCATATCTGTAAGTACTTGAAATTTTACATTTCTGTGCCTGCTTAATATCGCTATTAACTTTCATTAAATCGCCAGTCGCAATTCGAATGACATAAATATTCTTAAAAATAGAGTTTTTGATTTTATTTTTATAGCGGCATAATTTATCAAGCATCTTTCCGTAAAGATTAAGCGATTGCTTGAAGCGTTGTCTTCCGAAAAGCTCATCTGCAATGATGGCAAAAGAATCCCTGTATTGATAGACATCTTTATTACTCATTAATTTGAGAGATTCCAAAGTAAAAGAATAGCTTCTCTCAATCTCCCCTATCTCATAAAGAATAACCGCAATATTATATGCTGCATTTTTTCTCGCAAGAGGATCATTTTTAGAGTTTTCAAAGATTTCCATATAGCCGTAGAGAGCAGATTTTTTATCGCCTGTTTGACTTGCCTTCTCAACGTTTTCGAATTTCATATTAAGAAGTAGTTTTCTAAGTTGATTCTTATACTTACTACCAACGACAATTTGTCCCTTATTAATACTATCCACCCACTTAGCAATTCCGTCTCTATTTTTTGTATCTTTATAGTGGTCCATAATTTTAGCGAGCATTGCTTCATGGATTGATACATCTTTAGGAAAATTATTTTTGAAACTTAAAAGTGTTTGCTCTGCATTTAGAATGTCTTTTTCATTAAAATAAAAGGTAAAGAGTCTTTGCTGAATTTTTTTCGATTCCTTAGATTTCTCAGAGTAAGAAATATATGTCTTAAAGGCATCAAGAACATACTCTTTTTTCTTAGTCGACTTGTCTCTAATATTATCAACTGCCGCTAAAAGACCTTCGACAGCAAGCTTTGAAAATTTACTATCATTTGCTTCTCTTGCTCCAAGATAGGCCATTTTATAATTTTGGGCAGCAGGTTCAAACTCTCTGCTGACATATTGAGTTTCTGCCTTATGAAAAGTCCAAGTATATGATTTTTCTTTTTCAAGCAGTATTAGGATTTCAAAATAACTAATTGCCAGTTTTCCTAAAGATCTTCTATTTTGAAGAGATAATTTTCGACTTTTATCTGCAACTCTTTGCTGAAGAATAGAAGAAACCTTCTTAACCTGATAAAGGTATTGTTCCATCTGAGTATTGGATAGATCTCCTTCTCTAGCGTCCTTTAATAGAAGCTGAGTATATTTATGATGACTTTGATATTTTACAAATTGTTCATAAAGTTCCATGATCTTTATAATGATATCCCTTCGTTTCTTATCATCAGGGCCATGTTTTAGAGCTTCTTCATTGATTTTAATCGCGAGAGTTTTTTTACCTTGTTTTTCAAGATAGTTGGCAATATTAACAAAGTTCTTAACAAGATCACTTCCGATGGATTTATAGAACTGAACTCCATCACCCACTTTATTGGCCATGGTATAAAAATAGCCCATATCTCTTTCAACCTGAGATGACATATCAAGGTATTCTCCAGATTTACTTCTGGAATAAATTTTTTTCATCAAAGAGATCGCATTACTATAGTCTTTGACTCGTAGGTAACTCCAAGCAAGATTATAAGCGTATTTAGACCACCAATTATCTTTATCACTTAAAGACAGTCCTTTTTTATAGAAAGGAATGGCCGCTTTATATTTCTTTTTATTATAGTAATTGTCCGCTAGTGCTAGTACTGCTTTGGGTCCTCTTTCCCCTTTTCCACCACCCGTAGAAACGGAGTCTTTAAGATACTGTTGGTATCCTTTTTCATCCCCAAATTCTTTAGCGTTAAAGGCAAGAATATAGAGGACATCACTCTTTCCTTTAAAATTTTTGAACTTTTTGATGAGGTACCTTGAAACTTTTTCGGCCTTTTTAAAATGAGTTCTACTTTTAGCAAAAAACTTAGACTTATTAATAGAGCTTCTTTTATTGGCCGGGATTTCTAAAAATCGCTTATTCTCTTCTTCTTTAATAAGTCTCGCCTTTTCAAATTGAAGCTCGGCCATTCTAAGAAGAAGGTTAGGTCTTTGTCCATTTTGCTTAAGAAGCCTGACGATCTCCCCTATCTCTTCATCAATAACATTAAGAAGTTCGTCTCTTCGATCTGCGTAAAGAGACTGGGAAAAAATAAGTAGAAAAATTATTAAATACTTCATTTGTTACATTCCGAATTTAGAGCGAAAACATAATCACCTAATTCATCTGCCCAAAACTCACCATTAAATGTCCAAAAATATTGTTTATCTGTTCTTTTAATATATTTCACGTCCCCTCTTTCTCTAGACTGTGTCACTTGTGGAGTATAAAGCATCTCTTTTTTTCGTGCGAGCACTTCAAGTCGAATAAAGCTCATTCCTTCAAAGGTCTTATCAATACTTCGCTTGTAGTTTGCCAAGCCTTTTCGAACATATCCACCAATTAAATTTCTTTGGAGTACGAGAGTTTGTTTTAAACCTTGAAGAAGAATATTTCTAAATGATCGACTAGATACTCTCTTTAGAAGCTCAAGCTCTTTTGCACCTTTTAGAAAGGAGGCATGAAGCTCCTGATAAATAGGGTCTCGTGTAACAGACTTTACAAGTCTTAAAACATCATCTTTTTGTGAAACGATACGGTCACTATTCTCTTTTCCTAGTAAATAGTAATAACGATAATTCTTTTTATTTTTACTTAAAATACTTCCAAGCTTTTTAGAAATTGGCACGTACTCTTTGTAAAAATTATTTACAACATCCTTACTATCCGTATAAAGACACAATTCCATATAGGTAAGCGCCTTTAAGGTCTCAATTTCTGGATTGAACATATATGTAAAAATAGGAGCATTATAGGTAACGAGCTTTCCTAATGTTCGGTTATAATCTCTTAAATAGAAACTATTCCATGCTTCTTCAAACAGGATTTCAGGCCAAATTAAAGAGTCCTTTGAGATATCTAGATAGCTCGAATTTGCTTCTTCAAATTTTCCGGCAGCAAATTGAGCTCTTGGAATACCAACAAGGCAAAGCTCGCGATTGATTTCAATTTGTCGCTTTGCTGTTGCGCCTTTGGCATTTCTTAAAGCTTGCTCTGTACTAGCGATACATTCTTTAAAGAATGGTATTGCTGTATCATGATTTCCCATAAGGGTATAAAGACTACCTCGAAGCAAATAGACAAAAGGAGTAAGAGGATGATCATCTAGGCTCGAATGGGAAATAATCTTAAAGGCCTCTGCATACCTTTTATCTCTTAGAATTTTTTTTGCGAGAATATAGCGAATAGTTGGTGCAGAGGATTTTCTTAGAACATTTTCTGGAAGAACCTCAAACTGTTTTATTCCCACTTCTGTAATAATTGTATCTAAAAGGCTATCGATACTATCGCTTCTTCCCTTGTTTGATCTCATGAGGTATTCTTTAATAAATGGCACTGCAGAGTAATAAAGTCCTACATTAACAAGCTCTCGTGCAACCTCAGGATAACTAGAGATCCCATTCGACTTTTTATAATAATATTCAGCTTTTTCCACAGACCCCAAAGCTATCACAGCAAAGAAGAGGTTTAAGAAGAGCAGAATTGTTTTAAAATAACTCATGTTCACCTCTTAGAATCGAAGTCCCAATGAAAGAGAGACATCCCAGTTTGAAGTCGTAATCTCTTCGACGGCATTTTGGGTTGTCGTACTTGCTGACTTTGCCTTATAGACAACAGAGGTCATGTCAAGTCGAATGGCCCAGCTTTCAGTTAAGTATGTTTGAAGACCTACTTCCCATATCAATCCTGTATGAGTCTCTGTAGTAGGTGTTTTATTATTTGTCCCATCTGTAATTTCTAATTGATTATTGGTTTCCTCTAATTGGGCCAAACCTAAACCAAAAATCCAATCCATATAAAAGATAGAATTAAAGGTATTTATTTTTGTGTAGAATGGTGACCACAAGACAAGTCCTCCCATATAATTATCGACAATTCTTCTAAATGGTGTGGTCCCTGAGCCTTGGCTAAATCGAACGGCCTTAGCGTTGTCGTTTTCCTCTCCACTATTAGAAGCATAGATTCCTTCAATACCCCAATCCTCTGAGAAGAAATAACCAGCTCTTAATTGCAAAGAAGTAGCATCGACAAATGGTCCTGAAGTCGTCACCCCATAACCAGCATTAAGATGAACGGTTTTAACTTTTCTAAATTTTCTATTTTGAAGAACATAAACTTCTTTATCGGGATCAAGCCAAGTGAAATTGTAGGTATCCCCTTCCGCTGCGGTGGATATTTTAGGAATGAGTGCTAGTACAAAGGCCAAACATAGAAGTAGTTTCATATTCTTTTTCCTGTCAGAAAAGATTCAATAATCCCAATATTACTAAAATTTTAACATGGACTTATAAAGATAAGATATCAATGGGAACAAATTGCTTGAAATTCACAGCTCTTACAGTGATCTTGATTTGCTTGATCGAGTCGGTTGACTTTTTTCCACATCTCAAACAATTTGGATTCAATATCTTGGAAAGAGAGAGTTTGATTAAAAGATTTTTGGAGATCGAAAAACATTAGTTGATACTCGATAGAACACTCTTTAGGAAGTAGTTCATACCAATAACAAGCATAACCATAAAGGTATAGTTGATACCAATAGGCCGACTTGTCTTCAGCCAGCTTTCCTGACTTAAAGTCTATGACTTTGAAGACCTGGTCTTCCCGAGGAATCAATATTAAATCTGGCGTTCCACTGATCATTTGACCAAAAAATGGAAACTTAAGTTTATTTTCGGATCTTAAATCATATTCTCCCTCTAAGGAGAGAATTTCCCGATTAATATACTCAAAAATAACCTGTTCATTATCTTTAATTTGAATAGGCTCGCCTTGAATCATTCTAGATATCAAATAATGAAGATGAGTACCTCTTTCGGCTGAACTAATGGACTCTTCCTCACCAAAAGAGAGTTGTTGATCAAGTCCTTCTTCTTCAAAACGACAAATATTTTTAAAAAAGAACTTTCTAGGACATTCACTTAAAAGAGATAATCTTGTTACAGAGAGCTCCGAACTAATAATTAAATCAGCTCCCTCTCGAGGAACTAATCCTAAAGTATCTTTGTGAAAAAGAGGCGTTTGTATTGGCCCTCTACCGCTTTGAGAAAAATCACTTAAAGAAATATCTATTCTCTCTTCTTGAATATCTTCCGTCATCGGATATTTTCGAAAAGCCTCGATCCAAGAGTCTTTAGAGTGAGTTAAACCATCTCCATCTAGGATTAAATCAACCCAATTAATGGAACTAATGGCCCTAGTACAGGCAACGTAGAAAAGTCTTTTAGATTCTGAAAAGTCTTTTTTCTTAGCAATTTCTTTTTCTAGTATAAACTGAGGCGAGTCGTAATTTTTTTTAACAAGAGCACTTGTTTTCCACTTAAAACTTTGAGGTAGTTTTCCTATATAATCTCTATTGGCTACTTGATTACCGTTGGTATGAATTCCCCCCAAAATAACGTGATCAAACTGCAAACCTTTAGAGGCATGAGTTGTCATTATTATGATTTTTTCCGGGTTGTTTCCATTTTGAAAATCAATTGAATATTTAATATTCTTTTTACCATATTCTAAAAGCTCCCAAACGAGTTCTGGATCATCTTTGGCACTTCGACAGATCTCTTCGATATGTTTGGCATTAGAAGGATAATTAGAATTTGAAAGCCCACATTTGAAAATAAATTTATTAAATGCCTCAAGAAGGCCAAGGGATTTAAAATGAGAAATAAAATCTTCAAAAAGTTGTTCTTTATCTAGCGAGAGTTCTAGGCCTATGACGGAAAGGTAACCTGTAAAAAGAAAATTAAAATACTTTCTTGATTTCTCAGGCTTCGTTTCATCCATCAGAAGATAGCTATCAATAAGAATTGAGAATAGCGAAATAATAGGATCCTCAGAATTAGGTACCTTAACCTGTGCCGTAAACTCTAAATTTTCTTCTAGCATATAAGAAATAAGAGGAATTGAAGGCCCTAAACTTTTATAAAGAATAGCCACCTTCTCATTGGGGTGTTCTTCTCTAATTTTTTGAATTCTTTTAAGAATATAATAAGCCTCAAGTTGATTAATTTCATATTTATCAGGCTTTCTTTGTTGATCGTTTACTATTTCAACAACACTCCTATGAAGAAGACCTAAAGATTTCTTTTCATCCTCAACTTGCTTTTCAACATGGGTACCAAACCGGTCATAACCTGTGTATTCAAAGGAACGAAAGGAAAGCCAATCAAAAAAATTATTATTAAATTGAACGATATTTTTATGCGATCTATAGTTTTTAACTAAGCTTAATTTTTGATTGACCAGTCTTTCACAGCTATGAAAGACTCCAATCTCTCCACCTCTGAATCCGTATATGGCCTGCTTAATATCACCAACGACGAAGAGTCTGTTATAGTCTTCTTTAATAATCTTTTTAATGATAGAAAATTGAATCTCAGAGGTATCCTGAAACTCATCGACAATAAAGTATTTAAAAGTATTAAAGATTTTTTCAAGACTAATTGGGTTTTCAATTCCTTTAAGGACATAGTATTCCAGATCAGAAAAACTATAGCCGCCATTGAGAAGATATTTTTCTCGAACCTTTTGATAACCATCTTTTAAAATATCATGCCATTTATGAAAAACTTCTTTATGCTCATTATAAGCAGCAAAAGATTGACCATGACTTTTAATCCATCTTATAAAACCCATCACAAGTTTAATATAATCAGCAACCTCAACTAGATGTGCCTTCTTAGGTGCTCGTATAGAAAGAACTTCAAACCTATAGTAATAACGAACAAGACTTTCAATATTTGATATTGGATTTTCGCGATAAAATTCAACAAAATCATCAAGTAAACCAATCCACTTTCCCTTTTCAGAGCTATAATCAGGGAGATTTGGAACCCCTTGTAGGATCTGGCTTAAATCTTGAAGATCAAGGGCCTTTTCTACAAAGTCATTCTCATCAAATTTTTCATAGGCTTGATTATCTTCCCACATCTGCCTTAAAAGAGGGTCATTTAGAATACCTGCATATGCGTTAATAATTTGATCAGAGTGAGCAAAAAGAAGCTCTTCAATTCCAAGCTGATCATCTTTAATCGTTAATGCCCATTCTTCAAAGGCTGCTTGGATAATATTTCGTTGTTCCATATCACTCAAAATCTCAACCATAGGGTTGTATTCTGGAAAATAGGAGCCCGCTATAAGCTTATTACAAAATCCATGCAGAGTGCCTGTATAAATATTATTTTGATAATCAAAAACAAGTTCCCAAAAAGGTCCTTCTTGATCCTTTAATTTCTTAGTGAGTCTTATTCCAAACTCTCCAGCAGCTTTTTTAGTAAAAGTAACGACCACGATCGAACACAAAAACTTAATCAGTTCTTCCCGATAATTTTTATCATCTCTATAGCTGTTTCTAATTTGATATTGATTAAGAGTGTAAATCACATGCTCTACAAGAACTGTCGTTTTACCTGAACCTGCCCCAGCGTTTAAAAGAACGTTACCATGATGTTCACATGCCTTAAGTTGTTCAGGATTAAGCTGGGCCATGACCAACTCCCTTTGGGCAAATATTTTTGATCGTGCAATATTTACAAACGTCTAAATGAAGAGGTCTAGCATGAAAATCTCTTTCATTTTTTAAAGAACAAATAAGTTCCTTTTCAAAAACTTTATACCTCTCTAAATTTTCCTCTAGGTCTAATCCTCTTAAAGAGCTTTTAAAGAATTGATGATTATTGAGATATTCGTGCACCTCTTCAACGCCAGTAAAAATGATTGATTTCTCAGGCTCTGATCCGTTTAGATAACCCATGAAAATGATTTCTTTTGGAAAGTGAGCTGCATAATAGTTGACCTGAATTTTATCGAGGTTTTTAATCGCTGTTTGAGATGGAATCGAACTACTTGATCTTTTTATATCGAGAATTCCAACTCCCAAAGGAGTTTCCACCACAAGGTCAATACTTCCTCCAAACTCATCATCCTCTAATTTGTCTTTTACCGGATGCTCAAATTTAAGCTTTACATCAGGATTAGTTAAAAGCTTATCTATTTCTTTAATAAGTTTTGTTGACTGATCCCTGACTTCAATAAAATATTTTTTGATGAGAAAGGAACTTAATTTTTTATAATTAGTTTCCAAGTAGGACTGAATCGTTTCTTTTACTAATGAATCGAGATCTTTATTTGTTTTTTCATAATAATTCTTTAAAACAAGGTGTTCTAGATTTCCTAGCTCATAAGGCATCAGTAAGTTTTTACTACTAGGTGCCGAGGGCATTTGAACATGGTATTTGAAATAATACTGCCTTGGACAATCCATATAGTTTTGAAGCTTCGTAGCCGAAAATACCCAACGAGGAGGCACCTCCGAAAGAGGGTTTTCAGTGTACTTCATATTTTTTGCTGATCGCTTTAGCCCCTTATGATCTACTGGTTTTATGGATTTAAGAATCTCTTCCCATCCTAGATCATTTTCTTCTAATTCATTTTCTAAAATTAGATAGGAGTTCTCGCCTTTTAAAATCTCCATAATAAAGAATCTAGTCATTTGAAATTCAAAGTCTGGATTCTTTAATGGTCCAAGGCTAGCGAGGACAGAAACCATTTGTGGATCGTAGCCTGTAACTCCTGGCTTAATTTTCTCATAAGCAGAACTTGCACAAATTATCTTTAGAGAATTGTCATCAAAATCAAAAAGGGACTCCAGCCCAGAGATTTGATGGTTCAATTCAGAATAAAGGGGCATATGATAATTTCTAGGTAATGAAAGCCCAATACTATTTCTCATTACTCTTAAATCAAAATAGGAAAACTGATCGTCTTCGGTAAGCTCCATCCATTTTTTTATATGCTCAACAAGAAGCTGAAGTACTCGTATTCTTCTACTTTTTGAAATATCGAAAGTCTCGATACAGTTTTGACATTCCATCTCTAGATATTCAAGAAGATCAGGCCCAGTTGAAAAATTCTGTTTTTCAATTGAATTCATCTCTTCAGTGAGTACAGAGTTAAAAAGATCAACTTTGCTTCTAAAACTTGCGTTAGAAAGAGGTACTTCATTGATTTCTTTGATTCCTGGGTTTTTCGTTCCTAAAAAGACCTTAATATTTTTTGATTGGTTTTCATTAAAAAGCGACTTTAATTTTTCATTAAGCCTATTCTTCGAAAAACGAAGAAGATTGATTTGTGAAGGATTATCTTCTTTTTCATCAAAGACAAGGTCAGTACTTAACCAAAAAGGCCAGTCCGTATTACGACTATTTCGAAGAACCAGCTTTGGAATGGGAATATAGACATCGCAGTGCTGAGAAAGTTCTTTCAAAAAGTCGATCTGACCTGCAGAGAGGTGATTGAAACCCCAAAGAATGAAGCTTTGCTCAGTTTTGATGGATTGTGTAAGATTTTCTTTAATATATTCAATCGCTTGATGTTCATCAAGAATTTCATTTTCAAGAAGATCATACCAAAAGACTTTCACCGCATTAGCAATATCTTCATCTCGGTCCTCTAAAAGCTCTAAAATTTGGCCAAAGTCGAGAGTAAATGAGCGAAGTTCAGTTAATAGATTAAAGGCTTGAAGAAAGGCTTCAAATTTTGTTTCTGAAAAATATTTTTTCCAAACAAAACTTAAGTGAAGCTGAAGTTCTACCTTTCGTTTCACTTTTAAGTTTCCCAGCTGATCACTGAGATATTTGGAAATGGTTATGACCTCAATATCATTTCTTTTTGATTTTTTTCTAAAAGCATCTGCAGTGGTTGGACTTGGACAGATAACATGACATGACCCGTAAACCTTTTCCATAAAGTCAAAGGAGTAAATTTCTTTGGTATGCTGAAAAGGAATTATACTAAGCAAGACTCTACCTTGTGATTTCTAAATTTTCATCAAATAGATTTAAAATAGGAAGTGTAGTTTTTTGAGATCTCCATAAAAACCTTGGATGAAGTTCCCACTGTTCGTACACTCCACAAAAGTTTTCTGCACTTGCCCCTCTGGCTAGGACAGGAGAGGTAAGATGACTTTTTCTATAAAGAACCTTCGTTCCTTTTCTTTCAAACAAATCCCAATCTTCTCCTGAATTAGGAAATTCAAAGCTGAAAGGCTCTGCTGAAGTGAGAATAATAAGGAGATTATCAGCTCCTTCTCTTTTTTGAAGAAAGTCGATCATGCTCGATAAATCTGCTAGTGTTTCTCTAGCCTTTTTAAAATCTTTTTTTCGAAGAGCTTCCACGTAAGAGAAATCTCTTAAAATAAAAAAGAGATAACTCTCCTTTTGTGAGATTTTAGGATAAATAGATTTGAAATTATTAACCAGAGAGGAGTCACAATCTTTAGTCTGACAGGAAAGATCATAGTAAACCTTATCCGGTGAGTATTCCTTCTTTTCTAAATAGTGAAAATTTTCAGATGCTGCCGGTGCCTTGGCCATTTTCCAGAAATAAGTTCCCTCTAAAAATTTGGATCCGTCACAGCTTAGAGCTTTAGTTAGAGAGTTTCTTTCATCTTTGAGATTTTCAAGAATCGCAGCTCGATAACCTAGATTTGAGAACCTTTTCCAAATAGGAGTCATCTCGTAGTCTTCACAGGTATTTTTAATATTTTGTTTTCCTGTAATTTGAGCAAGGAAATTGTTCTCGTCATTAGGTCTTAATTTATACAAATCATAATTCCACATATGCCCATAGCAAGTCATATTTTCTAGGACTGAGGAGTCCCTAGAGGTCACATTGTGAAAACGAAGCATCGCAAGATGTTCTATTGAAAATCCTGCTAACTGAATCCATACAACTTTTTGAGGAGAGGAATTAAAATCGTGCTTTTTTGTTCCAATTGTTGCGAGTTCTGAACAACCAACCAAGAGAAGAATAAAAAAGAGAGAGCATTTCTTAAGCATAAACATTTTTACCAAAAAATATTCCTACGAGCATAGCGCAAAACGTTATTTCTAATAGCAATATTTCACCTCATGTATTAACTTAGAATTACTATCTGAATTTAATTTAAGGAGTCCCCATGTCAGACCAAATGAGTCAAGCTACTCGTGAAATTATGTGGAACATACCCTTCTCTTTTAAAATCCTCATGTATGTTCTTCTTGTTCTTTCTCTTGTCATTATGGTTCAAGGTATCTTGAAAAAAGTAAGCACGGTCACTGGCGGAAAAGGGATCAAGTCCCTTTTTGGTGAGGGTGGTGTTGCTAGTGGTCCATTTCAATGGGGAACCTTTTTCAAAACCCTTTTCCTAACAGGAAAAGTTCCAAGAAAGCCTTCTGTTGCCGTTTTCCACGGACTTATTTTTTATGGCTTCTTCATCCTATGGATCGCAACCGATATCGTAGCGATTCATTACGATACGCCTTTTAAAATCTTTCAAGGTCCTCTTTACATTGTTATTAGTTTTCTTGCTGATATAGCTGGACTCATGATTCTTGTAGGTCTCGCGTTAGCCTATAAAAGACGATATATCGACAGGCCAGAAAACATATCTGCTACCGAGCCTAATCGTGAAAAGTTTATGTACTTCATGCTATTTGCTTTGGTCGTTCTTGGCTATCTGATTGAAGGTGTTCGGATTCTAGGAAACAATATGCCGATTGGGGAAAAGACATGGGCCCCTGTTGGTTGGTTTATTGCGAATGTCTTTAAATCCTTTAATATGACAGATACCTCTCTTTCTCTAACCTATAGAACCATGTGGTTTGTTCACATGGTAAATACTATGGCCTTTGTTGCGAGCCTTGGTCACTCTAAGTTCTTCCATATCATTGGTCTTCCTTTTGCTGCTCTTGTGACACCTGCAAGAAGAGGTGCAGTTCTTAATCCAATGGATTTTGAAGATGAAACGGCAGAGACTTTTGGTCTAGGTAAACTGAGCGAGCTCACTCAAAAAAATAAAATGGATTATATCAACTGCGTGGAGTGTGGACGATGTACCGATGTGTGTCCTGCTACAGCTGCTGGTAAAAACCTCAACCCAAAGACTATTATCACTAAAGGTCGGGATTTTATGGAGCAAGCAACAGTCGCAGATGCTGATTTCTGGGAAAACCCAATCTACGCATCTAATGAAATTGATGCATGTACAACTTGTGGTGCCTGTATGGAAGAGTGTCCAGCTCATATTGAACACGTCTCTTATATTCTTGAGCTTAAGCGATACAAGACTCTTACTCTTGGGGATATTCCTCCTGCCGCGGCCGATGCCGTTAATAAAATTAAAAACAATGGGAACCCTTGGGGTATTACTCAAGATGATCGATTTCAATGGGCAGATGGACTTGAAGTTCCTGTTATCGAACCTGAAAAAGAAGTGGATTATCTTTATTATGTTGGATGTGCGGGATCGTATGATGCGTCTAACCAAAAAGTTGTTCGAGATACCGTTACTCTTCTAAAGAAAGCCGGAGTAGATTTTGCGGTTATGGGTAAAACAGAGAAATGTAATGGAGATCCAATCCGAAGATTTGGTGATGAGTACTCATTCTTTGAAGTTGCAATTGAAAATATCGCTAATATGAGACAGTACAAATTTAAAAAGGTTGTTACTCACTGTCCTCACTGTCTTCATACCATTGGTAAAGAATACGCTAAGTTTGAAGATGGAGACTTCGATACCATTCACCATACTGAACTTCTTGCTGACCTTGTTAAAGAAGGAAAACTTAAGCCAGAAAAACAAGTGAATGAGAAGATCACTTTCCACGATCCTTGCTACCTAGGACGACATCATGGAGAATATAACGCTCCTAGAGACATCCTTGCGGCCGTTCCTGGTCTTACCATCACTGAAATGGAGCTTAATAAAGACAAAGCAAGATGCTGTGGTATGGGCGGTGGGAATATGTGGTATGAGCTTCCTGAAGGTGAACACCTCGCCAAGAATAGGCTCGTGGACATCGGTGAGAAAAATGTAGAAAAACTTGCTACAGCTTGCTCATATTGCATGATAAACTTTAACTCGACAAAATCTCAAGTAAAGGAAACAGAAGAGATTGAAGTTGAGGATGTTTCATCATATTTGGCAAAGTCTATTCTCTAAGTTTTTAGTATTCCTTCTTATATTGCCTGGACTCTCTTTCTGCGAAGAAAAAGAAGCTCCAGGCATTCTCCAATCTTTCGAACAACTCATTAACCTCAATAAGAATCAGTATGTCATCTCAAAGCAAAAAAAGGATTTTGAAGTAAAAAGTCTTCAAGACCAGGGTACAATCGCTGATATTGTCATTGATCCTTTTTTTATGAAAACGATGCTTTTTCGAAGTGAGAAGAAATATCTCAAACTCTTAAAAGAAACCGATTGCTCACTTGCCGCACTTTTAAGCAATAATCTTCTTCATGCCTTTGAAAGACCCCTTCAAAATCTTCTTGTTCAAATTAAAAATGAAAATGGAAAGAATAAAACTTTGATGGTTAATAAAGATGAGTTTTTGGCCGAGCTCTATAAACGAAAATGTAGTACGAATAAGGAGCTAGATATCCTTTACTCAAGTAAAAATATCAAAAAGACAATTGAAGGAATTGAGCTCAAAGTTCCTAAAACAAAAAATTCTTGTAAGGAAATTTTTAATAAATGGATCAATGATATTAATACCCCCTACCTCTGTCGAGTTCCAGAAACTATTGAGGACGCCAAAAGGGCAACAGAGGAACTGAAAAAAGAAGTATCTATTAACTTTCCTCGGACACGATATCTAAGAGGAATTATTTCCCAGGCAAAGCTCTATCAAGAACAGCTTCCTCTTTTTAAGCGATCCTACCTTGAAAATCTTTGTAATGGGCTCGAAAAAGTCGAAAATTTTTGTTCTGAGTATCTCGCTGAAGATGCTTGGACGAAGGTTCTAAATGGAGAGCTTCCAAAAGCCTATCTAAGCTATAAATGTAAAAACATCTTAAAAGAAGAGACTCCTAAAATCAAAGATCTCGAAAAATGTGCGCAAATGTTTAATAAAGAGCCTGAAACTTGTTTAACCAAAGGAAATAAAGGTTTTCCAAGTTTTTATCCTCTTAGAAAGTGTGATCAGCTAAGTGAAGTTTTAAATATAGCAAAGCTCAAAACAAATTATCATGACTGCCCTGGGCGTGTAGACAATGAAGCCGTTGTAAACATTCACCGGATCATCATGCATATGAAAAGAGAGAAACTACAAAGCACTCCTCTTTCTTGTATGAATGAAACTCATCAAACCTTTGCAAGACTGGCCATGAATTATAATAAAGAAGAGATTTGGCCATTAAAAATTTGTTATTTTGATCCGGCTCGAGAAGTTGAAGCCTGTGATTCCTATATACCAGGAAATAATTTTAAAAGTCCTGATGCCGAAAATATGGTAATGGCCTCAATTTTAAAAAGAACAAAAGGTGCTCCTGATAAAATGAAGTGTCTTTTAACTCCGTCTAACGAATACAACCCTTTGAGACTCAAATACCAGGTAGGGTGCTTTATTGTTTTTGATCCTCATAAATGCACCAGTAGTTATTGTCCTAAAAGAATATTTTGGGGAAAAACGGAAGTTAAAGGAATTCGTTATCAGGGTGTTCCTCGGTTTTCTTACTTTCCGGCCTCTTTAAAAGAAGCGGGAAACTCAGTTGAAAGAATTTTAGAGAGAACGCTTAAGATCAGAAATAAATCTCTTAAGAATCTTACAGAAATTGTCTATTTTTTTGACGCCAAAGAGGACAATATTATCCATGGTGTGGGATGTGTTGAAGATATTCTTCCTGAAACTTATTCCAAAGATTATTTTAATGGCTGTAGACCCATTCCTTTTATCTTAGATGGTTATAAGAAAATGGATGGGGATACATTCTTTTCTGTCCGCTTACCCATTGATGATATTCATACACCTCGACTTCTTAATTGGAACAAAGTGTTTAATTCGATTAATAATTATAAAAAAATACACCCAACAGACCCTTGGACTCTAAATGGTATTGTTAAAAATAATTAAGCTTCTTTTATGCCTTAGTTTTTTCAACCAGGCCTATGCTCTTGTAGAGACAAAGCTTCCTATTCTTCTAACGAAGCAATCCATTTTTAATCTTCGCTGGGTTTCTCTCGATGGGGAAAGAACTTATTATCAAAGAGCCTCTGGTGATCTGATCTTATCTACTCGCTATCGAGTTATTGAAATCCTTAAAGGTGCAGAGAATACACATTATAATATTGTTACCACTCGCCACCGAAAGAACATTGTCTTTTTAAAAGATGAATATTTTCATACATGGCTTGGAATTCGCCATCCTAAGGAAATTTATGCTTCCGCTTTTACAAGTGAGCGTCCACCTGAGCTCATTGGGAGTGGTATCAAACCCAGACTTCATCTTAACGATGAGTGGGTTTCCTATTTTGATCCGCTTGCTAGAGTTATTCATCTCGTGAATATCAAACATAAAGTTTTAAAGTATCAGATTCAAATCAATAATAATTTAAACCCCTACTTTGTCCCTGAAATTATCATGGTAGATAAAGATACGGTTGTGTTTACAGACCTTAACTCTAAAGGACATACAGGTATTCTTATTTATAAAAAGCTTACGAATAAAATTGAGCCTTCTTTTAAAGTCACTGATATCCGAGAAAAAATCGAGTTTTGTAAAAAGGACAGTACCCTTCTCATCGGAGTTTTTGGTACCGATCCCTCTAAAAGAGGAAGTCAGATCTTTCGTCTTCCCTTACAAACTGTTGATTTCAAAAAACTAGAATCGATCTATAAGTCCGAACTAAATGATATTGGAAATATTGAATGCGACCATAAAGAGGAATCCTTCTACTTTACTAAAAATGTAACAGAAGCAGGTAAAAAGGAAGCATTTGAAATTGCTAAAATGAATCTTAAAAACAAAGAGCTTAAAATTATAACCGATCTCACTTATGCTACAGAGCTTATTAACCTTGATGGTCGGTTACTCGTTCAATACCGAGGAAAGTTTTATGTTTTAAAAGGTGAAGAAAATCTTCGAAAAGATGATATATTTAAGTTATGAAATATTTAATTGTCTTTTTTATCTCTCTTTCTCTTTTTGCTGCCCCTAGAACCTACCAACCTATTGCTGAAGTTCCTATGGAACTAAGTTTATTAATCAAATCCATCCAGGCGAGACCTCAAAGTGAAGAGGAGAAAAAGAAATTTTTAGAACTTCTCACTAAACTTGATTACCTTCTTCCACAAATGACTAAAGAGGAAGCCTTTTTTCTTTCAAAATCAGAAATCTATTTTGATATCTTAAGAAGAAATCGCAATAATAATAAAGTTGATCTTAAACTCCTCGAACTCTCCTCTCTTAAAGAACTCAAGGATAGACTAGAAATTAATCAGCTCCTTTATTCTCCCTATACTCAGTGGCTTGGAAACGCCCTTTTAAAAGACCTCTCCAACCTTTTTGAAAGCACACTGTTTTCTATCTACAAAGGATTAAAAAAAGATGACCTTGCTCTACGTTCATCTTCATTGAGAATTTATGAGAAAAAGCTACTCATGCTTCTTCCTTGGTATCAAAAATTTGTAGACTCCTTACCATCCGAACTGGAAATGATGGTTAAAGATCTTGAGCTCAAACAACTCGAATCCATTGTTCACACGGCTGAAAGACTTATTCGGTTTTCTCGATTTAAAAAACTCGATCCCCTTCCGAAGGACTACACTTTAAAGGCCTTTGGCCTAAAGGAAGAAGTAGTGGAGGAAGAATCTCAAGAAGTAGAAAATGTTGTAGAGAATCTTAATATTCCCGAAACTATCGAAGAAGAGTCAAAAAATGCAGAAAATTGGGTTCCTAAGGACCTTTTTCCCCAACCTGACCCTAATTATAAGGCCCCAGATCAACTTCCAGAACCTACAGATGACTGGTCTGAGGAATTATAAGCATTGCATTTAACGAATTTATAAATTTTTCTAGACGAATCAAATCTATGGCCTCTACAATAACCCTATATTTTCATTTACTTAAGGAGAACTAAATGAACAGAAAAGAACTCATGGAAGCCATCGTAACTAACAAAGATCTTAACCACCTTACAAAAAAAGACGTTGAAGCTGTTTTTACAACTGCAATGGACGTTATTAAGAAAACTGTAAAAAAAGGTGAAGATGTATCTCTAATTGGTTTTGGTACTTTCACAAAAATTAAGAGAAAAGCTAGAAATGGTATCAACCCATCTACTGGTGAAAAAATCAAAATCAAAGCTAAGACTCTTCCAAAATTTAGACCAGGGAAAGAGTGGAAAGACATGATGTAATTCAGCGCTTTTAAAGTGTTATGAATACGAAGACCTGCCCTAGTGCAGGTCTTTTTTTTGCCCAGCATCAAGGGACTTTCCTTTAGACCTATCGTGTCTTTATTGTTATAGTCCGCTCACTCCAAATAAGGGATTTTCAATGAGTTTGAGCAAAAAGCCTTACAAAGGAACACGAGACTTTTTCCCAAAAGATAAAAGGGCCCTCGACTACATGTTTTACGTCATGAGAAAGACGGCATTTGAATTTGGTTACGAGGCCTATGATGGACCTCTTCTTGAAGAAGTAGACCTTTACCGCGCCAAAAGTGGGGAAGAACTTATTAACGACCAAATTTATAACTTCATTGATCGAGGTGATCGCGAAGTGGCCATCCGTCCAGAGATGACTCCGACCGTAGCGAGAATGGTTGCTCAGATCCATCGAGAAGAATCTAAGCCTATTCGTTGGTTCTCTCTTCCTAATCTTATGAGATATGAAAAACCTCAAAAAGGAAGACTTCGAGAGCACTGGCAGTTTAACTGCGATATTTTTGGTGCGCCAGAAGGACAAGGAGAGCTTGAAGTCTTAAGTCTTGTTATTGGGCTTATGCGAAACTTTGGGGCCAATGAAGATCAATTCGAAATTCTAATTAATGATCGGCGAGTGGTAGACTTTATCATCAGCGAAAAAATGGGTCTTGATAAAGAGACATCCTATAAGCTTTATAAAATTATCGATAAATCGAAAAAAGTCTCTGCCGAGGCCTTGGAAAAGATGGTTTCTGAGCTTGGGCTTAGTGAAGAGGCAAATCGTATTTTTACTAAATACCTTGCAGTCAAAAGCTTTGGGGATATGCTTCATTTGCTTAAAACGGAAGGGGCCTCAAAAGAACAAGTAGATGCTCTCGTCGAGTTTAGTGAAAAGCTCGATCAGCTAGGTCTTATTAAGTTCTTTAAATATGACCCCACAATTGTTCGAGGTCTGGATTATTATACAGGTATGGTTTTTGAGGTTTTTGATAAAAACCCAGAGAATAGACGTGCCATTAGTGGTGGTGGAGCTTATTCCGATCTTCTTAAAATCTTTAACGAACCCCCTATGCCTGGAGTTGGTTTTGGTCTAGGAGACGTAACCCTTAAGGATTTCCTTGAAGTTCATGGACTTCTTCCTAATTTTGATACTCCTGAAAATGATCTTTTTATTACTTATCAGACTGAAAGTGCTGAAATGCTTGCCCTTAAGCTTGCTAGCTCTCTGAGAGAAAAGGGTCTTCGAGTAGTTGTTCACTTTGGAGAATTAAAATTCAAAAAAGTCTTTGGACTTGCTGAGAAGAAAGGCGCCCATTGGGTCGCAATGATGGGTGAAGATGAAGTCAAAGAAGCTAAGGTTCAATTTAAAAACCTTAAAACTCGAGATCAAGAAAATTTATTCTTAAAAGATATCGAAGATATCTATCAATTACTGAAATAGGTTATGACTATGGAATTACCAAAAACATATGATTCTAAAAGCGCTGAGTCCAAATGGTACGAGGTTTGGGAAAAAGGAAAATATTTTAAGCCTAAACAGGGTAAGGCGAATAAACCTTTTACTATTATCATGCCTCCGCCAAATGTCACGGGTCAGCTTCATATGGGTCATGCCCTTGACATCACTACACAAGATGCTCTTATTCGATTCAAAAGAATGAAAGGCTATGAGGCCCTTTTTCTTCCAGGAATGGATCACGCTGGTATTTCTACTCAAGTTGTTGTGGAAAAAAAGGTTCAAAAAGAAGAAGGAAAATCAAGGCACGATTTCACCAGAGAAGAATTCCTTGAAAAAATCTGGGAATGGAAAAAAGAATACGGTGGGATCATTATTAAACAACAAAAGGCCATGGGAGCGAGTCCGGATTGGGACTATTTCATGTTCACTATGGATAAAGAAGCCAATGAAGCCGTTAATAAAGTCTTCGTTAACCTTTACAATGAGGGCCTTATCTATCAGGACGACAGGCTTGTTAACTGGGATACCGTTCTCCAATCGGCCATTAGTGATGCAGAGGTTGAATATAAAGAAGTTAAAGGAAAGTTCTATCATATCTTTTATTCTGTAGTAGGAAGTGACACTAAACTTGAAATCGCCACAACTAGACCAGAAACTCTACTTGGGGATACTGCCGTTGCCGTTAACCCCAATGATGAGCGATGGAATCATCTCATTGGAAAAAAAGCAATCGTTCCTATCTGTAACCGAGAAATTCCTATTATTGGTGATGAGTACGTTGATATGGAAAAAGGGACTGGTTGCCTAAAAGTCACACCAGGTCACGATTTTAATGACTTTGAAATCGGAAAAAGACATAAGCTAGATACCATCAATATTCTTAATCTTAATGGAACGATGAATGAGCATGGTCTTGAGTGGGAAGGTCAAAAAGCTGCTCAAGCGAGAAAAGGTGTTCTTAAAAAGCTTGAAGAACTTGAAGTTCTTGGAGAAATTAAAGATCACGTTCACCAAGTTGGTCATGGCGATCGATCTAAAACCGTTATCGAACCTATGCTCAGTAAGCAGTGGTTTTTAAATGTTCATGATATGGCAAAAAATGCGGTGGAAGCGGTTGAAAAAGGAACTACCACTTTTTATCCAAAGGGTTGGGAAAATACTTATTTTTCTTGGTTAAGAGAGCCTAAAGACTGGTGTCTATCAAGGCAGTTGTGGTGGGGGCATCAGATCCCTGTTTTTACTTGTAAGTCGTGTAAGAATCAATGGGCGGCTGAACATCATCCAGAATCTTGTCCAAAATGTTCTCAAAATGAAATTGATCAAGATCCCGATGTTCTCGATACCTGGTTTAGTTCCGGGCTCTGGCCATTTAGCACTCTTGGTTGGCCTGATGCTAAGAGAATGAAAGAGCGAAAGTTTGATACCTTCTACCCGACTTCTGTTCTAGTGACTGGGTTTGATATTATCTTTTTCTGGGTTGCCCGAATGATGATGATGGGAATTAAAAACCTTAATGAAATTCCTTTTGAAAAAATCTATATCCATGCCATCGTACGAGATAAAGAAGGTCGAAAGATGAGTAAATCCCTAGGAAACGGGATTGATCCTCTTGAGATGATCGATGAATACGGAGCGGATGCTCTTCGATATACCCTCGCTGCAGGGAGTGGTTACAACCGAAACCTGAACCTCGATCCAGAGAGAATTGCGGGATACCGAAACTTCATCAATAAAATCTGGAATGCATTTAGATTTATTCACCCTTTCCTTGATGAAGCCGATGCGAATCTTCCAAGTGAACTTAATCACCATGAAAGATGGATTCTCTCGGAACTCAATATGGTCACTAAGCAAGTAAATGAATCCATGGAAGAGTTTAGATTTGATGACTCTTGTTCTCAAATCTATGGCTTTGTTTATGATAAATTCTGTTCTTGGTTTATTGAAGTATCTAAAAATATCCTTCATGGGGAAGATCAAGCTGCTAAAAAGCAGCGAGCTTCTGTTTTAAAGTTTACCTTTAAAAAGGTTCTTGCCCTCCTTCACCCCTTTGCTCCTTATATCACGGAAGAGCTTTGGACTTATCTCAAAGATGAAGGCCAAGATCTTCTTATCGTTCAAGATTTCCCTGAATTTGATCCTGCTCTTGAGTTTCAACAAGATCAGGATATGATGAATAATTTTATTGAGGTTATTACTGCGGTCAGAAATCTTAGAGCAAACGTTAATATTGGACCAAAAGATCTTCTTTCGATTCATGTCTTTACGGATCATGGAGATCTTAAAAACTATCTTCATGCTGAGATGGATGCTCTTAAAGATATTGGTCGACTCAGTGAAATTCATACTTTTTCTAAAAGTGAAGAACGTCCAAAAAAGAGCGTTATGAGCGTGACTTCTTTTACCGAGGTCTTTCTTCCTCTTGAAGGGGTTATTGATCTGGCCGATCAAATTAAAAGGCTAGAAAAAAGCTTACAGAAAACAGAGAAAGAATATTCAAAATACGCTAATAAACTTAAAAATGAAAAGTTTATGAACAATGCTCCTGAAGAAGTCGTACAGGAAGTAAAACAAAATGAAGCGGAACTCTCTGAAAAGCTTAAAGCAATTAAGGAAAACCTAGAAAACTTTAAAGCTTAAGCACCTCATGGATCAGATCAATGATCTGATTCATGCTCTCAAGCTCTTTTTTGGTTTGCCCTAAACTCACTTCGTACCCTGCTCTATCCCCCGAAACAACAAAAGGCTTTGGCCTTAGTGCAAAGCTCAAAGGAAGCGTATAACTCTTTCCATTAAGAAGAAAAGTGATCTTTCCATAATAAAGACCTAGAGAAGTATAAAACGGAGAATCCGTCAAAAGGGCCTGACTATAATCAAGAAGAGTCTCTAGATTATCGAGAGTCTTCCCTCTCTGATGAAAATATTCATTTCTTGGTGTGAGAGACTTTAAAAAATCATGTAGCTCTTCATCAAGTGTTTCACTAAAAATCACAAAGCGCTGACCAGTAAAAGATTCAAAAAAGGAGCGCCAGAAATACTCTTCATTTGTATCTTTTCTCTCTTCCTCTAGATAAAGCTCACTAACAATTTCACCAAGACTTTCGATAATACAAAGAAAATATCCTTGCCCAAATTCTTCGCCAATGAGCTTATTTTGAATGAGAGGGTTTTTGAAAGGGTCTTTATCTAAAAGTTCCTTAAAAATAATATAGTCATCTTCTTTTTCTCCGAGCCATTTCCATAAGAGTTCAAGATATTTTTGCTCCGGTCTCAAGGACTCTGAGATAATATAGGAATGAGTATAAAAGAATTTTATTAGTTTTTTTTCAAATCCTACTCGTGTACTTGCTTTTAAAAAGAGCTGAGCCGTTGCTGTTGTTAAGTTTCCAATTAAATCGATCGTCGTATCATAATGCTCAATTTTTTCATTATTAAAAAAATATTTATAAAGACCAGGTATCGAAAACTCTTCTTGTGAATAGGTATGAACGATAAAATGAGGACCAAAAAAAAGAAGATAAGGTTTTAATTCTTCTTTAATAAGGAGATGAATTTCATGATCACGATCTCTTTCCCTTAGGGCCGCAAAAAAAGGATAGCAGGCAAGGATATGATCCTTTTTCTGAGGAGCAAAGATCATCATTTTCTTCATCTAAAATCCTCTATTGCTTTTTTTAGTAAAAAGAATTGTAAAATAAACAACCGCCAATGGTAGGCAGAAAATATTAATAATAGGGATAGAGAGGAGGAAAACAAAGATCAGTCCCGAGGCCGAATATACAAAAGGTGTTTTTCGATAATCTTTTACACATTGACCAAGAGAAAGGTCATGCCTTGCCCAATTATAATCGAGAAATTGAATAGAAATAAGAACTGCGGCCATAAGAGTTGAGAGGACTGGTCCCACGAGAGGAACAAGCCCCATGGCAAAGGAGAGGATAGTGAGTAAAATAATGAAGACGACTTTTTTTACTTCATTAATAATGACAAAAAAGAATTTTCCTATGGCCTTCTCAAAATCTTTACCTAATCCAGAAAGCTCCCCTCCAGAGACAAGCTTTTCCACACGAGAGCTTAAGAGGTCATTAAAGGGAGAAGCGATTAGAGAGACGACCAGAACAAATCCCCAGTTAATGAGGAAAAAGAAAAGAACCGTGAGAATACCCACGATCAGATAATAAAAGGCGCTCGCCCAGCCTGTACTAGAAATATTTTGCTCAATATAGTTTTTTCCTAAATCCAATAGGTCGTTATAGAGATAATTTCCAACAAAATAAAAAAGAGTAAAGCCTAAAATGAGTGGAATAAGACCATAAAGCATGGAGATCTTATCACTTTTTAAGACTCCAAAAGCATCACCCATATTTCTCAGTATTTTATTCATGATCTAATCCTTTGCCATGAAATCGAAATTCATAGAGCTCATTTAAAACAGAGAGCTCTCCATCATTTGGGGCCGCTTTAATTTTTTCTTTAAATTCTTTCCAGTTTATATTGTCGTACAGATAGTCACTTTCTACATAGTTTTTTTCACAAAAATGGATTTTATCCTTGGCCTTCTTAAGGAGTCCAAAGGCCCCCTCTTTGTTCCCGTTTCGGACATGGTACATGGAAGCGGCGATCTGGATAATTGCCCAGTAGACATAGCGGGCGTTATCTCCCCGATCTTCAAGCCAGTGGTGTTCTAGCTCTTCATGGCATTCCCAATAGAACTGTTTATTGAATAAGTTTACGCCCTGCTTAATTTTTTCAAAGTGCTCTGGGCCAAATTGCGCGACCAAAGGATCCCCTTTTGTTAGCTATTGTGCTATGAAAGTGAGAAAACACAAGCAAATGGATGCATTATGTCAAAGCACAACTCTCTCGTCCCTGATTATATAAAAAACTTGAAAGTTTACCAAGCAGGTAAGCCAATTGATGAACTTGCCAGAGAGAGGGGGCTAACCAAAATCTCTAAGCTTGCCAGTAACGAAAACCCGCTTGGACCTTCCCCTTTTGCCATAAAAGAAATGACTCAAGGTTTATGGGATCTTCACCTCTATCCTGACATGCATGCCTATAAATTAAAATCAGCGCTCGCTAATCTTTATCAATTAAAACTTGAAAACATTATCCTCGGAAACGGGAGTGAAGGGATTATGTCCTATATCGTTCGAGCGTTTTTAAGACCAGGGGATGAGGTTCTCACCTCTGAGCATACCTTTATTGGTTTTTATATTCTTGCGCGAAGTGTGGGAAGTGAACTTAAGCTTACTAAAATGACAGATGACTATCGTTTTAATATTGAAGAGATGATTAAAAATATCTCCGATAAAACGAAAATCATCTATATCGCTAATCCTAATAATCCTACAGGCACTTATATTCGCAAAAATGAATTTGATCAGCTTATGGAACATGTTCCTGATCACGTCCTTGTCATTCTTGATGAGGCTTATTTTGAGTTTGGCAAAGAATTTGAAAACTACCCGGACTCTATGGAATATCGATACGACAATGTTATTACTCTTCGAACATTTTCAAAGGCCTATGGCCTTGCTGGTATCCGTTGTGGATATGGTTTTGCTCATGAAGATCTGATTGCGAATCTAACAAAGATTAAGCTTCCCTTCGAACCGAATCTGATCGCTCAGCTAGGAGCAGTCGGTGCGCTTAATGATCTTCCTCACCTTAAACGAACGATTGAAAATAATACGACTGAAAGAGATCGACTTACAAAATATCTTCAAGATAAAGGCTTTAAACCCATTGATTCGATCACAAACTTTATTGCTATTCCTACGGGATCTAAAGAAGCAAGTTCCTTTTTATTTGAAAAACTTCTCGATAAAGGAGTGATTATTCGACCTCTAGTTGCCAATGAAATGGCAGAATATGTTCGAATCAGTGTGGGAACAAAAGCTGAGATGGATCATTTCTATGAGGCCATGGACGTAGTTTTAACGGAATATTCAAAGAAGTTTGGAAATAACTAGGCCAGGTCATAGGTTGAGAAAGGTCATTGTGATAAATAGCCTTATAAAAGGAAAAAAATATGGAAAATTTTAAAGAAAGTGGAACGGTAACCAAACAAGCTCACGTTAAAATTCCTGATGGTCTTTATGAAGAAGAACATGGAAGAAATGGCTTTTTTGGAAGAGTTAGTCATCTTTATCATGAACAACCACCCGTCAATTGGAAAAATATTGAAGGAGACCTCAAACCTCAGTGCCTCCCTCCTTCGTTTAGTCATGATGGACTTCAAAATCAGTTTCGACCCATCCTAGAAAATAGCGATTGTCGCATTCATCTTGGAAACTACACGGAAGACTTTAAAAATTTCTTTAGAAATGCCGATTCAGATGAACTCTACTTCATTCATGATGGAGAAGGACGAGTGGAAACCATCTATGGTCACCTAGAGTATAAAAAGGGTGATTATATCGTTATGCCGCGAGGAACGACTTATAAGTTCTACGTCAAAACTCCCTCAAAAATGATGAAAGTTGAATCTAATAGCGAATATGAAGAACCAAGCCGAGGAATCCTAGGGCCTAATGCTCTCTATGACCAGACCGCTAAAGTTGTTCCAACGGCCGCTTTAGGAACGGAACAAGATAAGTCTGAATACAAACTTGATATTCAAAGAATGGGTAAAATCACAACAGTAACTTATCCAAATAATCCTCTAACGGCTAAAGGTTGGAAAGGTTCTGTTTATCCTTGGAAACTTTCGATCTATGACTACTGCCCTATTTTAAGTCATCGATACCATATTCCACCAAGTGGACATACCACCTTTGTTTGCAAAGGATTTGTGGTTTGCTCTTTTGTTGCAAGACCACTTGAAGATACTTCTGAAGGTGTATTAAAGGTTCCTTTCTATCACTCTAATATTGATTTTGATGAAGTGATTTTTTATCACGAAGGAAACTTTTTTAGCCGAGATAATATTGATAGTGGAGCACTTACTTTCCATCCTCAAGGAATTCATCACGGGCCACATCCAAAAGCTTTTGAAGCGGCCAATGATAAAACTCATACCGATGAGTTCGCTGTCATGGTGGATACTAAACTTCCGCTAATCCCAACACAGTGGTGGCTTGATAATGAAGTTAAGCAATATTGGAAAAGCTGGATGTAATAAGACATTTCAGAGGCTTATTACTATTAACTATTGAGCATTTTGATCCGATACTCTCCTATAAGGAGATATTATGGGTTCAATAAAGTTTATTGTTTTTATTTTCATTCTTGTTTCATTTTTTAATACTGGTATTGCGAGGACTACAGAAGAATCTCTTCTTAATGAAATAAGAGTATTGTCAAAACAAAACTCTAGACTTCATTATTTTGATTTAAATGTTCAGGGCGAAAAGATTAAGCTTGAGCAAAAAATTAAAATTCAGTCTTGCCAACTTGAACTCAACACAATCCACCCTGAATATGGACATTTGTTTAGGGATTCATTTAATCTTCTCAGAGTCCCTCCTTTCAAGAAAATTCTTAAGGTAAAAGGTGCTTATGCAATAACCTTCGGACTTAAGCCAAGTCTAAAAGGAAGAACTGCCATTTATTTTAATAGCAAAAAAGATAGAAATGAAAAGTATGAAAGCCTCTATAAACTAAGAAAACTTTGTAAAAAGAGATTGGCGAGAAAATATTTTAACAAAAAGCTAGGAATATCTAGCAAAAAAACTATTGTCTTTGATGGAAATCTTCCTATTGGAAGAAGCTATACCGATGGACGTGTTCTAAGAGTGGGCGACCATAGAATGGCCATTCTAGATGGGCCTAGATCTTTTATAGAGCGCTATAGATCGATCAAGGAAGCAAAAAAATCTATCTACGTTCAAAGTCTTATTTTTAGAGGAGATGAAGCAGGTAAGTTTCTAACGGATCTTTTAATAAAAAGAAAGTCAGAAGGGCTTGACGTTAAGATGATTGTTGACGGCCTAGGATCAGGTCCAATGGATAGACCTCAAACAAAGACAGACAAAAAGAATAGTGCCATTATGCTCAATAACCTTCAAGCTGCAGGGATCAAAGTGTATGGGTATTCATGTCGAGGGAATTTATTAAATGAACTCAGTGGTATTGATTTTCCTAAAATTTTAAGCAGAAATCATGAAAAGCTTTGGATTGTTGATGGAGATGGGAATAAACCCATTCCTAGTAGTCTTGTTATTATGGGTGGTATCAATGTCGCTCAAGAATATTTTGTTTTAACAGGTTCAAGTGATCGAAGCTGGAGAGATCAAGATGTTGGAATCAAAGGTCCCATCGTTAATCGCATCGCTAAAGATTTTTTAAGCAACTATATTAGTAAAAAAATTACTTTTAAAACTCATCGAGCGGATAGAAAATGCCTAAACCCATTTCATCCTCTTAAGGAAAAAGAAAAATATCTCGAATTTAAAAATAAGAAAACTAAAAGGTACGTTTCTTTTAAGAATTTTGGAGAAAAAGCTGATGTAAAGAAAATGAAAAAAAATATAGAAAAGCTCATCAGCGGTGCAAATTCTTTAGATGATGATATTTTAGTTCGACCTATCGTTTATCATCCTCTTAAAGGCATCCGCTTTATATTGGCCAGACCTAAGGAAGGTGAAAATTACGCCTATCACGCTTATGTTGATATAATTAAAAAGGCTAAACACACAATTGATATTCATCAAGCTCTACTTGTTCCTCCTCCTGAGTTCAAACAAGCACTTATTGATGCCGCAAAAAGAGGAGTCAAAATTAGAGTCATCAGTAGAACTCCTGAAACCAATGAGTTTGCTCCTATAACAATTGTGGGACGAAGACACTACTATGACATCTATAACTTTCTTGGTGATAAAGGAAGCTGTGATCAAAATGGTTATAGTTGTCCTGAGTTTTATGAATGGGCAGGAAATAGGGAAGGTGAAAAAAACATAATCATACAAACTACCCATGCTAAATTTATGGTTGTTGATAATAATTTTGGTATTATTGGCTCACATAATATGGATTATTCTAGTATGAAAAATGCTGAAACGGTTGCTCTCTTTGAAGGAAGAGAAGCTGCGGAAGAATTAACTCAGCTTTTTAATGAAGATCTAAAGCTCACTCGAAAAGCAACTCCTAAGCAATTATCTGAATACGCTGATCCAAAAAATAAAAAGGACAAACTTCTCTTAAAGACATTTATGCTTATCGAAAAATTTCTTTAATTTTCAGCATCAGGCTGGTTCATTGGATCAGCCTTTTCAAAACAACTAAGTTTTAAGCAAGTCTCATGTACTCGTTTGATATGAGGAAATCTATCTATATCGACCTTAAATCGGTTCGCATTATAAACTTGAGGGACTAAAAAACAATCGGCAAGACTAAGCTGGCTGCCTATAGAATAATCTCCGGATAAGTCCTTCATAAAATTTTCAAGGGCAATAAAACCTTCCGTAATCCAATGATTTGCCCATTTGGCCTTCACTTTATCTTCTTGTCCTAATTCATTTACTAGGTATTTTAGTACCTTGAGATTTTGGATGGGCTGAATTCCTGAATTTATAATTTCACAAAGCTGAAGACAATGGGCCTTTTGCAAAGGGTCTTTGGGTAAAAGCGAGCTTTGGGGGTATTTCTCTTCTAGGAAGAGAAGGATGGCCATCGATTGTCCTATCCCTACTTCGCCATCGACATAAAAAGGTACCTCTCCTTTTGGATTGAGTTTAAGGTAATTTTGTTTAAGTTGCTCTCCTCCATCCTTTACAAGATGAATGGCCCGATACTCGAAGTCTATCTCTTTATGGTAAAGAGCAATTCGAACTCGATATGAACAGGAGCTTCTATAGTAGCTATAAAGGATGGGTTTGCTCAAAAGGGCCTCCAAAGTTTTGCCAGTAAAGTGCAGTTAGTTTATAAGAAGAAGGAAGAACTGAAAATGACGCAAAGGATAATAAAATGAAACTTGGAACACTAAAATCCAATCATCGTGACGGAGAACTAGTCGTTGTTGCAAAGGATAATAAAACCTATTATTCAGCAAAAGACATTTGTCCCAATCTTATGACTGCCCTTGAGAATTGGAGTGAGATCTCCCCTAAGCTTAATCAAGTGTATAAAGACCTCAATGAGGGCTCTCTAAAGGGTGTAGAGCTTGATCAGACTAAGTTTCACTCGCCACTACCAAGGTCCTATCAATGGCTTGATGGATCGGCTTATATTCAACATATCATTCTCGTACGAAAGGCGAGAGGAGCTGAGCCACCAGAGAAACTAAGAGAAGTTCCACTTATGTATCAAGGTGTCAGTGATAACTTCCTTGCTCCTTATGATGACATTCCGCTTCGAGATGAAGAATACGGAATGGACTTCGAAGGAGAGGTAGGGGTTATTCTTGATCGCGTTCCAATGGGGGCCACTCCCGAGGAAGCGCTTAAATCTATTCGACTACTGGTTCTGATTAATGACGTCTCTTTAAGAGGCCTTATACCTGCAGAACTTGCGATGGGCTTTGGATTCCTTCAATCTAAACCACCTTCGTCTCACTCTCCATTTGCGGTTACTCCAGAAGAGCTCGGAGTCGGCTGGAAAGATGGAAGAATTCATTTTGAACTTCTCAGTGAATACAACGGAAAATGGTTTGGGAATCCAAATGCTAAAGAAATGTTTTTTCACTTCGGTGAGCTTATTGCTCATGCTGCAAAAACCAGAGAGCTTCAGCCAGGAACAATCCTTGGATCAGGGACTGTTTCAAATGAAGATGAAAGCAAGGGAAGCTCGTGTTTAGCAGAGAAGAGAATGCTTGAAAAAATAAATACTGGAACCATTACCACTCCATTTATGAAGCCTGGAGATACGATTAAGATTGAAATGCTTAATGAGAAGGGTGAGAATATCTTTGGAACAATTTTTCAGAAAATTAAGAAAGCTTAGAAATAAAAAGGCCCTCTTTCGAGGGCCTTATCTTTTTACTTTACGTTTACTTTTTCCATTAACTTCTTGAATGTCTTCTCTTCCTTAATAGAGTACATCAAATTACTTTTTGTCTGCTCGCTAGAAGTGTAGAATGATCTGATTTTTTCAGCATCCATTCCAGTCATTTTAGCGGTTTCTTCGATTTTCTCATTGAGATCATCTTCAGAGACTTCAACACCAAAATCTTTTCCAAGTTTTTCAAGGATAAGAGCAGATCGAACCTGGAATTCGGCTCGTGTAGTAAGATCTCCGGCCCATTTATTGAAATAGTCTTCAACCATTTCATCAGTAAAACCTTGTTGTCTTACGTTTTTTTCCACATCTTTTTTAAGGACTTCTTTTTGTTGAGCAATCATTGCAGATGGAACATCAAATTTGTTCTCTTCGATAAGCTTTTCTAGGATTTCTTGTTGAAGCTTTTGCTCAGCAGCTCTATTTTTTTGATCAGCCAGATTAGTTCTAAGCTTATTTGTCATATCTTCAGCAGACTCCTCGCCAAGTTCTTTAGCAAGTTCGTCATTAAGCTCAGGATATTTCTTTTCTTTAATCTCAAGAAGCTCGACTTCAAATTTTACTTTAGCGTTCTTGAGTTCTTCTACATGATAATCTTCAGGAAAAGTAAGATTGATATCTTTTTTCTCACCTGCAGTCATTCCAACCATTCCCTCTTCAAATCCTGGGATGAATTGGTTTGAACCAATTTCAAGAAGAAATTCTTCACCTTTCATATTTTCAGGTCTTTCGCCATCTTCTTTTTCCCCTTGGAAATTAAGAACAGCAAAATGTCCTTTATCAAGCTTAGCATCTTTAAGCTCAGTCATTTCTGCTTTAGCCTCAAGTCTTTGCTTAAGAGTGCTATTGAACTCTTCTTCAGTTACTTCAACGCTGTCTTTTGTGAAGTTGTAACCGGCCATATCGTTAAGTTCCACTTCAGGGAAGATTTCAACTTTAGCGTCGAAAGAAACTTTTTTACCAGCTTCATAGTTCATATTTTCAAATGTTGGATATCCCACCATTCTAAGGTTTTCTTTTTCTATAGCATCAAAGAATTTTTCTTTTACGAATTCATTAAGAGCATTAGATTCAATTTGAGGTCCAAAAAGCTTTTGAACCATGGCCAGAGGAGCTTTACCTTTTCTGAATCCTTTAAGGTTCGCAGTTTTTTGCTTTTCTTTAACGGCCTTTTGGATTTGATCACTGAGATCGAGTTTCTCAAACTCAAAGCTTAGCTTTTTTGTACAACCGTTAATATTTTCAATGGAATATGACATAGAAGCCCCTTTCGATATTGCATTAAGTCATAAGATTATTCTTGCGTGAATCTAGCCATTTTGGACCGATAAGTCAATTTAAAGGAACACTTCTCAGCTTGCCTATTGAGACCTACCAAAGATATCCTCCTCAAAAAATTAAGGAGATCTCATGAGTGCAATCCCAACCATCGCAGGCAAACGTGTTTACAGACAGTTAAAGGGCAGAAAAACCAAAGGCTGGGACGCCATCGTTATAGGCTCTGGAATGGGCGGAATGTCCTGTGCAGCATCGCTTGCGAAGATGGGAAAGAAGGTTTTAATCCTTGAAAGGCACTACCTCCCTGGCGGCTTTACTCACATGTTTAAGCGAGGAAAGTTTTCATGGGACGTCGGTGTTCATGCCCTAGGGGAAATGAAGCTTAAAGATAAGCCCGGCAAAATGCTTGATTGGCTTGGTGAGGGAAAAATTAAAATGAACTCTCTGGGGAGTGAGTATGATGAATTCTTCTGGCCTGATGGCACCCATATCTCTTTTCCTGATAGTCGAAAAGAGTTTAAAAGACGACTTGAAGAAAGATTTCCTGATGAGAAAGAAAAAATCGATCAGTATTTTACTATTTGTTATAAGGCGAATAAAAATGCTGAATTTTTCTTTTTCATGAAAACCATGCCTGAGTGGGTAGAAAAAATTGCCAATAAAATTTTTTATACCTTTAAGCCCAATTGGTGGAAGAGAACAACTCGAGAGGTCATGAATGAACTTGGTCTCTCCGATAAATTACAAAGAGTTCTAACCGCCCAGTGGGGATATTATGGAGCGATTCCTGAAGAATCCAGCTTTGGAATTCAAGCTCTCACCACCGCCCATTTCAGTAATGGTGCATACTATCCTGAAGAGGGCGCGAAATCTATTGCCGCTCACCTTTGTCATATTGTGGAGAGGGAGGGTGGGGAAACTCTTTGTGGGGCGGAAGTTGATGAAATCATTGTTAAAAACAATAAGGCGATTGGAGTCAGGCTTACTAATGGTGAAGAGCTATTTGCTAAGAAGATAATTTCGGCAATTGGAGCAAAGGCGACGGCAAATAAGATCATCCCAAAAAGCTATCAAAATACAGAGTGGGTAAAAGGTCTTAAAGCGACTGGAAATTCTCCAAGTTATATATGTCTTAATCTCGGATTTGAAGGAGATATCAAAAAAGCTGGAGCAAGAGGATGTAATCGTTGGTATCACCGAACCACGGATATGCAAAAAATGAAAGTTTGGAATGTTGAAAACAAGGACGAAGAGTGTCCTTGTGTTTATGTTTCTTTTCCTTCATTAAAAGATCCTCATCATAATCCTACAGAAAATCATTATCACACTGGTGAGGCAGTCACTTTTGTTCCATGGGATAGTTTTAAAAAATGGCAAAATTCTGACTTTGGTCATCGGGATAAGTCTTATGAGGATTTCAAAAAAGATATTCATGACAGACTCATGAAACAGCTGCATGAAGAAATGCCTGAAGTAATGAAGTATTGTACTTTTAGTGAGCTCTCTACTCCTATTTCGGCCAATCACTTTTGCAATGCTGATCATGGAGCGATTTATGGCCTTGAAGGAACTCCAGCAAGGTTTATGAATTCAAAACTAAGAATGCGAACACCCATTAAAAACTTTCATATGACCGGAGTTGATACTGTTGCGATTGGGGTGATTTCTGCTATGGCCAGTGGAATGCTTTGTGCCGCTACGATTGACCCACGAGTGTATACTAAATTAATTTAATGAGCTCTTAAAGCTTTGGTTTTTTTTAGTTTAAAGTCCCTCAAAGAGTGTTAACATTTATATATGAAATTTTTAATTTTTATATTCCTCTTCATTTCCTATTCCTCATTAGCTGCTGAAACTACTCGTGAACGAATTGCAAGAGAAGCACCTCTTAAAAAGAAGGCACTCTCAAGATGCCAACTCACAAAAATTGTGGATATTGAGAAAGTTATGAAAGATTACTTAATTCCTACATTGGATTTGAGCGGTATAAAAATAACATCAAGTAATGCTCCTTATTTCAAGTTATCAAAAGGATTATTAAGCTTTTCTGCAATGTTTTCGAAAGGAGCAGCTATACTTCTGCCCATCACTTTTATTACTGATATTTTGGCATCGCCTATTTATGTCGGTATTCATATCAGATCACTCGTCAGAAATAACAAAATTAATTCTAAAAATAAAAAAGTCATGAGCGAGGCTTTGAAAAAATTAAAAAATCAGTGGGATGCTCTCAAAATTTCAAGACTTGAAAAGCTCAATGTTATTAATAATCTCAGATTTTATCAACTTCTCAAGACAAACTATGATTGGCTCACTCATTCTGGAGGCTTTGGAGAAGTTGATACTCCTAAAAAATACTTTTCGTTCCTATACCCTTTCATAGAAGAGCATTTTGAAAATTTTACGATCAAAAGTTCAAGCGAAGTCTATTTTGACCATGCTGGAAAAAGAAAGCTTGAACTCTTTCGATATTTTCATATCAGTAAGTTTTCTGATTTCTTGTATCGGGATCCAAAGCTCTGCAATATCTCTCCTCTAGCAGCAATGGAGAAATTAGGAAAGCTTTTTGCCGATGATATTAAAGATAAGGCAAATCGTTATTAATTTATTTCTAATAAAACACTTTATGAAGGTAAAGCCCTTGTGGAGGAGCTGTGGGACCGAGTCTTTTTTCGTCTTCTTTAAGGCCATTTTCTAAACTCTCTAGACTTACTTTTCCTGAGCCAATATTCCAAAGAGCTCCCATAATGAGCCTCACCATCTGCTTAAGAAAACCTGTCCCTCTAATTCTCAACTGATAGTAATTACCATGACCAAAACGGGTGGGCGGATCGATTGGGGTGAGTTCAATTTCAGTAATCGTTCGAATGGTGCTATTCACATCAGTTCCCGTACACTGAAAAATCTTAAAGTCATGCTCGCCTTTGAGAATTTCTAACGCTTTTTGAATGAGATCAAAATCAAGGGGAAAACTGTAAGAAGAAACTAAATCTCTTTCAAAGGGAGATAGGTTTTCTTGATCACAAAAAAGATAGAGGTATTCCTTTTCTTTAGCGTCTCGAATAGGGTGAAAGTCTTCCGAGACTTTTTCCACTTCTTTAATTCTAATATCTAGGGGGAGTAAAGAATTCAGTCCCTTTAAAAAGGCCTCTTCAGCTAGATCTAGTGAAGATTGAAAGCTAAAGACTTGATTAAGAGCGTGGACTCCTCTATCCGTTCTTCCAGAACCTATAGTATTCACCTCTTTTGATTTGACGATTTTAGCGAGTGCTCGATTAATTTCACCCTGTACGGTTATTGAATCAGGCTGAACTTGCCAGCCAAAGTACTGAGTGCCAAGGTAAGAGCAAGTGATTTTATAGCGAGTCGTCATGAGACTTGATTACAAGAATTCAAAGGAAAATCCAAGTCCGAAAGAGTTTCCGGTAATTTTTATTTCGTCTTGGAAGTTATCAAGATTTTGAGTTCTGGCCTCAAGATTCAGATAATAGCGACTTACATTACTATCTCTTAGAAGAGCAAAAGCATTGTCTTCAAACATCTCAGAAAGAGAGATTTTAAACTTTGCCGATCCAAAATATCCGTATCCGATTTGTCTTCGTCTTTTTCCTTTCTCACCATCATCTCGATCATTTCGAACTTGCATCAAAAACATGGCGGAAGGCCCCCCAGAGAGTGCGATTTTAATATAGCGAGTAATATTCATTTCAATAGTTGCTGAGAGATCAAAGGGAGCTTGCCAAAGATCTACTCTGGCATCACTTTTTTCTTGAGAATTTGCAAATACTCCTCGACCTGAAGCAAATCCCACCCCTAGATTATATCCATAAGCGAGATCAAAAAAGCCTCTATGAAAATAGCTATTAAAGCCCATGTGAAGAGTCCCTCCTCTTCGGTCTTTAGCATTGCCTGAGTCATAGGTTCGATCGAAGACATCATTTTTGCCCTCATAATCATAAGTATTAATTAAATAGCTTAATTCAAAACCAGTCTTTCCTTGATCCATGTACTGCTTGGCCATTTTTTCATTAGATGTTTCTATATAGTTTTCACTATTTTCATAAGCACCCGGAGTAAGGTTACCAGAGTTAAGAGGTCTCGATTTGGTGAGATTAGGATCAGAGAGGTCATCACTTTCTTCATCAGGAAGAGAAGTGCTTTTCTTTTTTCCTTTAAAATTAAGAATGGCTTGCTCTTCTTCTTCACTAAGACCTGGGATAAATCCCTCTTCTTCCCCATCAACTTCCATATTTTCTACAGGCGAGTCCTCAATTTGGCCGGGCATATACTGGCCCATATCGGCATGGAGGTTAAAGCTTAGAGACAGAAGAAGCAGATATTTAAATTTCATGATCTCCCTTCCACTCAAAGACATTTTTCAATTCACCTTTATGAGTAAAGAAGTAAATAATGCAACCAAAGACATAGACGGTCATGAGTATAAAAATCATAATTTCTTCATAGGTAAAAAGAAGGGCCAAAAGAAGAAAGATAATAAAAAGAGTGGCCCTTTTATGATTCTTTACCCAGGCAGAATTTTTAAAAGAATTAAATGGAATATTTGAGATCATCAGAAAGGAGTAAAAGATGACATAGATAGGAAAAAGGAAAGTATAATACTTAATCTCCGTATATTCAGTTGCAATAAGAACAAAACCAATGACCGACATTGCCGCACTTGGAATAGGTAACCCTTGAAAAAAAGCAGAGCTCACTTTTTCAATATTTGCATTAAACCGCGCTAATCTTAGGGCTCCGCAAAGTAGAAAAAGAAAGGCCACCACTTGTCCTGGTCTTCCATATCCAATAAGTGAAAAGTGATAGATCAACATCGCAGGTGCTGCACCAAAGGTAATAAGATCACTCATGGAATCAAACTGCTCTCCAAAAGAAGATTGAGTTCCTGTGAGTCTGGCGATTCTTCCATCCACGAGATCAAAAATTCCACCAAAGAGAATAAAGATCGCTGCTCTATAGAAGTGTCCACCTTGCGATAGCAGAATGGATCCAAATCCACAGGCCATGTTCAGGGCAGTAAAAATATTGGGAAGAAAATAGGTTAATTTTTTTGATTCTAATTTATCATTCATCTTTTAATTCCAGCTGCTCTACGCCACCAAGGACTGTCTCAGTTGAGATGACCTCATCTCCTAAACGAATAATTACCTCAACGGATTGAGGAAGATAAACCCTGACAGTACCGCCAAACGGAAAGTACCCGATATTGGCCTTTCTTTTAACACGATCTCCCGCCAAAACCTTTAGCGAAGGCAATTTGCCGAGCGTACATTCGATAAATTCTACCACTATTTTTGTGCTTTGTTTATCCTCTAGAAACAGTTGAATTGCACTATAATCCGATGGATCATCTTTTTTAAAGCGAAAATGGGCCAATCCGACCTTTCTTTTTACATCCTTCACTTCAGCGCTGTAGGGAGAATAAATTCCAAGCTCTTTCCAAGGCTCAACTCTGATTTCTAAACAGCTCATCTCAGCTTCAAATTCATCATAATACCGTGGTGGAATTACTCGTGTCAGGGTACCTGAACAAGGAGCAGCAACAACTCTTTGCGTTATGTCTGATTCATACTTAGAGTCCACTCTTTTTTGACGAAAATAGTAAAAAACGAGCCCATAAATAAGAAGGACAAAAATAAAATAGAAATAAAATGCAAATTGAAATAGTGAGAAGATCAGGACCCAAAAAATAAAATGTACTCTTCTTGCTAAAAATGACTTCATATTCAGTGCTTTTTAAACTCTTTTTCAAGTGGTCTATAATAAAAAGGTTTTTGACGAAGAGTTTGTTTCTTCACCTTTTCAAAGATCCTAGCGGGTGTATCTACAATCATTTGCTGAGTAGTTGGAAGTTTTTTTTCTAAATTTAAATCTTCGGTAAAATGAGTGTAATAGGGACCTGGATTTTGAGAAATAAACGAATCCAATTCTCCCATAGGATAGAGATTCATATTCGTTTTTTCTCCGGCCCATTGATAGGCGAAGAACTCTCCTTTAAAGGCCTTAGAAATAAAAATACCCTCCGGAGCTATACCTGAGAGATAAGGCACTTCAAAGTGATAAAAAGAATAAGTTGGAATGTTTTGCCATTCAAAAACTTGGGCAAGGCCTTCCGCAAGCCGAATTCCGGTATAACTTCCTGGCCCAGCGATGGTAAAGATGCCCTCTAAATCATGTGGTTCGACCTCTAATACTTTAAGGTTTTCATGAATTAGAGCGTGTAAAAGAGCAGAAGATTTTTTATCTTTAACGTGAGTAAGATTACTCCAGTAAAAATTAGAATTAAGAATTCCAATATTAATTTCAAATGAGGTGTCTATATAAAGATAGCTCATAAATTAAAAGAACCTTGAGAAGTCATTAAAAATGGCCCCTACCATAAGCATAAGAAGAATAGAGAGACCAACTTGCTGGGCAATTTCCATTTTTCTTTCTGAAAGTGGTCCGCGATTTATAATTTCAAAGAAGATAAACATAATATGTCCACCATCAAGAACAGGGATAGGAAAGAGGTTAATGATTCCAAGATTAATAGAAATCACCGACATTAGCTGGAGAAAATAAGAAATACTGGTATTAAAGGAGTCACTGGCAACTTTTCCAATAGACAGTGGTCCTCCAAGAGATTTAAAAGGTGCCTCGGCCTTTAAAAGTTTTCTAAAACCATCAAAGGTTTTAACGGTTCCATCCCAAGTTCTATGGAGCGCCATGGTTAAAGAGTAAGGAAGTCCTTTAGACTCTGTCATAATGAATTTTGGCGCAAGAAACTCTCCGCCACTATAGACACCTATTAACTTCACCGTTTGTTCTTCCTCAGTTTGAATTGATTTCTTCTTTTTCTTAGTACCAATACGCTGCCTTTTAATCACCTTTATGACTTGTATGCCTAAAATTATCATGCCGTAGCCGATAATTCCAAATAAAAAGAGCAATCTAAAATCAATTAAAACTTTCTCAGCCCTGTGAAGAAAG
>CBDUBC010000008.1:0-49439 GCA_965365285.1 uncultured bacterium
TTATGAAAAAAGTATCCAATCACGGTAATGAGGTCCAAGAAAGTATCTATAAACCCACCTTTAAAACTTCTAAAATAATTCTTCTTAGTTTTATCTTTTTTATTATAGGATTTTTTGCCAACTTTCCTTTTAAAGACAAAATTAATATGTTTTTAGGACAAACTCTGAAAACAAATCGTACTTGTCCTGTGAGCTACTCTGCTCTTGATATTAAAAACCTTATTTTTAGATATGACCTTAAATCTCCCGTTATTTCTGGTCGATGCTTTGGTAACCCCTACTCTTCGCTACCCTTAGAAAGCCTAAGCATGGGAGTCTCAAGACCCAGTCTAGTTCCCGTCGGAGTCAAGCTTTTTGCAGATATTAAGCACCAAAACTCGGACCTCGCCATCGAGGTAGTAGCTGGTATTGGTAGTCAAATCTTAAAAATCGAAAATTCTAAGCTAGATCTCATCACTCTTGCCCCTTTGATTCCCGACTTTGAAATTCTTGGTGATCTTTCTTTAAACACTCATATGGTAATAAAAAAACAGGCCCTAGAGGAAGGAAAAGTAGTCATTAGTTCAGAAAATCTTTTAGTTCCCTCCCAAACAATAAAAGGATTTGCAATAAATAATCTCGCCATTGGAACAGTTCTTCTTGACGTTGTTCTTGAGTCTAAAAATAACCTTAAAGTGAATAAACTCATTCTTGGAAATGCAGAGAGTCCAATTATCTCTGAGGTTTCTGGAACCATTAAACTCGTTCCTAATTTTCCGGCCAACTCTGCTCTCAATCTTAAAGGAAAGCTTAAAATCTCTCCGATTTTTCAACAAAGCATGCCCATCCTTAATCTCTTTCTTGGTGGAAAGAAAACGGATGAAAAAGGCTTCTTTAATATAACAATTTCAGGTACTTTGGGCGGACCACGACCTGCTATTCAATAAGCTCTTTCCAAGACTTTTTGATCTTGTTATAAGCGTTTCATGCAAATGGACCTAGAACAAGAACTCTTAAAGACAATTAGAAAACTTTCTGTGAATTCAGGAGACTCCTCTAAAATAAAACTCCAAAAGGCAATGGAATACTCCGTTGTCCCCGCAGGTAAGCTCTTTCGTCCTAACCTTGCTCTTGCGATGTATCGCGACTTTGGTAAATACAAGGACATCAACAGCGATATCCTTCATTATTGCGCCTTTTTAGAGTTCCATCACGCCTACTCTCTAGTTCACGACGACCTCCCATCTATGGATGATGATGATTTTAGAAGAGGCCGTCCTTCTACTCATAAAGTTTATGGGGAATGGATGGGAATCCTCACTGGTGACGCTCTTTTGAGCGCTTCTTTTGAGTGCCTAACTAAAATTAAGCATCAAAAGGCAATGGATCTTCTAAAATTTGGTACATGGGCACTTGGTCCCAAAGGGCTCATTCTCGGTCAAGTTTATGATCTAAGTGGTCAAATTAATGAATCCATTCAAGATCTTCTAACCACTCATCTTCTTAAAACTGGAAGACTCATCCAATGTAGTCTCCTTGGTGGCTACGTGCTTGCCACAGGCGATTATAGCTACTTATCCATAAAAAGATATTTACGAATGGGAAAATCACTAGGACTCGTTTTTCAACTCATTGATGACCTCTCTGAGCTTGCTGATGCTGAGTTGGGGGCACACGAGCAAGAAATCAATCACTGGATGGATCATTCTAAAGAGCTCTCCCAAATTCTTCAAAAAAATCTCGCTGAACTACAAGAATCTTTAGAGGAAGGTCACACAGAGCTTAAAAAAGTTCTACAAGGGTACTTCAAAAAAATGAAGGCCATCATAGAAGATGGCCAAACAAATATTAAAAATCAACTTGGTAAGGATCAAGAGGAACTAGTTCCAATAATTTCTCTTCTCCAAAGACTTAGTTAAAGAGACAATTTTTTCTAATTTTTCTTTAGCAACAATGAGCTTATCCATATCCGGAAAAGTAACTTCTTCTTCCTTCTTTGGTTCTACTTCTTGCTCCACGAGCTCTGGAGTTTCTCCGAGAGGCAGAGGACCTTTATTGCCTCTATGATTCATCATTCGAAGAGCAATTTCACCCTTTGCTTTTTCAATCGTCATCTTATCTTCAAAAAGAAGTTTTTTAATGAGGGCCACGGCTTCAATATCATCTTGAGAATAGAGCTTTACTCCTTCCTCAGTTACTTCTGGAGCGATTTCAGGAAACTCAGATTCCCAAAAACGAAGGACATAAGGCTTTACTCCAAGAAGACCACAAACCTCATTAAGTTTAAATTGTTCTTTATTTGGAATATTAACTGGTCCAACCATGGATCCCCCTACTTTTCTTCAGAGTTAGAAATGAATGAACTAAGAGCTCTATCCGGTCCTTCTTTTGCTGCTACAGAAGTATCCTCATTACCCTCGTTATCAATTCGATGGGCATATCGAGAAGTGATATCTTCTTTAAGAACCTGGCTTGGTTTAAAGGTGAGAACTCTTCTTGCCGAGATGGCCATAGCTTCACCGGTTTGAGGGTTTCGTCCAGTACGAACAGATTTATCTCTAATGGAGAAATTTCCAAAACCTGAAATTTTAACTTTCTCACCTTTTGAGAGAGTATCTTTGATGATTTTGAACACTAGATCGATTAAGTCAGCAGCTTCCTTTTTGGAAAAACCGGCCTCTTTATAGACTCTCTCAACTATGTCTGCTTTGGTAAGGCTCATTTCATTTCCTCCATGAAAATTAAAAGTCTTATGATGTGGGCAAGCGCCCTAAGTTAAGAATATCAGAGACCTTTACTCATTACAAAAGAATTTTTAGTCAAACTTACCCGAGTTTACTGCTTGGCCTTTCTCTTTTTCTGAAGTTGTTCATATAAGGCCTTTTTCTCTAAAGCCTTCTTTTTCAACCAACTCGTGAGCTTTTCATCAACTTCATTGAGTTCTTCAATCAACTTTTTCTTAACAAGTGCAGGTGATTTTGCAATTTTTGTATAGGTCTTAAGAGTTGCTGTATCGTCTTTAACCATCAGTTTACGTTTTTCAACTTCCTCTTTAGTCATACGATAGATAGGCATATCGGCCAGATACTCATTAAACTTATATTTTTTCTTTCCTAGATAATCAACAAAGGCTTTTCTGTTCGCTTTCTTCGTCGCAACATCATATTCCTTATTCTTTATAAATTTAATGATTTCATTATTCTGTTGAATTTTATCTTGTAGATTTTTACATCGAAGCTCGTATCGGATACGAACAACTTCAAGTCGTTTCTCTGCAAAAATCTTAAGAATTTCTTCTGGGCGATCAAAGATCTTAATCCCCCTTTCACTGATGAGCGTATAGTTTGGACTTAGAGAAGTCGAACAAAACATCTTCTTTTGAACTTCTTCAAGAGTTGGCTGGGCCCCTCTTTTAAAAATAAGTTCTATATGAATATCGTTGTCCACAGAGCTATCGATAAAATCTTTTAGAAAATCTGCTTCGATATGCTTGGCCAAGAATTTATATATTCTAGCAGAATCATAGTTTTTAGGAATCTCGGTAATAACAATCTTCCCTCTTTTTTCCTCGATTTTAATAGGGAAAGTCAGTTTGCCTTTATTATCGAGATCAATTTTTTGATTGTAGTAATTCACATAAGGCTTGATTCTTTTCATCGTGCCGGTTTGAACAAATTCAATAATCGATTTCACAAGGTCTTTATGATGAAAGCTTGGAATAACTGAGGAAAAACCAGTTCCGATCCCCTCTGAACCATTTAAAAGCATGATGGGAAGTTTAGGGAGAAGCGCCACGGGCTCCATGACTTTTTCATCATAGTTAGGAACCATATCCACTTGATCAAGATCATCAAAAAGAAGAAGTTTAGCGACCTCACCAAGTTTACATTCAATATACCTCGAAGCGGCCGGAGATGGCTCCATTCGCTCTCCGAAATATCCTTTCTTATCAATGAGCGGATAGTTGTTGGAGAAGGTATAATCTTGGGCCATATTAACGATGGCCGATTCAACTGAAGCAGGACCATGAGGGTGAAGAGTAAGAACAAGTCCCGTAGCTGAAGAAACTTTCATCAATCCTTTGGACTGATGCTTATAGAGCGTGTAAAGAATTCTCCTTTGACTTGGTTTAAGACCGTCTTGTAAATAGGGAATCGCTCGATCCATCAGAGTATAGATTTGATAGTCTCGGTATTCTTTTTTAATAATTGTACTTAGCGGAATACTCTCGAGCGAATGTAAATATTGTTCTTCCATCTATTTTCTCTTTTTTGTTTTTTTCTTAGTTGTTTTCTTAACTACTTTTTTCTTTGCGACTTTCTTTTTAGCTGTTTTTTTCTTAGATGCCGTTTTCTTTTTAACCGCTTTTTTTACTATTTTTTTTGTTTTCGAGGCGGCTTCCTCACCAACGTGCTTTTGATAATCCTCGTGATCAAGAAGGAGGCTTTTACGAAGAGCAGTGTCTTTTCCAAAACAGATATTTAAGGTATGTCTGGCTTCTTTGGCATCTTTAACTTCAATAACTGTATAAGACTCTCGACTCATCACATGCTTGAAGGCCTCTGGACTCATCTCCCCAAGCCCTTTGTTTCTCTGAATTTCCTTAATCTTGGTATTTTTCTTTTTGAGAGCATCCAGTTCCTCTTGAGACTCTAAAAAGAGATGACTCTTATCCGTAATAACCTCAAATAGTGGTGCTTTAGCAATTTGTATACAGCCTTTTTCAAAAAGCTGCGGCCAGTAAGAATAAAAGAAATTGGTAAGAAGGGTGTTAATATGCCCACCATCAACATCCGAGTCAGCAAGAAAAACGATTTTTGAATATCGCAGTTTATCCCACTCAGGCTCTTGTCCAATTGCCAGACCAATCGATGCCATAATGTCAGAGAACTCTTGATTTTCAAGAATCTCTTTAATGGAGGCTTGACTAACATTCATGGGCTTCCCCTTAAGAGCAATCCCACCTTGAGTCAGTTTATTTCGCGCCGACCTTAGACCTCCAATCGCTGAGTCTCCTTCACAAATGAAAAGAGTACATCTGTCTCTATTTTTTCTTTCATTAGCATCAAGAAGTTTTTCAATTCTTTTCTTTTTCTGCTTTCTTGCCTTTTTTGAGGCATCTTTCAACATTTGATACTTATATCGACTTTTTGCTCTCTCAAGAACGAGCTCGGAGTATTCTTTATTTTTTCTCCACCATTTTTCGAAAAACTTTTTCATGAAGGCTTCGATCGTTTTTTCTAGATTTGCATCTCGAACCAGTTTTCGTTTGGTTTGAGATTCAAATCTCGGGTTTGGCATAGTGATACCAATAACAAAAGTCATCCCGGTTAAGATATCGTTATCAACAAGCGTGATCTTTTCTTTTTTTACGGCCCTCTCCATTTTATCTTTAATAAGATTAATGAAGTTTCTTTTCATTCGGTCATGATGAAAGCCACCATCATAAGTTGGGGTAGAGTTCGCAAAAGAGATGAATCTTTCTCTTTCTTCTGACTCAGGATCGATTACAAGGTCTAAAGAAATATCAATTTTTCCTTTAAGCTTCCTTTTAGATCGTGAAGAAACCATTTCAAAGGAATCGTCCCAAGTTCCATAGTTTTGCGCTTTATCGCCACCGATTCTTTCGGCAAGCTCGAAGAGACCTTTTTTATAAATATACTTTTCATCATTTAGATAGAAGGTAAGACCTGGATTATTGTAAGCGAGATCGATGATTCTCTTTCTTAAAAGCTCTTCATCAATTTTATTATTCTTGTAGACCTCATTAGCGAGGGTAAGCTCAACGCGAACGCCAGAGTGTCCCTTAAACTTTTTAACTTTTGTTTTTTTTGTTTTAAGCGCTCCATCGAGAAAGGTATAAGTTTGCTCCTGTTTAGTATTATAATGTCGAACAGTTACTTTAAAAGAATCACTGGTAAGACAAGTCGCTGCCGCTCCCAGCCCATTCTGACCAAGAGTTCTATGAAGGTATCCTTTAGAGTCTGTCTCCTCATCTTTAAATTTTGAACCTGTTCTAAATTCTGTATAAACTGCTGGAATCTTTTTTACAGGAAAGCCAATACCATTATCTTCAACGATAACAGTCTTTTTATCGTCAGAGAGCCAAGTATGAATTTCAGTAACGTGACCTCGATAGAATTCATCAATACAGTTATCTAAAATTTCCTCAATCGCTTTACTCTTGGCTTGGTGAAATTTGACTGTTTTAAACTCAAGACCATCTTTGTTGTAGACGTAGGTATCGAGCTCTTCAGGATGATTTGATCCGAAGACCAAAGTTACCCTGTTTCTGCAGTGCCATCTTTGATCTTTACTTTCAATAACGGCATCTTCAGCCTTGCCACGCCGTTCTACTTTTTTTATTGCCATGTACCTTCCTAAATTTTTAGCGATATATCAACATTAAAGAACAAACTGAATCTGTGAAAAGGCACGGTGAGTAAACGATATAACATGACGAAAATATTCATCTTTACCATTTTGACCTTAACTCCCTTATTTCAAGTCGATTCGAGAGAAATAACTCCTAACTCTGAGCAAATGAGTTCACTAAAAGAAGGAAGAATTTTTTCTCACTCCAACGTAAATGACATGGAAAATGGAAAAGTTCAATCGTTTGATCTTTTTACTCAGGGTTTGCACGAAAAAAATTGCAGATACGCTATGAGAAAACTTTCATTATATGAAAATTACAAAGATTTTTTATCTTTTGTAGAAGAAAGTACTTATAAAGACGGAAGAATTTCTCTTTTACTAGATCACACTCTCCTACCCTTTTCTATGCGACTTACTTTTATAATTCCTCGAATAAAAAAAGAAGGAACCTATCCGTTTCAATTTGATGCTGGTTTTTTAAAAGGTCTTGAGGGAACAGTAGATCTTATAAAGTTAAAAAAAGAAAACCGGTGTCTTTTTACTGTAAGAGCAAACTGGAAAGGTCCTCACTCCGGTATACCACGCCTAGTCTTTGAACTCTTTTCAAGTACTTTAACCGAACTTGGAATGAAGCATCTATTTCGAATATCAAGAAGTTATTAGGTCTTCAGGTGACAGATTTAAATTGATCCCCTATAGTCTGCTAAAAATAAGGGAAATAGTTTGGAAGTAAGAAGAATAAGCCATCGTGATACTTATGCTATAAGACAGATTGTTCTTAGACCAAACGGTACCGAGGAAGACTGTCATTTTGAAGGTGACAACGAAGATCAGACCTTTCATCTCGGGGCCTTTATTGAAGGAAAGCTTGTAAGTATCGCTTCCTTCTTTTTCGAAAGACATCCCATGTTTGATGAACCCTATCAGTTTCGCCTGAGAGGCATGGCCACTCTCGACGAGCACCGTAAAAAAGGTCTTAGCTCTGCTCTTCTCAAACGAGGCTTCCCGATTATTAAACAAAACCTTTGTCATCTTGTTTGGTGTAATGCCCGAAAAGAAGCCGTTGGATTTTATTTAAATAACGGTTTCGAAGCGATTGGTGAAGAATTTCAGATTGACGGAATCGGTCCTCATCTTCTGATGTTTAAAAAACTTTAGTTTCTTAAAAGACTTTCATTGGCAAAACAAAAATCTCTTCTAGAGATATTGTGAACGAGTTCATACTGTTGATCTACACAGTAATTATAGTGTTTAAATTCTTTTAAAGGGGCACAGGGAAGATTGAAGTAACGCTGTTGTATAGCAAATTTTCTCTCGCTTCTACATTCATTAAAATTAAGTTCATCCACACAAATAAAGCTTCTTTTGTTACAGTCATAAATGAGAAAGGGACCACTGGAATATCCATCCGTCATTTGAAAACTTATATGAGGCCTTAAGTCCTCATCTTGAGCATTAATTTGGGATAAAAAAGCGATTAGAAAAAGCAACAAAATCATAATTTTCTTTTCACATGGTGTTAAAAACACTATAAAAGTCCTCTAGGAGACTGTTTTATGAGCGTCATCATGCATAATCATATCTACAAAGGCATTTCGGAATGGATTCAAAAATCCTTAAATAAACTCTATCCCGATGTGAATATGGAGGTATCTGATCTCTATGGACTACTCACACCACCACCAAAAGAAGATATGGGGCATGTGGCCTTTGCCTGTTTTACTCTGGCAAAGACTTTAAGAAAGGGACCTCCGCAAATTGCAAAAGAGCTTGCTGACGTTTTAGAAGAACATCCGCTAGTGAAAACAATTAGCCCAGCTGGTCCCTACTTGAACTTTTTTCTAAACCTCTCTGATGTAGGACCTCTCCTTTCCTCTCAGATTCTTGATGGAAGCTTTTTTAAAAACACTTTAATAGCAGAACCTAAAAGGACAATGATTGAGTATTCTCAGCCGAACACTCATAAAGTTCTTCATGTTGGACATATGAGAAATCTTTGTCTTGGAAACTCACTTGCTAAAATTTGTTCATATGCAGGTCATGATGTGGTGACAGCAACCTATCCAGGGGATGTAGGAACTCATGTGGCAAAATGCCTATGGTATATCCAAAAAGAGTATGGTTTTCCTATCTCTGTTCCTGAGGGAGTTGAGAAGGGTCAATGGTTAGGTGAAGTTTACACTAAGGCAACAGAGCGGCTCGAAAGTGAAAAAGAAGATGAAGAAAAATATAATCAAAATAAAGAGGAGCTAACAGAAATCTTAAAACAACTTCATGATGGTAGTGGAAACTTTTATGAGGTTTGGAAAACCACAAGAGATTGGTCTCTTGACTTGATGAAACAAGCTTATAACTGGGCGGACGTGAGCTTTGATCGATGGTTTTATGAATCTGAGATGGACGAGCCAAGTGTAAAACTTGTTAGGGAATATCAACAAAAAGGGCTCTTTGTGCTAGATCAAGGGGCCATTGGAGTTGATCTTTCTGATTATAAACTTGGTTTTTGTATCGTTTTAAAGTCAGACGGTACAGGAATGTATTCTACAAAAGATATTCTTTTAGCAAAAAGAAAATTTGAAGAATTTAAAATCGAAAAAAATATTTATGTTGTTGATGACCGACAGTCTCACCACTTTAAGCAGGTCTTTAAGATTCTTGAACTGATGGGGTTTGAGCAAGCTAAAGACTGTCACCACCTTCAATACAATGTGGTTGAACTTCCTGATGGTGCCATGAGTTCGCGAAAAGGAAATATCATTCCGCTGATGGAACTCATTCATCAGATGGAGAAGATGATTAAAGAAAACTATCTTCTAAAATATAAAGGTGAATGGAGTGATGAGGACATTGAAAAGACGGCAAAAATGATTGCTAACGGTGCCATCAAGTACGGAATGATTAGAGTCGATAATATTCGAAAGATCGTTTTTGATATGGATGAGTGGTTAAAGCTTGATGGAGATACCGGTCCCTACCTTCAATATGTTCACGCGAGAATTGCCTCTCTTTGTAAAAAGCTCGAGTTCAAAGAAAGTGCCAAAGTGGATTGGTCTACCCTTGAGAAGTCTCAGGAGATTAACCTTCTTCTAAAAATTAACAGCTTCAATGGTGTCGTGGAACAAAGTGCTATTGCCCTTAAGCCAAGTACTCTTTGTACCTACCTTTTTGAATTGGGGAAACTTTTCAATAGTTTCTATGCCGAATGCCCAATTGGAAGTGCCTCTTCTCCTCTTAAGGAGACTAGACTTCTGTTGGCCAAGCTTTCAGGGGATGTCATGAAACAAGGACTTGCCCTTCTTGGAATTGAATCGCCCGAAAGAATGTAATATTTTCAAACACTTAAAATAGGTTATTTTTTAACCTATTTTATGCTATCCTTAATTAGGTTTATTTTTGACTTATTTCTTTAAATTAGGTTTATTTTTGACCTAATTTTGGTATAACCCCGTGATAGTTAAGGATACAGGCGTGCTAAAAATTAATAAAAAAGTCGAATACGGACTCATGGTACTGCGCTACTTAGGCGAGAAAGATCGAAATGGTCTCGTTTCTGCCAGAGAGATTTGTGACGACTTAAAAATTCCTTTCGATACCACGGCCAAAGTCATGCAGGCGCTAAATCATCATAATATTCTCAACTCTGTTAAGGGAATCAAAGGTGGCTATAGTCTTCGAAAAGATCTTGATCAAATTTCCTACATGGAAATGGTTCAAATGATTGAGGGTGAAATCCCTGAAAGCTTTTGCATGACTCATAAAGGCCTTTGTGGACTTCATGACAGCTGTAATATCGTAGGTCCAGTCGAAAGACTTAATCTTAAACTTAACGAATTTTTATCAAATCTTACTGTTCAAGACATCCTTTTTGGTCAATCAGAAATCAAGGAATCCCTATGAGTTCAAACAATGATATTTTAGAAAAAGAATATAAGTACGGGTTTTATACAGATATTGAAACAGAAGAGTTTCCTAAAGGTCTAAACGAGGACATCGTGCGGATGATTAGTGCCAAAAAAGAAGAGCCCGAGTGGATGCTTGAATATCGACTCAAGGCCTACCGTCATTGGTTGACAATGAAAGAACCTACCTGGGCAAAGCTAGATTATCCCAAAGTTGATTTTAACGATATATACTACTATGCTGCTCCGAAAAAGAAAGAAAACCTTGGGAGTCTCGATGAAGTCGATCCTGATCTTCTTGAAACCTTTGAAAGACTAGGAATTCCACTATCTGAACAAAAAAGAATCTCAGGCGTGGCCGTTGATGCAGTCTTTGATAGTGTTTCTGTGGCCACTACTCACAAAGAAGAACTTGAAAAAGTTGGAGTTATCTTTTGTTCTATTAGTGAAGCAGTCAAAGAACATCCTGAGCTTGTAAAAAAATATCTAGGAACCGTTGTTCCTCATTCTGATAACTACTATGCTGCTCTCAATGCGGCCGTCTTCAGTGATGGATCTTTTGTTTATATTCCTAAAGGAGTCACCTGTCCTCTCGATCTCTCTACTTATTTTAGAATTAACGCAAAAGAAACGGGTCAATTTGAAAGAACACTCATTATTGCCGATGAGGGAAGCTATGTGAATTATCTGGAGGGCTGTACAGCTCCAGAAAGACCAGAGCACCAACTTCATGCGGCCGTTGTGGAGCTTATCACTCATGACGATGCAGAAATCAAATATTCTACTGTTCAAAACTGGTACGCAGGAAATAAAAAAGGCGAAGGTGGAGTCTATAATTTCGTTACCAAAAGAGGACATTGCCTTGGTAAAAACTCTAAGATTAGTTGGACTCAGGTTGAGGCGGGATCTGCGATTACTTGGAAATACCCAAGTTGTGTTCTGATCGGTGAAAATTCTCAAGGAGCATTCTACTCAGTAGCTCTTACCAACCATAAAATGCAAGCCGATACCGGAACCAAGATGATTCACGTTGGTAAAAACACCAAGAGTACAATCATCTCAAAAGGAATCTCAACAGACCAATCTTGTAATAATTATCGAGGTCTAGTAAAGATCATGCCTGGAGCTCACAATGCAAGAAACTATTCACAATGTGATTCCATGCTTGTTGGCGATCAGTGTGGGGCCAATACCTTTCCTTATATTGACGTTAAAAATGAAACGGCAACCTTAGAACATGAGGCCTCCACATCAAAAATTAGTGAGGACCAGCTTTTCTACCTTCAGTCTCGAGGGCTTGATATGGAGAAATGTGTATCCATGATCGTCAATGGATTTTGCCATCAAGTATTTAAAGAGCTTCCTCTTGAGTTCTCTGTGGAAGCGGTCAAATTAATTGAAATGAAATTAGAAAATAGTATCGGATAATTCGGAGTCTAAAATGATTAAAATCGAAAACCTACATGCAACTATTAACGATAATGAAATCTTAAATGGAATCAATCTTGAAGTTAAACGAGGTGAAGTTCATGCCATCATGGGACCTAACGGCTCTGGAAAAAGTACCCTTTCGAAAGTAATTGCTGGGCACCCGTCTTATGAGGTTACCGAAGGCAGCATTCAATATGACATCAACGGGAAGGCGACAGATCTTTCTGAGTTTGAACCAGATGAAAGAGCCAAAGAAGGAATTTTCTTAAGCTTTCAATATCCTATTGAAGTTCCAGGTGTGAGTAATTTTGATTTTCTAAGAGAATCTTTTAATACGGTTTGTACCCATCAAGGTGCATCTCAGATGGATGAGGTTGAATTTAGAGAATTCCTAAAACCTAAAATCGAAATGCTTGGAATGAATCCATCGTTTTTAGATCGTGCTCTCAACCAAGGTTTTTCTGGCGGAGAGAAGAAGAAAAATGAAATTCTTCAAATGGCCGTTCTTAATCCAAGACTAGCTCTTCTTGATGAGACGGATTCTGGTCTGGATATCGACGCTCTTCAAACGGTCGCTCAAGGTGTAAATAAACTACGAAGTAAATACAACTCAATTGTTTTGATTACTCACTATCAAAGACTACTTGATTATATTAAACCTGATTATGTTCATGTTCTTCATGAAGGAAAGATTATTAAATCTGGAGGACCTGAACTTGCTCTTGAACTTGAGAGCAAGGGTTACGATTGGTTAATTAATTAAAGGGACCAAAATGGATGTTTTAACGACTGAGGCCTTTAAGGGATTAGAGATCAAAAACCAAAAGGCCTTTCAACAATTTGAAAAATGTGGAATTCCCGATAAAACTTGGGAGAGATGGCAGTATACAGACATCTCTAAAAAATACCCTGCTCCTAAAAAGATCGCACTTGAAAACAATACGGAAGTGAAAGTAGATGAAGTCCCCTTTACCCACCAAGTTGTTTTTTTGAATGGTCATCTTCAAAATTCGAACCTCCCTGAGGGAGTTAGTCTTGAAGAATGCTCCATTGATTCTTGGGACCAAGAAAACCCAATGGATTGTCTCAACGCTTCTTTTTGTGAAAAAAGCTATAAGCTCAATGTAAAACGAAATACCGTTGTTAAAGACCCTATTATTCTTATTCAAACCTATAGTTCGCAAAGTGAAGAGATGGGTCTATCGAGACTTCAAATTCACGTTGAGGCCTTTGCAGAGCTTAGCCTCGTCGAATATAGTATTAGCTCCGCTGGTCGAGAATTTGTCGTTAACAACTCCGTTAGAGTAAGGAGTGATGAAAATTCCGTCGTTCATTTTACTCAGATTCAAAACTTTGACGTTAAAATAAAGTCCCTTGGTCAGCTTAAAATTGAAGTTGGTAAAAATGCACTTTTTTATTCGACCACCGTAAACTTAGGTGCGGACACCAACCGACAAAATATCCTTGCCGAGCTTAACGACTTTGGGGCCACGGCACACCTGAATGGGGTTTTTGCTCTTACCGGAAGTCAGCACAATGATGTCTACACTCAAATTCATCACAATAGACCAAACACATATTCTCATCAGCTCTACAAAGGAATTCTAGATCAAGAGTCTAGAGGGGTTTTTGCTGGGATGATTTATGTTCCTAAAGATTCTCAAAAAATTAATTCTGAGCAGTTGAGTAAAAATATTCTTCTCTCCAAAAAAGCTCGGATTCATACTCTTCCAATGCTTGAAATTTATGCGGATGATGTAAAATGTGCTCACGGGGCCACAGTCGGTCAACTCTCGGAAGATGAAATCTTTTATCTCACCTCTCGAGGAATTAAAGAAGAAAAGGCAAAAAAACTTCTTTGTCAGGGCTTTGGAATTGAAGCACTTGAAGAGATTAAAGGTGCTGAACTCCGAAAGTGGGTAACAGACATTGTGCTTAAAAAACTTGAACAAGAAGATTTTGGACATTTTTAAGGAATAGATATGGCCATTGATATAAAAAAAATAAGAAATGAATTCCCTTGCCTTGATCAAAAGATCAACGGAAATGATCTCATTTACTTTGATAACGCTGCTAGTACCTTGAAGCCGCTCAAAGTTATTGAGGCAATTCATCAGCATTACTCCAAAGAAACGAGTAATATTCACCGGGGAGTTCATACCCTTAGTGAAAAAGGGACCATAAAATATGAAGAGTCCCGACAATACATCCAAAATTTTATTGGTGCCAAACACGATCATGAAATCATCTTTACTAAAGGAACGACAGATTCTTTAAACCTTGTTGCCAGCTCCTACGCCAGAGAGTTTCTTCAACCAGGAGATGAGATTCTTCTCTCTACCATGGAACACCACTCGAATATTGTCCCTTGGCAACTGGCGGCCCAGAAAACTGGGGCGGTGATCAAAGAAGTTCCCATCAATGAAAAAGGTGAAATACTTATGGAGGAGTATAAAAAACTCCTTTCACCTAAAACAAAAATGGTCTCCATTGTTTATATTTCCAACAGTCTCGGAACTATCAACCCGATAAAAGAAATGATTGATTTGGCCCATGAAGTGGGAGCTCTTTTCTGTGTGGATGCTGCTCAGGCAATTGCTCATAAAAAAATAAATGTTCAAGAACTTGGTTGTGACTTCCTTGCTTTTAGTGGTCATAAAATCTACGGGCCTACCGGAATTGGTGTTCTTTACGGCAAAGAAGAAATCCTCAATAAAATGGTCCCTTATCAAGGTGGTGGCGATATGATTGATGTCGTAACCTTTGAGGAGACCACCTATAATAAACTTCCGTTTAAGTTTGAGGCCGGAACACCTCATATCGCTGGTGCCATTTGCCTCAAAGATGCTCTTCAGTATGTTCAAGATCTTGGACTCGAAAATATTGAGCGATATGAAAATGAGCTTTTAGAATATGCCACGGAAAAAATGAAAAAGATTTCAGGAGTCACTCTTATTGGAACGGCCGATGAGAAGTGTAGTGTTCTTTCTTTTGCAATAGACGGGGCCCATCCTCATGACGTAGGGACTCTGCTCGATAAACAAGGCATCGCCGTAAGAACTGGTCATCATTGTACACAGCCCTTAATGAAATTTTTTAACGTAGTTGCTACCGTTCGAGCATCTTTTTCGATTTATAATACAAAAGAAGAAATTGATCGTTTTATCGAGGCCGTTGAAAAAACAAAAGAATTTTTTTGAGAGAATATATGGAAGAACTAAGTATTTCAATTGAACCTACTCCCAACCCTAATGCCTTGAAGTTTATTTTAAATAAAAAAGTAAAAAGCGAAGGAAACTCTTACTACCGCTCCCCTCTTGAGTGTAAAGAGAACCCTCTTGCCTGTGCCCTTTTTACTATCCGAGGTGTGGATCAGCTCCATTTCTTTGATAATATTATTACCGTCACAAAGTTTGGCTATGAAGATTGGGAAGAAGTTGAACCAAGAGTTAGTGATTGTATTGAAGAAAAACTTCCCTCTCATAATCCTGACTACTATGATCCAGATCCTGAGGCGGATCGTAGAGGTAAGCTACCAAAGGAACTCCTCGCAATTGAAGAAATTCTTGATAAAACCATTCGACCAGGACTTCAAGGAGATGGTGGAGATATCCAATGTCTCAGTTTTGAAGATAATGTTCTTGTCGTGAAGTATATGGGAGCCTGCGGGACATGCCCTAGTTCCACGACAGGGACTCTTGAGGCCATCAAATCTATCCTTCGGGATGAAATGGACAATGAGGACATTCAAGTTTATATCGCCCCAGAATTTTAAAAATTCTATTTTCTGTTAAACTATAAGGACAGAGGAGGTCCTTATGGCACAAGCAAGTTGTACAAAGATATTTCACAATGATTTGAATACGATCTTTCAAGTTATTACCGATTTTGAAGATATCCCAAGCTTTGAGCCGGCCGTGACTAAGATCAAGGTCCTTGAAAGAACTCCTACAAAGGCCAAAGTCCTTTTTTACATGAAGATCATGGTTCATTTTAAGTTTAGCGTCACCGTAAACTTCGCCGATAAAAATCACATCCACTGGGAGCTTGAAGAAGGAAGTCTTTTTAAAAAGAACAATGGATACTGGAAACTTAAATCGCTTGGACCTAATCGAACAGAAGTCACTTATGGAAATGAAGTAGAGATCAACGGCATGGCCCCTAAGTTTTTAGTAAAAAAACTTATCGGTCAGAGGCTTCCTGAAATGATGGATAATTACAGCAAGCAGTGTATGAAAAGATCACGAAACGCGATTCTCTCTCCTTAGGCCCAATTCTGAGGAGCATAATACTCCATCATTTTTTTATGAGGACCTTCAGGAAGATAACCGTAATCAAATTTACATCGTGCTGGTAAGCTAATCAGAATTGATTCTGTTCTGCCACCCGACTTAAGACCAAATGTTGTCCCTCGATCATGTAAAAGATTGAATTCAACATAGCGACCTCTTCTAAAGAGTTGAAATTCGACATCTTCAGGAGTGAACTCTTCATTCATTCTTTTTTCAACTAAAGGGAAATAAGATCGGATAAATTGAGAGGAGATTTCTTTAAACATTGAGAAGTCTTTTTCAATATCTCCGGAATTAAAGTGATCGTAAAAGAATCCACCAATTCCTCTCATTTCACCATTTCTGTGGTGATTTACGAAATATTCGTCACATTTTTGTTTCCAGTCTTCATAAAAACCATAAGGCTCAATCGCCTCTTTCCAAACTTTATGAAAATATTGGAAATCTTTTTCATGAGGATAGAATGGAGTAAGATCAGCTCCTCCACCAAACCAAATCTTATCACCGGCCTGAATCATTCTAAAGTTAGCATGAACTGTTGGGACTCGTGGATTATACGGGTGGATGATCAGTGAGATACCTGTTGCCCATAATCTATTTCCAGAGGCTTTAATAGATGTCGCAAACTCTGGGGCCATTTCTCCGAAGACTTCAGAGGTATTAACCCCCGCATTTTCAAAGATCTCACCTTTGAAGGCCCTTGTTCTACCACCTCCACCATCTTCTCCAATATGATCTTTTCTATTCCAAAAATCTTCGGTCAATTGTAACGAAGGATCGATTCGCTTCATTTCATCAGTGATCTGATCTTGAAGGTCCTTTACATGTTCAGCAAACTGACTCTTAATGCTATCTGTCATGATCTTAATCCTTTGTTTCATTGAAACAATATGTTAAATGGTTAGCTCATCCATTGATTACTGGGCCTAACGCAAATGAGAGTTTTATTTACCCTTTTCCTCATTCTTTTGACAAGTCGCTCGTATGCGAACCTGTCTCCTGAAAACTACCCACTGCTATCTGATCTTGCAAAAGAGGAAATTGTCGATGTGGAGTATAAAAAAAGAATTCCAACCGTTCAATACACTTATATAGACCGGGATCACACCTTTGAAGAAAGTTTTAAACTGGTAAGTGCAATCTATGGCCTGAGTTGGCTACTTTATCCGATCACTCAACCAGAAACTTTTCGAGACGATGGCTCTTTTACCAAATGGAAAAATAATTTTGGAAAATTAGTTTTTGATCGAGATGAACCCTTTTGGAATTGGATTGTTCATCCCCTTAGCGGTAGCCAACTATTTCTTTTTTATCGGGCCAATGGCTATAGTCGAATTCATTCTCTTGCGATGACTTTTATCTCAAGTACTCTGTTTGAGTTTACTGTTGAAATTTATACGGAGCCTGCTTCTGTTCAGGATCTTTATCAAACACCCGTCTTTGGCTCTATTCTTGGGATAGGAATCGAGACGCTTAGTATGTATCTCTTAAATCAGGGTAATCCTTTTAGCTCCTTTTTTGGACACCTTATTAATCCGGCCACTCTTTTCTGGTTTTTTGAGGGAAAGCTTAATATTACTCCGACCTGGGATGGTGAAGATCGAGTTGGATTTTTTCTAAGAGGAGAATTCTAATGAAATCTCTTCTGATTTTATTCATTTTTTTTAGTACCTCTGTTTTCGGCTATGAAAATCAGCTTGCCCTTAAAGGTGGAGTTGGGGTGACTCAAAATGAGGTACGAGGTAATAACCGCTCAGAGGATAGCTTTGTTGGTTATGGACACAATTTGAATTCAATATTTCTAGTCATATCTTTTTTGGCAAAGCAAAAAATATTGAATACAAGGCCAACAATACTACCGTCATTGGGAGTGGAGTTATGAGAACGGTCTCTTTTGGTCCTCTATTAAAATATATTACCTTCTATCAACCTCTCGAGAATTGGCATCTTTATGGAAGTCTGGGGCCCACGTGGTCCATTAAAACAGTGAAGATTGAAGAGTATCGAACCGACTCTCAAACTTTTAGAGAAAATGATAAACTCACCTACATCTCTAGAGGTGGTATTGTCACCTTTGGTATTGAGGAAATTTTAAATTATAAAGAAGAGCATCCCGTTTATCTTGAGTTTTTATATGGTTTTTACAAGGCTAAAAAGGTTTCTCTCGTAGACGCCTCCAACAATAGAGAAGTCCAAACTCTTTCCACTGAAACAGCTGATAATGATATTGAAGATCATATCTATATGATTAATTTTGGCATGACGATTTTTTAGGAGTCCCTATGTTTATCTACCTTCATAATCCTAGATGTTCTAAAAGTAGACAAGGCCTTAAACTCTTAGAGGAAAAAGGTGTCGAATTTGAGGTTCGTGAGTATCTTAAAAATCCTTTAAATCTTTCGGAGCTAAGAGAGCTTTCCCAAAAGCTTCAAAAGTCCGTTTTGGACTTTACTAGAACTAAGGAAGCTGCTTATCAAAAAGGACTCAGCGAGAAAGAGCTTTTTGAACTTATGGCAGAAAACCCTGTCCTTATGGAAAGACCAATTCTTATGAGTGATAAGACCGCGGCCCTCGGTAGACCACCAGAGCTTCTTCTCGAAATCCTTTAATTGTGGGCATGTTCTCTACCTCATAGGCTTCTAAGTCTCTGTTATTACGTACCAGCTTCCAACCAAGTTATCCTAAATACATTAGTATTTTTATCCGATAACGGTATGTATGCACATTAGAAGAGTCCTATTTATCCTATTCACTCTGATTATTGTTCAGACGACAATTGCTGATAACTCCAAAGTAGGAGTGGTTCTTCTGATTAAAGGTGAGGTCATTATCACCAGGGCCAATGGTTATGAGAGTTATCTCAAGAGGGGTGATCCAATTTTTGAAAAAAGCTCACTTCGAACGGGTCCCAAGTCTTTTGTTCGTATTGTTTTTGATGATCGAAGTTCACTTAATCTGGCCTCCAACTCTCACCTTCAAATTAATCACTATCCAAAAAATAACCCAGGTGTCCTATCACTTATCAAAGGAAAGGTACGAACTCTTGTCAAAAAAGATTATCTTAAGTGGCGAAGAGAAAAGAATAAAAGTAAGCTTTTCATTAAAACAGAAAATGCGGCCATGGGAGTGCGAGGGACGGATTTTATTGTAGAGTTTGACCCTCCCTCCAAAGAAACCAATCTTGATGTTATCACTGGCCAAGTTGCCATGGCGAATCTTGGTTCCCAAAAACCTAAGGATATCAATACTAGTAAGTTAGACCAACTTCTCTATTCTCAAGCGGCCGTGATGGTTAATCCGGGGATGAGAAGTTCTGTAATTAATAGACGAATTCCTCCGGCAAAACCTCAAAGAATTCCTAAGAAAACGCTTAATCAACTTCAAAAACAGCCCAATAGTTTTGTTCAAAGGCACCCTCAAGAAAGAAGAATGAATAAATTTAAAAGGATAGAGAAAGGACAAGAAAAGCAGAAAATGAGACAACAAAAATCAAACGGTCAGGATCAACTTCCAGAAATAGAGCCTAATCGAAAGGTGATTCCAAAGAATAAGGTTCACAGACCAAGAGTCATTCCTCAAGTTAAGAGACCTATTATTCAAAGACCAGTGGCCCCAAAGCCCGTCATTAAACCACCTATTCAAAATACTGATATTATTAAACCTCCTGAGACCAGTATTAGTCGTTAGCTAAGTATTTAAAATTTAGCTCTGCCAATAAAAATAACCATTTCTAAGGACCCCATTTTTCTTTAATCTCTGTAAATAGGAATAGAAATCCTATTTTCTAGAATTTGGTTATAATAATTAAATACCCAAGAAAAGGAACCGAAAGCAAAGTGATGAGATACCTATTTATTTTATGCTTAATCTTTCCTCTTCAAACCTTTGCATCTCAGGTCGCAAAAGTCATTTTACTCAAAGGTCAGGTTTCTGAAATCAATTCTGATGGAATTAAAAAGAACCTCAATAAGGGAGATTGGGTTAACGAAGGAAGTGAACTTCTCACTCAGTCTAAAAGTTTTGCCAAACTTTTGTTTGTAGATAAATCCTCAGTCAATATTGGGCCTAGTTCTAATATGAAAATTACGGCCTATAAAAAAAATGAACCGGGGATCATTTCATTACTCAAGGGACAGATACGCTCCAAAGTTGAAAAGGATCTTCTTCAAAATAAGGAGGAAGATAAAAGTAAGCTTTTCATCAAAACAAAAAATGCAGCTATGGGAGTTCGGGGTACTGATTTCATCGTAGGTTTTGATCCAGTAATCGGTAATACAAAGCTAGACGTTATCACAGGGGTCGTGGCAATGGTGAACATCCAAGAGATTGGAAGTTTTGTAACTCCACAGGCGCTTGATCGAGCACTCAATGGTTCCTTATCTGTTCGAGTTGAAAAAGGTATGAGAACCTCTGTGAGCGATACTAAGGCCCCACCAGAACCCCCTCAAGAAATTCCTAAAGCGGAACTTGATAACTTTAAGCAAAAAGTAGAAGAATTCTTTCTTCCATCTGATGATTCTCCAGAAAAAGAAGAAGTTAAAGAAGAGATTAAACAAGAAGAAGCTCAAAAAGAAGAGGAACCAAAAGAGGGTGAATTTAGAGACCCTATTCCACCAGACGTACCAAAGGAAAGTTTTATAAATGATTCCCCTGATTTCATTGAAGTCACGGAACTTGAAAGACTTCCAACTTCAGAGGTTGAAATTGAAGAAACTAAAGTGGAGACAGAAATAGAGCCACCACCGACAGAAGAGGTTATTGTTGATACAGAAGAGCTTGATGAAATTGTAGAAGATACCGTCGATCAAATCGAGGAAACTATTACGGAAGACGTCGAGGAGATCACTGATATTATTCAAAACCCCGACAATTTCACTCGGGTAAGAATACGATTTTCAGATGGAGATGCGCCGTAGGTTTTACCAAACGCTCTACTTCCCCTTATAATAGAAGTATCTATATTTAAAAAAAGGTAGCCCCTTGCTTAGGTACTTACTAATTCTTCAATTAATCTTTTCAATTTCGGCACAAGCAGATCTTATTTCTGCTAAAAGGGCCTTTGTTTCAAACAATTTTAAAGTTGCCCTAGAAGAGCTTCAAGGTCTCCCCTCAACTTCGGAGACAAGTTATTTTAGAGGACTTGTTCAGGCCCGTCTTGGTCGATTTGATCTTGCCGTAAAGGAGTTTGAAAAAGCTCTCCGTTTAAAGAATAAATCTAAAGATCTTTCCTATGAGCTAGGTCAGGCTTATTACTCTACCAACGCACTCAACCGTGCCATTGCCCAGTTTCAGAGATCACAGAAACTGGGCTTTAAAAGACCAAGCTCAATTTACTATATAGGATATATTCATCAGATCCTTGAAAATCATCAAAAGGCGATTGATTCCTTTACAAAGCTTATCAATCTCCCTCGGCCAGACAAAAGCCTCCAGCAAATTGCTTACTACCAAAGGGCCTACTCAAGATTTGCTCTTGAGGAAAATAATCCACAGGCAAAAGAAATAGCTAAAAAACACATACTACCAGATCTTGAAAAAGCAAAAAGTTTACTCAAAAGTAATCTAATCACAAAAATCAATGCCCAAATAAAATCAGTAAAGCAAAAGTTTGATCTTGATCCATATATCATGAAAAATGGACGCTCAGTTAAGGAAAGGGACTGGGATCTTAGTTTATCTCATAAAATGGTCTATGACAGTAATGTCTCTCTTCAATCAGACACACCTCTTGAAAGAACCACGAATGTTGATTCCTTTTATAATGACACTTCGATCGATGGTTCCTATCGTTTTATACATAATCGTCAGTGGATTGTTACTCCAGGAGTAAGCTTTCAACAAAGGCTTCATACCAACCGAGAAAGTAGTGATGTCTATACCAACGACACCTATGACATACAATTTAGAGTTGATTTAAGTTATGAAACGAATCATTTTGATAAACCGTCTTCTTATTTAGCAGAGCTTGTTTACAACTATAACGCTAAAGATCGACTTGCCCGCAAAGAAAGAATCTTTAATAGCCGCTATAAACTTCTAGGAATTGGACATCGTTTTCAGTATTTCAAAATAGGTCAAACAACGCTCAAGCTTAAAATTAAAAGTTTAAAAAGCTATAGCTCAACTCAAAATAACAATACGAGGACATTTTCTCTAAGCCAACTGCATATCCTTCCCTCTGGTAGAGTCATGGTTTATACCTTTCAAGCCGATTTTACAGCAGTCTCAGATCCCAACTCTGACTCAGATAACTATCTTTTAAGAGCAGATTATATTTGGCCTAAAATTTTCCCAGGTTATACCTTTAACCCATATTTATCTGTTGCATTTCTTGATCCTGTCAGCTCAAGAGACTCTCGAGGTTTAGAGAAAACCTTAACACCAGGATTTAAGATGACTCGCGATCTATCAAAGAACTTTAAGGTTATTGCTGGTTATTCCTACCAAAAGAAATTCTCTAAAGATAAGTCTCAGTACGCCTACTCTAAGAATGAATTCCTTTTTAATCTCAAATATCAATTCTAGGAGGGTTGGTGCTTAAAAACATTCTCAAGTTTTCTGGCATGATTCTTATTGTATTTTTTAGTACTATTAGTATTTTCTTTGCCACAATCCATAGAGAAGTAAGAGACCCAACTCTTAAAGACTGGACAAGCTATAGCTCATTTTTTGAAGATCGTTTTTATGACTGGAGAATGAGAAAGACTCTTGATCGAGATCGTATTGAAGATCGTATCGTTTTGGTAAAAATTGACGATGATTCCTTAAAAGAAATCGGTCGATGGCCTTTTTCGCGAGAAGTCTGGGCACAAGTTCTAAATAAACTCTATGAACTGGATGCCAAAATTATTGCATTTGATATTTTCTTTTCAGAGCCAGAAAAAAGCTCCCAAAAACCCGGGCCAGATGAGGTTTTTTCTAAGGCCATTTCTCGATTTCAAAGTAGAAGAGGTAATAAAGTTATTCTTCCTTATGGTGTCACTCTCTCTTCTAACCAATCGTTCAAAGAAATTCCAGATACCGTTCTCGATTTCATGCTTAAAGCAAAACAGAATAAAGATATATCTTTATTTCCAAGCTATTTATCAAAATCTGTCTACCCTATTGATACACTCCTTGCCGCATCTCCCGCTCTTGGCTTTATTCGAGCCGAAAAAGATGGCGATGGAGTCTTTCGAATGTACCCTCTCGTTGCAAATGTTAATGAGCTTCACTTTCCTTCTTTTCCTGTGATCATTTACCAAGCCTATGAAAGTGAAAATGCGATATTAGATCTATCTGACTCCGAAGAGAAATATCTCGTTACTGATTTTTCTTATTATAATATTAATTTTAAGGGTGAAACCAAAGTCCGCTGGCTTGGTGGTCCTAAGCAATTTAACTCTATTTCCGTTGCCGATTTACTTAAAAGGCAAAAAGATGATTATTTAAAAAACCTCTTTGAAGATAAGATCGTTTTTATAGGTTCTACTGCCTATGGTGCTCATGATTTAAGAAACACTCCTATTCAAGAAGATCTTCCTGGTGTTTATTTTCACATGAATATGACTCATATGATGCTTGATGGAAAGCATTTCAAGCCCAGTGGTAAGTCCACTTACCTTTCTTGGATTCTTCTCATTGGCACCAGTATTCTAATGATTTTTATTATGACTTTTCAAAGTGCCACTCTAGATATTCTTACGGCCATCTTCATGGCCTCTACGATTCTCCTTACAGACATCTACTATCTCACGCCTCAAGGGTATGAGGTACGACTCTTTTTTATCCTTTTTTCTATTCTTACCTGCTATCTGTGGGGAACGACCGTTGAATTTTATGCAACTACAAAAGAAAAGAAAAAAATTAGAAATACTTTCAAGCGCTTTATATCTCCAGATGTTGTTGAGGACATGCTCAATCATCCTGATCATGCAAAAATTGGAAGTACCAATAAAAATATTACGGTCTTTTTTAGTGATATTCGAAATTTTACAGAAATCTCAGCAAGACTCTATCCTGAAGAGCTCTCCGATTATCTCAATCAATATATGGGAAAAATGACAGAACTTATTTTTAAGAATAAGGGAACGCTCGATAAATATATTGGAGATGCGATTGTCGCTATGTGGGGTGCTCCAGCCGATCTAGAGGATCATGCCTATCATGCTCTCAAGGCGGCTCTTGAAATGATCGAAACACTTCCCGAGCTTAATGAAAGATACCTAAAACAAGGTTTACCTCTACTCGAGCATGGGATTGGGATTAATACAGGGTTTTGTAATGTGGGTAATATGGGTAGTGAAGATGTCTTTAGCTATACCGCTATTGGCGAGCATATGAATCTTGGTGCTAGACTTGAAAAGCTTTGTAAGCATTATGGAATACAGCTTCATGTAAGCGAGTTTACTTTGAAGGCATTATCACCCAAACAACTAAGAGAATTTCAAATAAGACCTATAGATCGTATTAAAATGGCAGGTAAAGATCAGTTCCTTGATACCTTTGAAATCTTAGATCGAAATCATGTGCTTTATGGAGAAGAAAAGCTCCTAAGAGAGTTTGAAAAGGCTTATTATTTTTATGTCGAGAAGAAATTTAAAGAAGCACTTGCGATTTTAGAACCTCTTCGAGAAAAGTATCCAGAGGATCGGCCTATTGAAATTCTAACGAATAATTGTCGTTACGAAGGCTAGTTGGTATTGAAGTAAAATTAGTTTTTGGAAGAAAGGGTCCCCACCGATCTCTTTGAATAAGCTCTGTTCGAACCTCTCCCCACTCGTTCAATTCAAAAGTATGCACCAAAAGTCCAACAAGACGAAGTCCTTTTTCGGTATCAGAAAAAAGAGGAGATCCACTATTTCCGTAATATCCTGGACAATCGGTTTCATGGAGAACTCCATCATAACCAAGTCCACTAAGGCGATCTGGTATAACTTCTGAGCGACCTGTGTAGCGGCAACTCGATTCAACCACCTTTCCATCGTGGTAAGTAAAGAGCTTTAACGGTTGATCAAACCCGTAGTCTTCTAAAGGAAATGGATTGAGCTTAAAATAATTTTTTTTAAGCTCAATTCGCGCCAAATCGTGATCCTCTTCTAGGAATTGAAGCTTTTTAATAATAAGGGGATCTAGCCATTTAGATCGAAGACGAATTTTCATTTTCAAGGGATTAAAATTCTTTTCCGTTACATCATAATGAGTAAAACAATGTTTAGCAGTAATAAAGGTATGAGAGTCATAGAGGAAAAGAGTACATTGAGTAGACCCGTAAAAAAACTCACCGATTCGATCAGAGTGCTGAGTTGTAAGAGTCCTTGCCCAAAGGGGAAAGGTAAAAAATAGGGCCATAAAAAACTTCATGACCCTAGGTATCAAAAAAGAATTAATATTTCAAAAGATTTAGAATGGCCTCATATATTTTTTCCTCGTTAGGAAGAATGGCCCTTTCTAAAATACGGTTAAATCCAACCGGAGTAAAAGTGGCCCCTAGTCTTCTTACTGGTGCATCAAGGTGTTCAAAAAGCTCTTCAGAGATAAAAGAAGCAACTTCTCCACCAAAACCACCAAATACTTTGTCTTCATGAATGACGATCGCTCGATTGGTTTTAGACACAGTCTCAGCAATCCCTTCATAATCAAGTGGACTTAAAGATCGAAGATCCATGACTTCTACTTTATATCCTTCACCAGCAAGCTTTTCAGCAGCTTTAAGGCAGTGATGGACAGTATTTCCATAAGTAATGACACTGATATCAGTCCCCTCTCTTCGAATTCTTGCTTTACCAAAAGGAACTTCAAAGTTTTCAGGAACAACAGTCATGGCGTCCTTAGCGTTATAAAGCGCCTTAGGCTCGAGATAAACACAAAGCCCCTCACTTCTCATACAAGTTCTTAGAAGCCCAGCGGCATCATCTGCAAAAGCAGGAACGACAATGCGGGCACCTGGAAAAGTGGAAAGCGTTCCCTCTAGGTTTTGGGAGTGATAGAGACCACCACCAATATATCCACCAGAGGCAAGTCGGATGGTAACATTTGGAGCGAACTGACCATTACTTCTCCAGTAATCGTGAGTACACTCCACAAATTGCTCCATTGCCGGCCAGAAGTAGTCAGCAAACTCTGCTCCTTCTACTACGACTCTAATTTTTTTATCAAAACGGCTCATTCCATTAGCGGTACCAACAATATAGTCTTCAGCAATAGGAGCATTAAAGACTCTTTCAGGGCCAAACTCTTGTTGCATCCCTTTAGAGACATTAAAAACCCCACCCTTATCTCCATTGGCCATATCCTGCCCCCAAATATAAGTGTCAGGATTATGTCTGAATTCTTCTTTTAGAGTTTGATTTAGAGCATCGATGAATTTAATTGGCTCACCACTTTCGTTGTGCTCTCCCGTTGAAAAGACTGTACATTCATGAGCAGGAGCTAGGAGATGATCATAAATAGTATCAGGAGAAGGATTTGGAGCCGCTACGGCCTTTTGATGGGCCTCCAGGACTTGTGCCTTCATTTCTTCATCAATTTTATCGAGATCACTTTCTTTAAAGACTTTTTTATCGAGAAGAAGCTTTCTGAAATGAACGAAAGGATCCTGAGCAAGAGCATCTGCAATTTCTTTTTCTGATCGATAAAGTTCATGCTTATCACTGTTACTGTGTTGATGGATTCGGACACAGTGGGCGTGGACGATGACAGGTCCCTTGCCATTAATTGCGTGCTCTCGTGCCTCGGCCATTGCATTCATGGAATCAAATACATCTTTTCCATCACAATGGATAATTTTTAAATTTTTAAAGCCTGTAAAGTTATCCGCAGCAAATTCATTTGCGGTTTGTTCATGCTTAGGAACTGAAATTCCATAGCCATTATCTTGAAACACAAAGATCGCTGGAAGAATCTCTCGTGAAGCACCGTTAATGGCTTCATAAACATAGCCTTCTGAAGTCGAAGACTCTCCTTGAGAACTGATGGATACACCTTTGTGATTATATCGTTTCATCCCTCTAGCGACTCCAACGGAGTGAAGCGGGTGATTTCCGGTACAAGAAGAGACGTTATGGATATTCCACTCAGGCTTAGCAAAGTGATTGCTCATATGGCGACCTCCACTAGCAACATCAGTCGCCTTTGAGATCCCGTTTAGAATAATTTCTTCAGGAGTAAGACCGGCACTTAGACAAGTCAGCATATCTCGGTAATAAGGAAAAAGATGATCTTCATTGAGCGTAAAGATTTGTCCGATTGCCAATTGAATAGCGTCATGACCTGCATAAGGAGCATGGTAGCTCCAACCTAGAGCTTGCTTAAGATAGTTTGGAGCTCTTTCATCCAGAAGTCTCCCTAATTTTAAAAGGGAATACCACTGTTTAAGTGTTTCTTTGTCTGTTTTTTCGATTGAGTATCGAGAATTGGCCTTAGCCGCTTTTTTCTTTGCCATGGTCAAAGTTCCTTTTAATTTCCGCTAGTATAACACTATCGGAATAAAGGGATAAACGGCTAAGCGTGTTAAATCCAATAAATCTTTTGGACAATTTCCATATTATTTATTGATTTCAATTTTTCTAATCCCAATTACCTGCCCAAGAACCTTTCTGGTCTTTAACCTGAGGGTGTGGACCTTAGTTTGACCACTAAAAAGGGCCCAATTTTCATCGTTTCTTTGAATTTCAAGGTCTAAAGTTCTGTATCTCATACTGAGCCCATTTCGCAGGTATTTGATCCCGAGAACACCACCGTAGACTGGATCACAGTTTGGACATTGAAGAATGATGACATCTCTATCAGATTGACGAAGAAGAACATAATCTCCTGCTAAAAGTTCATTTAATTTGATTTCTTGTCGGTCAGAAGTTGTTGTTCTGATGACCGATTGCATATCTCCATTTTCATCAAGGCCCAAAGAAAACATATGAATACGATTGTTTTCAGGTTCACTGATAATTTTAACTAAGGGATATTCATCAAGTGCAAAAAGCTTTGTCGTTAGTAATGTAAAAAAGATGGAATAAAAAAATAATTTTTTCATAATATAAACTCCTTAATAGTTCTCTTGTAATCTAGAGAAATAAGATCACTAATTCAAGTGTGTCCCGATTCTTAGTGTCCCTCTGTTTGTTTCCAAACCCAAAGATCACGTTCTATTTTTAATAAAAATTTAAGGAGAAATTTATGAAGTTTATTTTATCTTTTTTATTGTTGATATCATCAATATCAGCTTTTTCATTTGAATCTGAACCGAGAGAAATTTATCACAATGACCATAAATGGTGGGAAATTTTCCCAGGGGGTGACACAAGTTGTGCTTATGGTTCGCCCTACTCTTTTTTCTTTAAGGAAGGAGATCCTGATCGACTTGTAATTGACTTTGTTGGTGGTGGAGCTTGTTGGAGTGAGAAAAGTTGTCGTACAGGAGCTTTTCGAAATAATAACAATCCAATGGAAGATACCTTCACTGGGGCCCATGGTATTTATAAAAAAAATAGAGAGGATAATCCTGTCAAAGCTTGGTCTCATCTGGTTATTGGCTATTGTACTGGGGATCTTCACTGGGGTGATAATGTTGTTAAGTTTGGCGAGGGTGATAAGGCCTTTAAGATTCATTTTAAAGGCGCGGTTAATGCAAAAGCGGCACTTGACTGGGTTTTTAAAAGGGTAAAAAGACCCGAAAATGTTCTCATTACCGGAACCAGCGCGGGAAGCTACGCTTCTATTTATTGGGCCCCGACAATTATCGAGCGTTATAAAGATTCTGCCTTTAGCATTTCTCAAATGGGTGATTCTGGAGCAGGAGTCATTACTCGTCAATTCTTTGAAGAAAGTTTTCAAAATTGGAATGCCCTAGAAAATATTCCAACCTGGATCCCCGAGTTTCGAGACTTTCAAACTAATTGGAAAAAGAAAACCATCGTAGATATTTACACCACTGTTGCTAATTTTTACCCTCAACATACCTTTTCTCAGTTTAATTTCTCTCATGATCAAGGACAAATTTTCTTTCTTGAACTAATGGGAAGAGAAACTGATGACGATCTTGATTATGATGAATTTTTTTATGATAGTTTAATTAAATCCAATAGGTATTTAGAGTCTAATCTTAAAAACTACACTTACTTTATCCCTGCTGGACTTGCTCACTCCTTCATTCCCATGAAAGAATATTACACCCTTGAACTCGGTGGAGAAAAATTTCTTCATTGGTTTACTCATTTAATTGAGGGTGGAAAGCCTCACCCGATGGAGTGCGTTAACTGTGAGGATCAGCTCGATTAGAGCTGATTTTGTTGCCTTTATTGAACAAATAAGGTTAAATTCCACCTTATTTAATAAAGACTAAGGGAGACTGAATATGCCAGTGGCGAATTACGAACAATACTGCCAAATGCTTGATAATGCGGCTAAAGATGGCTTTGCTTATCCGGCCATTAACGTGACTTCAACTTCAACTGCAAACGCTGCTATTAAGGCCTTTGCTGATATGAAGACAGACGGTATTATTCAGGTCTCTACAGGTGGAGGGAAATTTGCATCTGGTCAGGCAGTTAATGACATGGTCGTTGGTGCTATCTCTCTTGCCCAACATATTCATCTAATTGCTGAAAAAGTAGACGTTCTTATTGCTATCCACACTGATCACTGCCAAGCAGAGCTTGTCGATAGCTTTCTTCTTCCCTTGATTGAAGAAACAGAAAAAAGAAGAGCGATGGGACTTCCTAACCTTTTCAATAGCCATATGTTTGATGGTTCCGAGCTTCCTCTCGAGGAAAACCTTAAAATGTCTAAAGCGCTTCACGAAAGATGTGCAAAAAGCCAAATCATTCTTGAAGTTGAAACAGGCGTCGTAGGCGGTGAGGAAGATGGTGTAAATAACGAAAACGTAGCGGCTGATAAACTTTATACAACCAATGAAGAAATGATCGCTGTGGCCAAAGAACTTCTTCCCATTGGAAGATTCATGTACGCAGCGACTTTTGGAAACGTTCACGGAGTTTATAAACCTGGAAACGTTAAGCTTAAACCTGAGATTCTTAAAAATGGTCAAGAGGCCGTAATGAAAGAGCTTGGTGAGGAAGCTAGGCACTGGCTCGTATTTCATGGTGGATCAGGGTCTGAGCTTCATGAAATCCATGAAACACTTAATTATGGCGTAGTCAAAATGAATATCGATACAGATACTCAATATGCTTATACTAGACCTGTGGTTGACTTCATTATGACCAATTACGATAAAGTTCTTAAGCTTGAGGGCGAAGTAGGGTCTAAAAAGCATTACGACCCAAGAGCATGGATGAAAAAAGCTGAAGAGGCCATGACTGATCGAATAATCAAGGCGATCAAAGATCTTAAATCCGAAGGTAAATCAGTTTACAACTCAAAAAAAAAATTAACAAATAAAGATCGAGCACCTGAGCTTAGAGCTTAGGTGCTAATTTTCCAACTCGATGATATCAAGGGCCTTGTCTACAAGGTCATTGATACGAGCAGTAAGCTTAGCAATTCCTTCAGCAACGACAGAAAACTCTTTACCCATATCCCCACCTGCTCTTTCTGCAATAATGTGAGCATTAAAAGAGATCATTCGCGCACTTGAAGCAATCTCAGTGATATTTTTAAGAATGGTTAAAATTTCTTTATGAACTTGTTGGAAGTGCTCGTCTTCACTGTCAAGACATTTCCCCCCTTCTGTAATAAACTGAGAAGTGATTTCATTGAATTGGTTAAGAACTCCTAAAATAAGTTCTTTTGATAATTTTTCAAAATCTTGAGGAGTTAATTTTTGATTAGCCTCAAACTTTTCCATCGCGTGATCAATCAAGTCGATTAATTTGGCAACCTTTAGTTTTCCTTCATCATAAATGAGATAACGAAGTCTGGAGTTCTCTTTAAAGTACTCCTCACTCTTATTTGAAATATGTGTCCAAATTTGCTTAAACTCAGATACAGCTTCCTCAAGAGTCGCATAGAGAATTTTATTTTGAGGATCATTGGGTTGACCATAGTACAACATAGAGATAAGAGCTGCCATTCTTTGAGAAAGCATTCTTAAACGCCCGCTGACATTAACCAGGTTAAAGATTTCTAAAATAGACTGCTTTTCTCGCATCTGGGATTCTTCCATAAACTCCCTCTTTTATTTGTCTTATTTAAGAATTTTAACCTAGCTGATTGAAAAATTCACCTAGGGGGAAGGAACCCGCCATTTCCTGACGGGGTTGCTCTGTTTTTATTGATCTAAAGTCTTACTAATGATTTCGTAAACATTTTTTGAAAGCTGAGGTGTACCCTTTATTCTTTTAAGTTCTACCTCTAGGAGTGCCTTAAGGGAGTCAGGCAGCTTTGAGAAAACTTTAAAGGCTCCACTAAGTCTGGCCGCTACCTGAGGATTGATCTTATTGAGTTCAATGATCTTATCCGCAAGGAGCCTGTACCCTCTTCCTGAAGGATGGTGGAATTGAGCAACATTTGTCGCAAAAGCACCGTAGAGAGCTCGAGCAATATTAGGAATGGTGATATCAAAAACGGGATTCTTTTCAATGATAGGAATAATATCAAAGCATCTTTGGGCTTTTCCTCCCACTTGAATTCGCATCCATTTTTGCATAACAAGAGTTTCATGCTTCCATTTTGTGTAAAAGCTTTGGAGATGATTCTCAAAACCATCCACTTCGTGTTCAACAAGAAGTCTTAAGGACGAGATCTCATCTGTCATATTAAGAGCATTCACAAATTGCTCTTCACAAGCCTTTTGTAGACTTGGCTCCCCTGCTTCCATCAAAAGATCTAGGGCCGTATTTTTTAGAGCTCTTTTTCCCATGGCCTCAGCATGAACTTCAAATTTAGTTTCACCCTTTAAAGAATTGTAGACAGAAAGGAGATCCTCTTTAAGTTCACTGGCCATGGCACTCTTCATTTTATCTGCTACTGAGATTGTCCCTTCAATATCTCGTGGAACTTGAGTAGAAAGGTAAGAATCATAAGTTGGAAGAGTGAGAAGAAGGGCCTTAAATGACTCTTTTACAGAGCTATCTTTGAGTATTTCTTTGAGGGCAACAATCAAATCCTTTGGAAGCTCTGGATTCTTATTATTTTGATGGGCCTCATTAAACACTTTTTTATAAATATTTTGAGCGGATTCATATTTATTAAAAAGATTTGAATCAAATCTCACTAGATGGAGATAATCTTCAAATTTAAGATCCGAATGAATGATCACAGGTGCGGAAAAGTCTCTATTAAGAGAAAGAACTGGTTTGGCCCCAATATTTTCAAAAACAAATTCCTTTTTCATATTTTTAAAAATAAGAACATCTCCATTAATAAGATTTTCGTGTTTAAGAGAGAGTTCTTTTCCCTGACTATCAAGTAAGGCCATTTTTAAAGGGATAAAATAGGCTTCTTTAGAGGATTGACCTGGACTTGGTTTTAAAATTTGTTCAATTTTTAGACTAAACTTTTTCTCAGATTCATTATAGTTGGTTTGTACATTAAGTTCTGGAGTTCCAGATTGGGAGTACCAATGCTTAAATTGAGAAAAATCAAAATTGTTATTCGCAACACTCATGGCATGCAAAAAATCTTCCGTTCGAACGGCTTGACCATCATAAAGCTCAAAGTACTTGTCCATTCCCTTTCTGAAACCATCTCTTCCAAGTAGAGTTTCATACATTCTAATGACTTCAGAACCTTTTTCGTAAACTGTTGCCGTATAAAAATTATTAATTTCAATATATCTATTAGGTTTAATTGGGTGAGAAGTAGGACCTGCATCTTCAGGAAACTGGGCCTCTCGGAGTCGGTAAACATCCTTTATTCTTTGTACGGCCCGGTCATTAAGATCAGCACTAAATTCTTGATCTCTATAAACTGTAAGTCCCTCTTTAAGGGTAAGCTGGAACCAATCCCGACAGGTGACTCGGTTTCCTGTCCAGTTATGGAAATACTCATGACCAATGACGCTTTCAATCGTCATAAAATTATCATCGGTTGCCATTTTTGGATCTGCAAGGACGCAGCTCGTATTAAAGATGTTTAGACCTTTATTTTCCATAGCACCCATATTAAAGGCATCAACGGCAACAATCATATAAATATCAAGGTCATATTCAAGACCATATCGATCCTCATCCCACTTCATGGATTTTTTAAGACTCTCCATTGCCCAGTGACATTTATCTTCATTTCCTTTATCGCAATAAATGCGAAGATCAACTTCCCTACCTGAACTTGTTGTATAAGTGTCTTTAATAAGACCGAGATCCCCCGCTACTAGAGCAAAAAGATAACTTGGTTTAGGGAACGGATCATTCCATACGGCAAAATGCTTTCCGTTATCTAAAGTTCCAGACTCAATGAGGTTTCCATTACTTAGAAGAATAGGAAGAGACTTTTGATCACCTATCACCTTTGTCGTAAAGACTGTCATATTATCTGGACGATCAATAAAGTAAGTAATTCTTCTAAAACCTTGTGGTTCATTTTGAGTACAATAAATATTTCCAGACTTATAAAGACCTTCGAGAGCTTTATTAGCACTTGGATTAATGATGTTTTGAACTTCTACTTCAAATTCATCTTCGACTGGTTTAAAAGAAAGAGTTCCACTTTCAAGATGATAGTCTTTAACTTCTTCGTCATTCATTTTGAGCGAAACAAGTTCAAGTTCCTCACCATTGAAAATTAGAGGTCCTTGATCTCTGTCTTTATTTCGTACGACTTTATAGGTTGATTTAACCTTGGTCTTTTCTTCATGAAGATCAAATTCAATAAGCGCCTCTTTAATAAAATATCGTGGAGCCTGGTAGTCTTCTAATTTAATGTATTGAGGTGTGCTATCTTTCATCTCTTAACCTTTTATGTTTACTCTATAACCAATGTATTTTCTTATATTGATGGCCCCTGTTTCAAAGATTAGATATTGCCCTTTAATTCCCATAAGGGTTTCTTCGATTGAACCTAGTTTTTCTAAATTTAAGGACTTCGCTTTTTCGCAAAATTTTTGAACAGGATACTGAATCGTCGTAAGCTCTTCATCTTCTAATATCTCTATTTGATCCGCGCCAAATTGATCTTCAAGATCATCGAGATCCTCACCAAGAGTTTCAAAGAGTTGATCTCGAAGAGAGATTAAATCTACATTTTTGATCTTGCCTGTAATTAGATCTCGCCAATTGGTTTTATCATCGACTTCCTGAGAGAAAAGTTTTTCAAAAACACCAGATTGATAACGAGTTCCAACTTTTAAAATCGGAATCGCTTCAATGGCACCTTGATCCATCCAACGAGTGGGTATTTGGGTATTTCTAGTAATTCCCACTTTTGCACCTGTAGTATTGGCAAGATAAACGTAGTGAGGAATCATGCAATATTTTTCACCCCACTCTGGTTCTCGACACGTTCCTTTGTCATAGTGACAAGTATGAGGTCTTAAAACACAGAGATCACATTGAGCAAGGGTTTGGGAACAAGGAAAGCAGTAACCACCAGAAAAAGACTTCTTAGTTTCACGGCCACAATAGGTACAATTAATTAAACCAAGGTATTGTAAGCTTATTTTTGACCCAATGAGGGGATTGAGATCTAAAATTTTTTCATCATCCTTAAGAGGATCGGGTCTAACTCGAAATTGATATTGCACTTCACTTTTGAGTTCAGTTTTGAGTTTCTCGATATTTCCTTCTAACACCTTGCTTCCAGTTTTTCTTGGTTCCTCTACTTTTACCTAAAGTACTTGAAAAGTGAAAGATTAATGATATTTCGCTTTAGGTCATTTTTCGCTTTACGCCAAAAAAGTTTTTTTATTTTTATGCGATATGAGGTAGTCTCTGCAAGTTATTTTTTAGAGGGAATTTAAATGATGAATCCATTTGTTGATAATAAGATCATGGAGAAGGCTCGTTTCTTAAAAGAGAATGATCTCTATCCATTTTTTACTGCCATTGAAGAGACAGATGGCTACAGCGTCCAGGTTCATGGAAAGAAACAAATCATGATCGGATCTAATAACTATCTCGGCCTTACTCATCACCCTGAAGTGAGAGAAGCCGCAAAACATGCCATTGATAAATTCGGAACAGGTTGTACCGGCTCTAGATTCCTTAATGGAAATCTAAGCATCCACGAAGAGCTAGAAGAAAAAATTGCTCGCTACCTCGGTCACGATAAAGCGATCGTCTATGCAACTGGTATGCAGGCAAATCTTGGTGCTTTAAGTTCCATTTGTGGACCTAAAGACTGTATGCTTTTCGACTCTGAAAACCACGCTAGTATTATCGATGCTTCTAGGTTAGCTCTAGGAACAACCTTTAAATACAAACATAACAACATGGAAAGTCTTGAAGATGTTCTTCAAAGTAACGTTAATCGTTTCAAAAAAATGATCGTCGTTGCCGATGGAGTTTTCTCAATGACAGGAGATATTCTCAATCTTCCAAAAGTTGTTGAGCTCGCTCAAAAATACGGAGCTATGGTTTATGTAGACGATGCTCATGGACTTGGTGTTTTAGGAGAGAGAGGACGAGGAACCATGGACCATTTTGGTCTCACTAAAGATGTTGAGCTTAACATGGGAACCTTCTCTAAGTCCTTTGCCTCTATTGGTGGAGTTATTTCAGGACGAGCCGATATCATTGATTATATCAAGCATACTTCCAGAAGCTTTATGTTCTCAGCGGCCCTTCCCCCTGCTGCCGTTGCCACAGTCTCTAAATGTATTGATGTGGTTTTGAAAGATGGAAGCATCCACGAAAATCTATGGAAAAATGTTGAATTTATGAAACAGGGATTTAAAGATCTAGGTTTCTATACTTATAACTCTCAAACTCCAATTATTCCTATTTTTGTTGGCGATGACCTTAAGGCAATGGAGGTAACTCGATTCCTCAAAGAACAAGGAATCTTTTGTACTCCAGTCATTTCTCCTGCTGTTCCAAAAGGTGAGGCCTTAATCCGTACAAGTTATATGGCGACTCATAAAAGAGAAGACCTTGAGTACGTTTTGGAAAAGTTTAAACTCGCTAAGAAAATGTGTGATATCCCAGAGAGGCACGAGCAATAAATTATGAATTACGCTATCACCAAAGTCCAAAATAGATCTGATTTAAATAAGATGATCGATCTTCCTTGGGAGATCTATAAAAATGATCCTAATTGGGTGGCTCCTCTTAAGCTTCCTCTCAAAGACCTTTTTAATCAAAAAAAACATCCCTTCTATAAAACTTCCGTAGTCCAAAGTTGGCTTGCCAAAGAAGGTGACCGAGTGATCGGTCGAATAATGGCGGTTTACAACCATGCCTATAATAAGTTTCATGGGGTAAATATTGGTTTTTTTGGATTTTTTGAAGCTATAGAAAATAAAGAAGTCGCTAAAGATCTTCTTCAAAAAGCAGAAAGCTGGCTCCAGGAAAAGGGTGCAACGAAAATCTTAGGACCTATGAATCCCTCGACAAATTATGAAGCTGGTCTACTCATTAAAGGTTTTGATGATCCGCCACAGCTCATGATGACCTATAATCCTGAGTACTATCTTAATTTCTTTGATGAAAATGGTTTTACCAAGGCAAAAGATCTTATTGCTTATAAACTGGCAACTGATTTTCAGATGCCTGAAAAGATTGTTCGAATCTCTGAGCGAACAGAGCAAAAGCATGGAATTAGCTACAGAATACTCAATTTAAAAGACTGGGATAATGAAGTTAAGAGAATGCATGAGGTTTATAATAGTGCCTGGGAAAAGAACTGGGGCTTTGTTCCGATGACCGATGATGAATTTTTTCATATGGCCAAAGATATGAAGCAAATCGTAGACCCTGAACTCATACTCTTTGTAGAAGTCAATGGTAAGACTGCAGGATTTATCGTTGCCCTGCCAGATTACAATCAAGTCTTTAAAGAGATCCCTTCCGGTAGGCTTTTTCCTTTTGGAATCTTTAAACTTCTTAGGGCAAAGAAATACATCAAAAGATGCAGAGTTATTACTGCTGGAGTTAAAGAAGAATATCGAAATATGGGTTTAGGACCAATTCTTTACAATGCTACTCATAAACGAATTAAACAGGCCGGATATGGGGAAATTGAGATGAGTTGGATTCTAGAGGATAATCTTCCGATGAATAAGCCTCTTCAGCTCATGGGTGCAGACCCCTATAAGCTTTATCGAATATTTGAAAAAGATTTATAAAAATGAAAGTCTTTGTCACAGGAAGTTCTGGATTTATTGGCTCTTTTCTTTGCGAGGCCCTCGATAAGGCCGGGCATGAAGTTTATTGCCTTACCCGAACCATCAAAAAATTCAAAGAATACTCTATTAAGGGGATTCCTATATTGGGAGAACTTTCTCCTCATCGACCTAACTCTTGGATCTATGAAGTTCCTAAGGATATAGATGTCGTCATTCACCTCGCAGGGATCGTTCATTCCTTTAAGCCTAAAGATTTTTATCTTCAAAATGCTGAAGCAACAAGAGTTCTTATTAGTGATTTAAAATCTCATAACCCAGAGCTTAGATTCGTTCTTGTTAGTTCACTGGCCGCTAGTGGACCAAGTCAATTAAATCATAAGAAAAAAGAAGAAGATCAAGAGCTTCCTGTTTCCCATTACGGTAGAAGTAAACTTGAGGCAGAAAGTTATCTTCAAAATCTAGCTCCTTCTAGTTGGACGAAAGTCGTTATTCGGCCACCTGTTGTTATTGGACCACGAGATCCTGCCATGCTGGATGTCTTTAAGATGGTCAATTCAGGTTTGATTCTTATCTCTGGTATTGATGGAATGAGAAAAAAATATAGTTTTGTTTCGGTCTATGACCTTGTTGGGGCCATTGAAAAAATTATAGTTCGTCCTTTCCAGAGTAAATGGGAGGTCTTTTTTCTGGCCTATCAAAGATCTTTCACCTTTGGTGAACTCATTGATGAGATATCTTCTTTATGTAATAGAAAAAAGGTCATACGTTTTTATCTTCCACTTTTTCTTATCAGGTTCGTTGCATGGAGTGCTTATTTTCTTGCTAAGGTTTTTCCAATTAATTTTAGACTTACTCCTGATAAGACCAAAGAGCTCTCTCCCTCCGCATGGGAAGTTGATGCTAATAAATCAGTTTTAAATCTTGAGTTTACCTATACCGATGATCTTAAGAACTCTCTTAAGCAGGCCTTTACCGATTATCAATCAAGGGATTGGCTTTAGTAAGTCCAGCTTACCAGTAGCCCAGGAGACTCTTCTTTTCGCATAAAACTTACACTGACTTCATGTTCAAAGATTGCCTTATAAAAAGGGTGATTACCCTGATAGTTGGTATAAACTCTAGTACCTTCTGAAGCAATCACAGAGAGAAGAAGCCCTCCAATCACATCAGAGAGATAATGTTTTCCTTCTTGAACTCTTTGGTATCCTGTGGCGAGAGTTAGGGCAGCTGGAATCATTGCTCTTAAAGGCCCATAGTATTGAAGTGTCTTCATTGTTAGGACTGCAAATGGCATGACGTGGCCAGAAGGAAAAGAGGATCCTCCTCGAAAGCTTTTTTCCCAAAAGCTTACATCATCATTTGGACGTTCGTTTATCGGAAGTAAACTTATAGCAATAATCTGCCAGCCTGCGAGATATGTCGCAATAAAGACTTCTTTAGAAAAACGAATCAGTCTTTCATCATGATGAGAGCGCCCCCAGGCGTAAAAACCAAAAGGAATGATAGGAAAATTGGCAGCGATGGCCATATCCCCAACAAGATTAATTGCCCAGTTTTCTTTTTTGGATCGAAAAAGAGCACTTAATCGATCATCTTGATCAAAGCTGTAAGCAAGCATTGGAGTAGCGATAGCGGTAGCATAGGCGTTACTTCTTGCTTTAAATTGGGACGGAAACGCTCTAAATATATCTGCAAAGGATTCTTTAAAGTCTTTCCAGGCAACGTTTTCAGATGCACTTAGAGGAAGTGTCCACAGAAGAAAAAGAAGAGGCCATTTTTTCATTTCTTGGCAAGTCCTTGCTTCATCTCTACTGTTCCAAAGACATAGTCCCATAGAGGATTAGAAACCCCGTATTTAACAGGATCCTTAGTGTAGTGATGTTTCAGGTGATAAGACTTAAGGTATCGTCCTACTTTACTAGTCATTCGAAAGTGGTGAGTTGCATAGTGAATATAATCATACACTAAATAAAAAATAATAAAGGATCCCATGAACACCATAAAATAGTTTTCAGGAATAAAAAGTCTAAAGAAGTTGCCGATGATGAACATGATTAAAAGACCAGGTAGAGGCGGCATGACGAGCCTGGTGGCATCATCTGGGTCATCGTGGTGAATTCCGTGAAAAAGATAGATGATCTTTTTTCCCCAATCACTTTTTGCAGGAAAGTGAAAAGCGTATCGATGAACTACATACTCGGTCAGCGTCCATACGAGCCCTGCCAAGATGAAGAGAGCTAGATTTGTAACTCCAGAGAGTTGAAATTCCGTATGAGACTTATAAAACATGAAAGCGACAATAGGGGTCCACATCAAAAGCGGTGTTATGGGATGGACATGGGTCATTGCTTCCATAAAATCACTTTCAAAAAGCCTTATTGATGAATTTTGATTTTTTTTGCTGGACATAAATACCCCAAATTTCTATTAATAGCGTTAATGAAATTAATGCTTATTTTTCTCTTTTTACTACCAATCGCGGCACAAACTATCACATTTGACGAGCTAAGTCCTCAAGAAAAAGCCTTAGTCATGTCAGGGAAAACGGTCACTAAGCTCACTCCCATCGATAACGCACCTTGGCCATCAATTGATCTCTTTCTGACTTTGAGGCCCACACCACTTGAGTCTTTGGCACTCTTTCTTGCCCTCGATATTCAAAAGGATTATGTCCCTAATCTCATTAAGTCTAGGCCTATTAAACATATTACCGCCACAGAGGTTTATACTGAGTATGAGATCGATCTCCCCTGGCCTGTACCCAATGGGAACTATGTCCATGGTAGCGACTTTAAAAAGACTCCTGAGGGCTATAGAGCGATATGGTATATGGTTTCTAGTGATACTGCTTATTCTGTGAATGGGTTCGCTCATTTTAGTGATAATGGCGTTCTTCATTACCACTCGGCCGTCAATCCAAAGTCGAGCTTTGCTGGTTTCCTAAAATCCATCATGATCGATAACGTTGAAGAAACAGTGGAAGCAATTAAGACCTTTATTGAAAGAACTGTTGAAAAAAATCCGGAGCTGACTAAAAAGTATGTTGGTTATATTGAACGAGCACTTAAGGGTGAATTTGTATACCAAAGCTATATTTCACCTCAATAACCGACTAGATAGTATCCCTCAGGAAATTCCAGATAACAGTCACTTACTCCATTTTAAAAATAAATTTATTTTTAAAGTTGATTATAATCCAGATGGTTTTTAGAATAGAGGGATAGAGACAAAAAACGACACTCAATATCGGTGTTCAATAAAGGATTTAGAGAACATCGATTTTATCTTTTTTAGCCTATGAGTCTACATGAAAAAAAATGCATACCTTGCTCAGGAGAAATACCTCCTCTAGAGCTTAATGACATTATTGAATTCAAAAAACAGATCTCTTCGGAGTGGCAACTCACTCATGACAACACCAGGCTTCTTCGTAAACTTAAAATGAAAGAGATGAAAGCACCAATGAAGCTAGCGCATCAAATAGCCGAAATGGCGGATGAGCAATGGCATCACCCTGAACTTCATATCGGATTTGGTCATCTGGATATAGAGATCTGGACTCATAAAATTAATGGACTAGTAGAAAGTGATTTTATTTTTGCTTCTAAAGTCGATCTATTGATCGAAAATTTTTCAGATTAACGAGACCATCTTGAGACGAGCCTTGCTGCTCTTCTTTCAATTTGAAATTTCCCTTCAAATCTTCGAGTCCCGTCCGCTCTTAATTTTGGAGAATGGATTTCAATATAGTCGGTATAGTGTTTTTCACTTTCAATATGGTAGTGACAGATAATTTGATTCGATTGATTTTGATCACACCAAATTTCCGCTTTAGAAAACCCTTCTAACTTAAGAAGCTCTTGAACGTGATCATCTAGCCAAGTTAAATATTCTTCATAGATATCGTTATCAACGACGATACTAACTTCATAAAGAATCATCTTTATTCCTTACCTAATAGCTTATTTTTAACATCTTCATCCACCGGGTGTTGACCAAGCCATGGTCTGAAAATGATTTCCGGGATCTTATTGTCTTTCTTTTCAATAATAAGCTTTCCATTTTTATAAATACGGGCCAATTCACTTTCTCGATAAAGAATCACTTGATCACCGTCCTCTACAGCAGGCGTGTGTTCTCGAAGCCATGCCATAGCATCTTTGTAGTAATCTTTTCGCTGAACATTTTTCTCAAAGCCAACATCCCATCCCTTCACAGAATATTCTTTTTTAAGATCGAGCTTATAATCAAGAATTAAAAAGGCCTTATCTCCCATTTCATTTTGATAATAAGAAATGTCATAAACATCAATTCCAAAGATGGAATACTCCAAAAGGGCATTACCTACCTTTTTAAAATCCTTTGATTCAAAAGGTAGATCTTGAGCATGAAGCGAAAAACAAACAAAAAAAGGTAAAAGAAACTTCATTTTACGCCATTTGCGATTGGAGATAGTTTTCCTTACCTACTTTTTTAATGAGTCTGAGCTGAATTTCTAACCAATAGATATGATCTTCTTCGGTATCAAAAAGAAGTTGTTTAGAAAGAAGGTCTCTGGTGACATAATCCTTCTTCTTTTCAGCTAAGGCGATTGTATCTTGAAGTCTTTTTCGAACTACCACTTCATAATCTAAATTATGCTGAAAGATTTCCTCAATCGTTTTCCCAAGAACAATTTTTTCCATTTTGTTCATGTTAGGATTTCCCTCCAAAAAGAGGATTCGCTCAATTACTTTTCGAGCGTGCATTTGCTCTTCTTCCATTTCATGCTGGAAGCGAGCGTGAACTTTATCAAGTCCCCAATCCTTCAACATTTCAGCATGAATAAAATACTGGTTAACGGAAGTAAGTTCCCCCATAAGAAGGTGGTTTAATGCACTAATGATTTCTTTATTTCCTTTCATCTTACTCTCCCTTTTCCATTTGAGCCTGGATATAATTTTCTATTCCTGTATTTTCAATGAGGTGAAGTTGAGTCTCCATCCAATCAATATGATCTTCCTCATTTTCTAACATTTCAGTCAGCATATCTCGAGTCACGTAATCTTTTTTCGTTTCACAAAGTTTGATGGTCTCACGAAGCTGCTCACAATGCTCCATCTCTGTTTCTAGATCAAGCTCGATAATTTCTTTGGTTTCTTCCCCTATACGAACACTTCCATATTTTTGAATATTAGGGAGAGATTCAAGAAATAAAATCCTTTTAATCAAATCATCTGCTTGTTTCATTCTCTTAATAGAAACTTTATATTCATAACCACCAACACCTTCGAGTCCCCAATCTTGAAAGATTCGAGCGTGAAGAAAGTACTGGTTAATAGATGTCAGTTTATTGGTTAGGGCCTCTTGTAACCCTTTAATGACCGCTTTATCACCTTTCATGATAGCTCCTTAGTTTTTTTTGAATAACTTCTTTTTTCAACTCTTCGACGACCTCTTCGCAAGTACCACAATCGTGACTAACTTCAAACTCGTCAAGAACTTGACGCAGGTTTTTTTGGGGACTCCTTTTGAGTTCGTCAAAGATATCGTCCCTACTCACTGCATGACATATACAAATATACATGTATCAATAATAGGGACCTTTGCCTGTGCTTACAACTGATTTCTATGCCAGGGCGTTAACCAGGTGCAATCCGAGAAAAGACATGAGGTAAGCAAGCCCCATATAGAAAAGGAATTGATAGACTACAAAGCGCATGGAGCCGGTCTCTTTTTTAATAACGGCCAAAGTTGATACACACTGCAATGCAATTGAATAAAATATAATGAGTGAAATACCTGCGCCTAGTGACATTCCTGAGGCCTGAATATTCTCCGCAAGGCCGGCAATATTTTCATCAGCACCTTCAATTCCAAACATTGTTCCAAGCGTTCCAACAAAAACTTCTCTTGCGAGAAAAGAAACAATAATGGCCACACCATATTTCCAGTCAAGTTCAAGAGGTTTAAAAAACCACTCAAATTTTTGTCCAATCCATGCAAGCCAACTCGTCTCTAGCTGATCGGCCCCATTCGGAAAATAGCCAAGTAGCCAAATAACCACAGTCACAGAAAAGATCATAAGACCTGCTTTGGTCACAAATTGCCGAGAGCTTGTCAGCGCTCTTTGAATCAGTGGTTTCCAATGAGGAAGTCGATATGGAGGAAGTTCTATCAGAAATGGTGAATCACTCTCTTTTTTAAAGCTTGTTTTCGATAGGATGGCACTTACAATTAAAGCGGTCAGGATTCCAAAGAGGTAGAGCCCAAAAAAGACCATACCTCTAGAGTTGAATAGTCCACCCATCAGCATCGTATCAGGAATAAAGGCCGTCACAAGAAGTGCATATACCGGAAGCCTTGCAGAACAGACCATAAGAGGGATGGTGAAGATAGTGAGAAGTCTTTTCTTTGAAGATTCAATAGTTCGCGTTGCCATTACGGCCGGAATAGAACATGCGTAACCCGAAAGAAAAGGAATGAAGCTTCTTCCGTTGAGACCAAAGAAACTAAATGGTTTGTGGCAGATAATCGCGGCCCTCGCGAGGTACCCGCTATCTTCAAGAATACCGATAATAAAAGTAAGAACAAAAATTTGAGGAACAAAAACAAGAAAGGAGCCCACTCCCCCAAAGATTGCATCCTGAATAAAATCTTTTGCCATAGGATTCGTTATATAACCACCGACAAAGTTACCTGCCGAGGAGATCAGTTCCTCAATTAAGTCCATTGCAGGTCCAGACCAAGTGAAAATTGACTGAAAGAGAAAGGCCATAATTACAAAAAAGACCACACCTCCAAAAAAGCCTGAGAGAAAAATATTATCCAGAATACCTTGATTTTTAAGAATCAAGTCACCTTTTGGACCATAGTCTTGAGCAAATTTCCGAGCGATCTTAACATAACCATGCTCCTCCAACTCTACGTTTTTGAGTGCTCCAAAGCTTTGAGGCTTCGCGACCATTTCCCTAATTATATTTTTTAACTCTGGAAGCCCAACTTTAGATTTGGCAGATAAAGGAATTACTCGAGCACCAAGGTGCTTTTCTAGTTCACTTATATTCATTTCGATCTTGTTATGAAGAAGGACATCCATCATATTGATAGCAAATATTAGAGGACACCCCATTTGGGAAGCAAGTTCTTGTACTTGGAGTCCAAGAACAAGAGATCTTTCTAAACGAGTTGCATCTAGGATACAAACAAGTGCTGGTTTTTTTCCACTTTCATGATCTATAGCAAGTTTGAGTTTTTCAACAGCAACTTCTTCATCTTTTGTCAGGGCCTCGAGGGAATAAAGACCCGGAAAATCGATAATTTTGATACCTTCCATTTCCCCTTGTTTAACTTCAACAGTGACGCCTGGAAAGTTCGCTACTTTTTGATTGAGGCCTGTAAGCTGGTTAAAGAGGAGACTTTTCCCAGAATTTGGTTTGCCGATTAAAAGAATTTGATCCATAGTTTACCCACTCAAACAATAGTTTTACTCGCGGGACATTATCACTGTGTGCCGATACCGACAACCCAATTTCGACACTAATCGATGATTTTGATATGAATGTGATCAGCAAGATCAGAAGTAAGGGAAAGAACTGTTCCCTCTATAGAATAAAGCTTGGGTCCCCCAAAAGGAGTGGAAAGAAAACATGAGATAAGGCTGTTTTCATAAAGGCCCATATCACTTAGCCTTTTTTGAAATTTTCCGTCTAGGGCGGCAGAAAACCCAGTGATTTGTGCTTTTTGATTTTTTTTCAATTTCCATAGAGACATGTTTCATACCTCAAACTTTGGTTTCTAAGTGCAGACTATCACCGAAATTTAAGGAATTCAACAAGCAAATAAGTGTCTACAAAGCCTTATAGGTCTCAAGGGCCCTCGCATACGCCATTTTATGATCAACCATCGGCTCAGGATATTCATCCGTACCGAACTCGGGTACCCATTTTTTAACGTATTTTAGATCCTTATCGAATTTTTTCATCTGAGTTTCAGGGTTAAATACCCGAAAGTAGGGAGCAGCATCGCAACCCGTTCCTGCCACCCACTGCCAGTTACCGTTATTTGATGCCAGTTCAAAGTCAAGCAGCTTTGATGCGAAGTATCTCTCTCCCCATCTCCAATCGACCAACAAATGTTTCACAAGGAAGCTACCAACAATCATCCTCACCCGGTTATGCATATGCCCTGTAGCATTGAGCTCTCTCATACCGGCATCAACTATGGGATAACCTGTTTGACCCTGACACCATTTTTCAAATTCTTTTTTGTTATTTCTCCATTTCATCTTGTCGTATTTTTCTCGAAATGCCCCTTTTGTCACATGGGGGAAGTGATAGAGAATTTGCATAAAGAACTCTCGCCACACAAGCTCACTTAACCAAGTATCATTAAGTTCAAAACCTTTTTGGGCCGCCTTACGTACGCTTAAAGTACCAAAGCGCAGGTGGAGACCTAATAAGGAAGTTCCATCGATCGAAGGAAAATCTCTGTTTTTATCATAACCTTGAAGAATGGCCTTCTTAATTTTGCACTCTGGAATTTTGATAGGAGATTTTTCAAAACCAAGATCTTTTAGAGTTAGAAATTTTAAGCCTTTGATTTTCAAAAATGAATCAAAGTATTTTTTGTTTTGAACACTCGCTAAATCGTTGGGTGTTAGTTTTTCGAGCCATTTCCTTTTATAGGGGGTGTAGACCGTATAGGGTTTTCCGTCATTCTTAACAATTTCATTTTTAGCAAAAATCACTTGATCTTTAAAACTATGTGCTGCTATTTTTTTTGATTTTAAGAATTTAATGATTTCTTGATCTCTTTGAATAGCGTAGGGTTCATAGTCCTCGTTAAAGAAGACTTCCTTGACATCATAATCTTTTAGGATTTTTTTCCACACTTCTTGGGGAGTCCCATGCAAAACAAGAAGATCACTGCCTAGATCTTTAAGCTCTTTTTTAAGCTCGGAAAGAGTACTGTGGATAAATTGAACTCGAGAATCATCTCGGTAATTTAGCTTATCAAGGATATTTTTATCAAAGATAAACATGGGGAGTACAGGAACCCCCGATCTTAAGGCCATATGAAGGCCTTTGTTGTCATCTAATCTTAAATCACGTCGAAACCAGAAGATATTGCATTTTTTCATAACTCTAGTCTAGGCTTGATCAAAGACTTTGGAAATAACTTCTTGGCGATATCCAAAAATTTTCTCTAAATCTTTTTTTACAAGAAACCCGGCGAATAGGTCACCTAGAACTCCAAAAGGAACTTTGTAGACGACATGATCTTTAAGAAGTGTCCCATTTTGGAGTTGGTAAAAGTCATGTGTGTGTACCCATTTAGTATAGGGTCCCTTGATTTGCTCATCAATAAACATTTCGTTTTCTTTAAAGTCATTAATTCTTGTTTTCCATTTAATTGGAATCCCATGCACCTTTAACTTGTAGTCAATCAAAGTGCCCTTCGTGATCGTTGGTGTATTTTTTCCTAAAACTTTAAAATTAAGGTAGCCAGGAGTGATTTGCTCTAAATTACCTTCATCTGAGAAGAATGGAAAAACCTTCTCAAGCGGTTTTTGGACAAATTGGTAGAGTTTTAAAACTCTTTCTCCATTAAGATTGTACTTAAGAATATCGGACAGCGCATCGTGAAGGTTTTTATACTTAAATTGAAAGTTATCCTTAATGAATTCATTAGGCATAACTTTTTGTGAATTTAAAAGAATTTGTGACATTTCTCCAAATAGAATTTTAAGAGCAAAGATTGGTATAGGAAAAAGGGTCGGTCTTTTCACAACTCTTCCTAAGACCTTAGTGAATCCAGCATTACTAATGGGTGAAGGAGAAACTCCGTTATAAATCTTTTGAGTTCCTTTTCCTAGAAGAAGGAACTTAAACTGTTCCACAAGATCATCAATATGTACCCAACTCATATACTGTTTTCCGTTTCCAAGGTTTCCGGCCACTCCGGCCTTGAAAGGAGGAAGCATTTTCTTGAGTGCTCCTCCGTTTTCAGCGAGTACAATCCCTACTCTTATAACTTGGGACTGCATTCCGTCTATATTATGATTGAGAACAAGCTCTTCCCACCTCTTACATACATCAGCGAGGTAACCGTCACCATGGTCCGAAGAAGAATCAAGGTTTTCACTACCTCTATTTCCGTAGATTCCAATGGCAGAGGCACTAATAAATTTTTTAGGCTTAGATGCCATTTTTTGAATGGTATCCATGAGCAATTTCGTTGAATCGACTCTGGAGTCTAAGATTCGATCTTTTTTAGACTTGGTCCATCTCCCCTCTGCGACCGACTCTCCAGCAAGATGAATGATAGCATCAACTCCATCAAGAGCACCGTTTTCTAAGTATTGTTTCGAAGGATCCCACTCAAAAACTTCTACAGGGAATTCAAATTTCTTTGATTTTGACCTGGTTAAAACGCGAATGTCAGAAATACCAGATTCAAAAAAATTTTCTAGCATTCGAGAACCAACTAGACCGGAAGCACCTGTAATTAAAACCTTCATAAGGACTCCTTTTGGGCTATAATAGAGTATAAGCTCTCAGTTTAAATAAGACAAAGAATCGACAATTAATATAAACAACTGAAATTACATGGAGGAAACATGAGTAAGGAATTTAAAATAGCGGGTTTTTTTCTCCTTTTCCTATTGATGCTAGCAACGACTTTTTGGGCGAGTTTTCAACAAAACCTTTTCACCGAGTTTAGTTGGACGGGAAGCCCGATGTGGTTTAAGGCCACTCTGGTCGACTTCTACATTAATCAAATTATTCTCTGGTTTTGGGTTTGCGTTCTGGAGAAAAAGGTCTGGATAAGAATTGTTTGGCTAATACTTTTTGTTTGCTTTGGCAGTATGGGAACTTGTGCTTATATTATCATACGACTTTGGAAAGGCCTTCCCCTTATTAAAAAAGTAATTTAAAAGAGAGGTATAATCTCATCATCTCTAAACCAGGTAGTGAGCGAAGTCCTTTCACTATGAGCTTCTTTTACCTCATGAAAGATTTGTGAGGAAAAGAAAATCACAAGATCTCCTTTTCGTGGAGAATAGACCTGATCAATTTGATTAATATGATCTTTGTTATAGATAATCAGCTCGCCTCCTCCTAAGCAGTCTTCTAGGTATAGAATGACTGTTACCTGCCGATGCTTATTATCGGCAAGTTGATCGAGATGCTTTTTATAATAGCCTCCAACTGGATAATAGGCGAATTGAGTCTCAAATCTTTTACATGCCAAAAAAAATGTTCGATTAAGCTCCAACATTAATTCGGTAAAAAAAGAATGAAGACCCATGAGTTCTAGTGACTTATTCCATTCTGAAATCCAGAAAATTTCACTTTTGCGGATACCGCGATCAAGCTTTTTATCTAGCCCCTTACCAATCTCTGCCATGTGAAGAAGACCAATATCTTGGATAGTCTGAAAATAAGAACTCAGCCTCTGACATGTTTCAGGACCTAGAATGCTAGGTGCTAGGGCCCAACTCTTAAGCTCAAGATCTTTAAAAAGGGATTTTAAAAAGGATGGGTTCAGTCAAAACCTACTTAAAAAGGAATATGTACTCTTCGCCTAAACCCAATTTTCTGTCAATATTATTTTGTGTATTTTTGGTAGGTCTTGATGACTAAATCACTTGAAACTGGCTTAACTAGAAAATCATCAAATCCACTTTCTAGGGCCTTATCTCTTATATTATCTTCTACGCTTGAGGTAACTGCGGCGATAATGGTCTTGGGGTTGTCACCTCTTTCTTTTTCAATTTCTCTCATCTTTAAAGTGACCTCAAATCCGTCTATATCTGGCATATTGAGATCCATTAAAATGATGTCATAGTCATTTTCGTTGAAAAAATTGATCGCTTCTTCACCACGCATAGCACTTGTGATGTGGTGTCCGGCCCCCTCCAATACCCTTGTGAGAATCATTTGGTTAATTTCATTATCTTCGACGACTAAAATATTTAAATTCATGGAAAAATTATAATGAAATTTCAAATGGATAGCAATGTGATATTTTACATAGTCCTATAAATCTTATTCATGGCCCTCCCCCTATCCCATAAACAATGGTAATCCCACCTTATGCAAGTAGACGTACGATTTCTCGATAATTTAAGGCTTGAGGCCAGTTTTGATGATTTTAAAGTCATTACTGATCAGCCCGTTCGATACAAAGGAGATGGAACAGCTCCAGGCCCGTTTGATTACTTCCTTGCTTCTTCGGCTTATGCGCGGCCTATTTTGTAAAAGTCTATTGTAACGCAAGAAATATTCCGACGGAAGATATCAGAGTTTATCAAAATAA